>JACDGG010000002.1 GCA_013815355.1 Solirubrobacterales bacterium
TCACAGCCCAAATGCACGGCGGCCTGCCCACAAGCGTCCTTCCCACGAGCCCCTGTCCCGGTCAAGCGACCTTAGGATCACCACCGGACAGCAGGCCCAAGCGGTATTTCATACCCGTAGTCTGTTCTTCCTGGCAGTGTTCTTTAGGCCGGGCGGTGGTCCGGTGCGACGGCCGGCTGGCTGGGTGCTTTCTGGCAGGAAGGGATTGCCGTTGGTGGTGTCCGGCTGGTCGGGTTGGGTCTCGGGCTGACGGTGGACTGACTCGTGGTCTGTTTGTCGGCCGGTGGCTGCCGGCCTGACCATCGTCCGTTGTGTCGTCCACCGCCGCCCGGGACCGTCGGCGTGACCTAATAGGAGCGTGGCAATCGCCCCCAGGAAAGGCTTGTCCGCCGGAGGTCCAGTTCAAGCGACACCACATCGATTGAAAGGACGTTCTGGATGATCGTGATCGGAGCGGATACCCACAAGAGCACCCACGCCCTCGCCGCCGTCGACGCGGCCACCGGGCAGCTCCTCACTGAGAAGGAGATCCCCGCCAAAGAGAACGGGCATATCGACGCGCTGCGCTGGGCACACGAGCTCGGCCCGGAGATCGTGTGGGCAATCGAGGACTGCCGACACGTCTCCCAGCACCTCGAGCATGCCCTCATCGCTGCCGGGGAGCGCGTCGTGAGAGTCGCGCCGAAGCTGATGGGCGCCTCACGTCGCGGGGAACGCGAGCCCGGGAAGTCCGACCAGATCGATGCCAGAGCGATCGCCCGCGCGGTCCTCCGGGAGGGCCTTGAGCGGTTCCCTACCGCATACCTGGACGAGAGCGCAATGGAGATCCGGCTGCTGTGCGACCACCACGACGCGCTCGTCAACGAGCGCATCAGGCTCACCAACCGGCTGCGCTGGAACCTCGTGATCCTCGACCCCGAACTGGAGGCCACCGTCCCCACACGCAAGCTGGACTACCCAGGTCAGCTCGAACGCATCACCAGGCGCCTGCGCGCGCTCCCTCAGACCGCACGCGTCAGGATCGCCAAAGAACAAGCCAAACGCATCCGGCTTCTCGCGCGTGAAGCCGAGGCGCTCAAGCGCGAGTTGCGCGACCTCGTCAAGACCCATAACCCGCGGCTACTCGCCGAGACAGGCTGCGGCCCCCTCACCGCCGCGATCCTAATCGGGCAAACCGCCGGAGCCCAGCGGTTCGCCACCGACGCGCAGTTCGCCAGGATGGCCGGCGTCGCACCAATCCCCGTCTCCTCCGGCAGAAAAGACCGCTACCGCCTCGACCGCGGCGGCAACCGCCAGCTCAACCGGGCACTGCACATCATCGCGATCACCCGCGGACGACGCGACCCTCAAAGCCGCGCCTACCTCGAACGCAAGGAAGCCGAAGGCAAGAGCCGCATGGAGGCGCTGCGCTGCCTCAAGCGACTCCTCGCACGCCACTTCCACCAGCTGCTCACCACACCATCGAGGCTCCCGGCCGATGAAACGGCGGTGCAGATCAGCTGAGAATTGTCTTCCCGGGCCGGGGAACGCGGAGCGCACGCGCTCCCACGTATCGCCGCATGGGTGGGGAAAGCAGGAGCGCGAAGGCTGCAAGGTTCACGACGAACGTCACTGCTCCACTCCACTCCCAGGCGTACGAGATGACCACAAAGCCGTCGAAGATGACGAGGATCATCCACGTCCAGCGCTGGCGAAGGACGAGCGCAACAAGAAGGAGTCCGACGAGCCCGGCCGCGATCGGAGCGACAGAGTGATGGTGATTCCAAAACCACGCATGTGTCGCCGCAAACACGAATGGAGCCGCAGTGAGCACGACGTATACGACCACCACGGCGCGGGCGGCTTGGTCCGTGGGTCGATTACGCGCGACAGCCACGACCACATGATGACCCATCCGGGCAGGCCCGACCAAATCCCGGAATTTCCGCGCTTCCCTTGACATGGGAGCAACTGTAGTTGCGCTGTGCAGCGGCGGAAGACGAGCGACAGCGAGCAGCCGCGACCAGGGTGCCCTCCAGCCAGGGCGAGCGCGAACTGACCCCGACAGAGTTCGAGCAGCACTTCGGGAAGCTGCCCACAGACGGCGAGGGCTGACGCCCCAGCGACCCCTCCCCTGGCATCCCGAACCAGCCGCGGCTGTCGCGCTATCGTTTGCCAGACCTATGAGCGCAGAACGCATGTTTGATGTCGTGATCGTGGCCGAGTCGGAGGGCGGCTACAGCGTGTTCGTGCCCGAGTTGCCGAGTGTTGCGACTCAGGGCGAGACAATTGAGGAAGCGCGCACGAACGCCCAAGAGGCGATCGAGGGGTATCTCGAAGTGATGCACGAGGATGGCCTTCCCATCCCCTCGGTGCATCGTGACCGCGTAGCGGTCCACGCCGCGTGAGCCAGACCCCGGCCGTCACGGGCAAGCAGCTCGTCAAGATCCTCGAAGGCCGGGGCTGGTACGTCAAGCGGCAGCCGCCACCACATCCTCCGCCACCCAAGCATCCCCGACGCGGTCCCTGTCCCGATGCCCTGGCACTGATGACGAGGATGCAGACGATTCCTTGCATTCGCGATCCGTTCCATGCGTCCAGATCATCCGCCGCCCACCTCCTGTGCTGCCGGCAGCAGGTCGGCTTGGTACCCAAGAGTGCTACCCACGGCCAAAATCGAGACGATCGCGTCCGTCCCTTAACGACAAAACCCGCCGGATTATCAGGGGTTTTGCATGAAGCGGATGAAGGGATTCGAACCCTCGACCTTCGCCATGGCAAGGCGACGCTCTAGCCAGCTGAGCTACATCCGCAAGGTGCGTGCATTCTAGCCCTCGTCAGCCCAGCGCGTCCAGGAGACTCGTGCAAGTTCTAATCCGGGCGCCGCGCGCGTACCTGGTAGACGGCTGTGAGCCCCTCCGCGAAACCGTGCCCGGCGGCCCGCAGATAGAGCCTCCAGACACGCAGACGCTCGATCCCGGCGAGGCGCTCGGCCTCCTCGAGGTGCTCGTCGAGGCGCTCGGCCCAGTGGCGTAGCGTGATCGCGTAGTCCTCGCGGAATCCCTCGATGTGCTCGCTGTGGAAGCCGGCTCGCTCGAGCGCCAGCTGGATGCGCGACAGCGGCAGGGGCTCGCCGTCGGGGAAGACGTAGCGCGTGGAGAAGAGATCCTCGTGCGGGTCCGAGGCCGGGTCCAGGGCGGCGATCGCGTGGTTCAGGAGCACGCCACCTGGACGCAGCAGCCCGAAGAGCGTGCGCCCATACACGTCGATCTGAGTCTCACCGACGTGCTCGGCCATGCCGATGCTCGCGATCGCGTCGAAGGTCCCGGCCTCGAGGCGGCGGTAGTCGGCGACGCGGATCTCGATTTGCTCGGCGAGGCCCGCCGCTGCGACGCGCTCGCGCGCCAGCTCGGCCTGGGGCGCTGAGAGCGTGATGCCGAGCACGCTCACCCCGTGCTCGCGCGCGGCGTGGATCGCGAAGCTCCCCCAGCCGCAGCCGACGTCGAGCAGGCGCATTCCCGGCGCCAGCGCGAGCTTTCCGGCGATCAGCTCGAGTTTCCCCTGCTGCGCCTCCTCGAGCGTCTGCGCGCCGCGAGAGAAGATCGCGCAGCTGTATGTCATCGACTCATCGAGGAACAGCCGAAAGAAGTCGTTGCCGGCGTCGTAGTGGTAGCGGACCGCGGCCGCGTCGCGCTCGGCGCTGTGGCGCTCCCCGCCGAGAATCAGCTCGAGCTCAGGACGGCGGGGCAGGCCCGCCGGCGCGGCCGCCGCGATCAGCCCGAGACCGAGGCGAGCGCGCTCTGCGAGGCCGAGCGAGGGGGGCTCGAAGCTGTCGATGACCTCGAAGGCCGCGTCGAGGTCATCGACGGCGAGCGAGCCGTCGACGTATGCGCGACCGAGTCCCAGCGTTCCCGGAGCCGCAACGAAGTGCGCGAGCGCACGCGGATGCTGAAGCAGGAACGTCGGCGCTCCCTCCTGCGTTGCGGCGACGCTCGTGCCGTCCCAGAAGCGCACGTTGAACGGCCGCGCCGGCAGGGCGCGCCTGAGCTCACGGCCGAGCGGTGCACTGAGACGAAGAAACGCCACGTCTCAGCACCTTCGCAGATGACGGTTAGCCCTTGAAGCTCGAGCGCCCGAAATCGCCGAAGGGCTCATCGCGCTCGCGCACCGCCTCGCGAAAGCCGGCTTCGGCGGCCCTTTGCTGAAACGCGTAGCCCTCGGTGGTGTGGCGGGTGATGCCGTCGAAGACCGTCCCGAGCACCTGCGTCGCGTGCAGGCCCTGGGCGTAGAGCGTCTGGTTGACGAGCAGCTTCATCAGCATCAGCTGGTTGACCGGCATGCGCGCGACGCGCTCGCAGAGGATCTCGGTGCGCGCCACTAGCTCGGCGGCGGGCGGAGCCTCGATCGCCAGGCCCCACTCGAGTGCCTCACTGCCCGACAGCGAGTCGCCCGTGAACAGCAATCGCTTGGCGCGCTGCGCGCCGATCCGGTGCGCCCACAGCGCGGTGGTCGGCGAACCCCACACGCGCGCCGGCGGGTAGCCGATCTTGGCCTCGGCGGCGACCAGGAGCAGATCCGAGCAGAGCGCCATGTCGGTGCCCCCTGCAACGCAGAAGCCGTGCACCATGCACACGACCGGCTTGCCGCAGTGGAACAGGCTCATGAAGCCGCGGACGTTGCGGCTCATCATCGCGTAGTCGACCGCCGGGTCCCACGTCTCGCGCGGGTCGTGGTTGGCCGCGATCACGGCCGGGTCCAGCGGCGAGCCAGCCCCGCCCTCGGGCTCCTGCGTGGCGGCGGCGCCGATTCCCTCGGCGCTCTCCACGAGGTCATAGCCACCGCAGAAGCCGGGGCCGTTGCCCGACAGCAGCAGCACGTGCACCCTCGGATCGAGGTCGGCACGCTCGACGCAGTCGACGAGCGCCGCGATCAGCTCGCGCGTGATGCCGTTGCCTCGCCCCGGTCGGTCGAGTGTGATCCGCGCGATGCGATCGCTTACCTCGTAGCGGACCACCGGCGCGCTGTCGGATCCCATGCCGGCGGACTCTACAGCCGCCCGCCGAGCCCGCGGGCGCACGGCGGTGACATACTTGCGCGCATGCCCAGTGATCACGCGCTATCGCGGTTCTCGATGTCGATGCCCGACGGGATGCTACGCACGATGGGCAAGCTCAACGTGCCTGTCTACCGGCTCACGCGCGGGCGCGTGATGGGCAAGGTCGGGCACGCGCCTGTGCTGCTGCTCACCTCGATCGGCCGGCGCTCGGGACAGCCGCGCACGGCGCCCGTGGTGTTCCTTGCCGACGGCGCCAACGTGATCGTGATCGGCTCAAACGCCGGCAACGTGCGCGAGCCGGCGTGGTCGCACAACCTCAAGGCCAACGTCGACGCCGAGGTCGAGATCGGCAGCGACCGGCGCCTCGTAAGCGCCCGCGTCGCCGATGGCGAGGAGCGTGCGGAGCTGTGGCGGAAGATGAACGCTCAGTACGCGGGCTTCGACGACTACGACGAGCGCACCTCGCGTGACATCGCCGTGTTCGTGCTCGAGCCCCGCTAGAGCTTCCCGCGAGCCGGCGTGCTGCGCCGACGCTCACGCCGTCGCTCCCGGAGCACCGTAGCCACGCACACGGCCAGCATGATCCCCGCAAAGATCACCGCGATCGCGAGTCCAGGCGTGGCAATCAGCAGCACGATCCCGGCGAGCACGCCAACCCCGACGTCCACTCTCAACAGCCGGCGTCGACGGTTGGCCTCGCGGCGGCGGCTGTGCAGTGCGGAGATGTCCCTGGGTGCACGCCGCGGCGCCGGCTGCTGCGGGGCGGTATCGGATCGAGGCGTCGCGCTCATCGCTTGATGCGGCGGAAGAGCGGACGAGGGATCAACCTCATGACGAGCATCACGAGGCGCAGCGGCCGTGGCGCCCAGACGGTCTGTGCGCCGCTGTCGAGGCCCGCCAGCACAGCCGCAGCCACAGCCTCGGGCGTGCTCGCGAGCGGTGCTGGGTCAAGGCCACGTGTCATACGTGTATGCACGAAGCCTGGCCGCACCACGAGCACGCGCACCCCATCCTCATAAAGGTCGTCGGCGAGACCCTGCGCCAGCGCGTCCAGCCCGGCCTTGGAGGCACCGTAGACCGCGTTGGCCCGTCGCGGTCGCTCGGCGGCCACCGAGGAGAGCACTACGAGCGTGCCGCCGTGCGCCGCGCGCAGGCGCCGGGTGGCCTCCATCATCAGCGAGCCCGCGCCCACCAGGTTGACCTGCAGCACACTCACCGCGCCCGCCACGTCCTCCGGCTGCCCGCCGCGCTCGGAGCCGAGCGTGCCGACCGCGAGCAGCACGATGTCGCCGCCGCCGAGCTCCTCGAAGGCCTGTCCCACCACCGCGCTGTGGCGCTCGAGCTCAAGCGCGTCAAGCGTGAATGTCAGCACCCTCGGGCTGCCCGCGGCACGCAGCTCCTCGGCGCTTCGCGACAGGCTCTCGTGATTGCGTCCCACGAGCGCCACCTCGCGCGGCGCGCGCTGCTGCAGCGCGCGCACGATCTCAAGCGCGATCTCGGAGGTCCCGCCGAGCACGATCACGCGCCGTCCCTCCGAGCCCGCCCGCTTGGCGCTCATGCCGGCGCCCCATCGATACGGAGGCGCCGCGAGAGATCCGAGCCGAGCACGCCGTCTGGGTCGACGCGCTCGCGCACCGCCGCGAGCTCGCCCAGCCGGGGGTACATCTCCGCCAGCAGCTCACGCCGCATGCGCGCGTCCTTGCTGAGGTACACGCGCCCGCCGCAGCCCGCCACGAGCAGGTCGAGCTCTTCGAGCGCCGCCGCGAGCCCGGGGGCGCCGGCGGGCATGTCGATCGCGAGCGTCCAGCCCTCGATGGGGAACGAAAGTGGACCACCGAAAGCCGCGCCAAAGCGCTTGAACACCGCCAGATAGACGGGCAGGCGTCGGCGGCGGATCACCTCGAAAGAGGCCTCCAGCGCCGACTCCCGGCCCGCCGGGATCACGAGCTGATACTGGATCAGTCCCCGCGGGCCGTAGAGGCGGCTCCACTCACCGAGCGCGTCGAGCGGGAAGAAGTACGGCGCCATCGCCTGCGGGCGTTCGCGCTCACGACGTGGCGAGATGCGCCAGCGCAGCGCGTTGAACGCGCGCATGGTAGCCGGGTGGAGCACGTCGGGACAGCCACGCGGCACCGTCAGGAGAGGCCCGCCCGTGAGCGACGGCGGGCGGGCGCTCCTGGATAGACGGCGAGGCAGGGGCTGCTTCGGCGGCGGATCGGCCAGCGGGTCCGCGCGGCTCACGATCGCGCGGCCCATGCTGCGCCCGCCGGCGAGCAGATCCAGCCACGCGACCGAGTAGCGGTGGCGCTCCTCGCCGCTCATCAGCTCGAGCGTCCCGGCGAGGCCTGCGGTGCGGTCGATGTCGGCGCTGACCCAGGGCGAGCGCAGCCGCTCGACACGCAGCGTCGCCTCGAGCACGACGCCGGTGAGGCCCATGCCGCCGAGCGTCGCGTAGAAGAGATCGGGATCGAAGTGCGGCGAGAGGTCGAGCAGACCGTCTGCCGGCGTGCACAGCCGCAGCGAGTGCACGTGGCGCGCGAAGGCGCCGTCGCGGTGGTGGTTCTTGCCGTGGATGTCGCTGGCGATCGCCCCCGCCAGCGTGACGTGGCGCGTGCCCGGCACGACCGGCAGGCCAAGGCCCTGTGCAGCCAGGCGCGCCATCAGCTGCGCGATCGTCGCGCCGGCCTGTGCGGTGATCAGCATGCTCTGCTCATCGACCGAGACGATCCTGTCGAGCGCGGTCATGTCGATCACCTCGCCGCCGCCGCTCTGCGCGGCATCGCCGTAGCTGCGCCCCGCGCCGCGCGCGATCACCCCCGCGCCGGGCGCGCGCTCGCGGTCGAGCAGATCGAGCACGTCCTCGGCGCTTTGAGCCTCAAACACAGTGCAACTGCTCGGAGCCGTGCGCCCCCAGCCGCTCAGCGTTCGCCGAGCGGCCCGCGGTGAGCGGCGTGCGCTCAGCTCAATGACCGGCATAGACGCCGCCGAGGAACAGCAGGCCCCAGAGGAGGCTCAGCGCGAGCAGCGTGCGGTCGCGCAGGATCAGCTCCTCCGGCGCCTGCCCGGCGCCCGCTCCGATCAGCTTCGCGTAGCGGCCCAGCCAGAGCACCAGCGGCGCGATCGAGAGCCCGTAGAAGAGCAGATGCGCCGGGCGTGTGAACGCCCAGCCCGCATACGCAACAACCCCGAGTCCGGCCGAGGTCATCAGCGCAAGACGCAGGGCGCGGGGCGAGTAGCGCTGCAATGTCGCGCGTGTCGAAGCGGCCTTGGGCTGCTCGCGAAGCTCCGCGTAGCGCTTGGCGGTGACGAGGAAGATCGCAAAGCATGCCGTGACGATGACAAACCAGCGCGACAGATAGATGTCCGTGGCCGCACCGCCCGCGACCGCACGCAGCACGAAGCCCGCGGCGATCACGAGCACGTCGGCCACGACAACCCGCCGCAGCCACAGCGAGTAGGTGCCGGTGAGCACGAGGTAGCAGAGCGCGACCGCACCGAGGGCGGGGCGGATCGCGAACGCGCCGGCGAGGCCGAGGCCCGCGAGCAGCGCCGCCGAGCCGAGCGCCGCGCGCGGTGAGAGCGCGCCGGCGGCGATCGGCCGCAGGCGCTTGCGCGGATGCAGACGGTCCTGCTCGCGATCGCGAACGTCGTTGAGGAGATAGGTCGCGCTCGAGAGCAGACAGAGCGCAGCGAAGGCGCCTGCGAGCTGCGCCGCCAGGAGCGGACGGTCGATCACTCCAGCGGCGCTCGGAGCGGCGAGCACCAGCAGGTTCTTGCTCCACTGGCGGGGCCTGCACGCGCGCAGCAGCACTCGGGCCGAGAGCCGCGACGGGGCCGCCGCCGCAGGCGCCAGGCGTGCCGCTGCGGGGATGATTCGGGGACTGGATGGGCCGGCGGGGGGATGCTGTGCATGCACCTGCTCATCGATCGCTGCTGCCTGGGGTGGGTGAATTGGTTAAACCTCCGGTAAAGGGTTAATGAGGAGATCCGACCCCCTCACGGACCCACGACCCACGTGAGGCAGGATTCCACACGCCGACCCATTTTCGGCGCGGTCAGGGCCGATCCGGGGTGAGAGTTCTCTTAGTGAGAATCCGCTCAGGAGCGTCGCCTGCCGGCGTCCAGACGCGGCCCGCGCACCTACAGTTCACCCGATGGACAGCAGCGTCGTCACACGTCCGCGAGTCGCCGTCAGCAACCGGCCCGGCGTGTCCCCGAGTCCCGTCGTGCGCCTGCGTCGCATCTTCCTCGTGGCGGCCGTGCTGATACTGGTGCCCGCCACCTTCTCCTACCTGGGCGCGATCAGCCGCAAGTCAAACTCGAGCCTCGGCATTCGCACGGTCGAGTGGCTGCGCGACAACGGCGGCGCCGGGCTCGTGGCGCGCGCCGAGTCGATCTACTACAGCCTGACCGCTCCGAGCAAGGGCGGCCCGACACTGCGAGCGCTGCCGAAAGTCGGCTTCGGCACGAGTGGCGGCGTGCCCAAAGTCCCAGAGGCCTATCGCCCTGCGCGCATCGGAGCGCTCCTTCAGCCCGCGCTGCCCGGCGAGGGTGTGTGGCACGCCACCCGCCCGGGCCTCGAAGCCAATCCGCCGGTGCTGCTGAGCACGCTGCGCAACCAGCCTGAATACCCGCGCGTCGTCGCGGGCTTGGCCTGGATCGACACCAAACGCACGCGCGTGCTCCTGCACCCTGGACGCCTCGAGCCCTCGGTGACCCTCCCGCGCGGAGCGATGGACGTGCCGCAGCGTGCGCGCCCGCGGCTGCTGGCGAGCTTCAACAGCGGCTTCAAGCTGAGCGACTCGCGCGGCGGCTTCGCCGTCGCAGGGCACACCTACGCAAGGCTCCAGAACGGACAGGCGACGCTCGTCGGCTACAGCGACGGCCACGTCGACGTGATCGACTGGCGCTACGGCGCCGGAATCCCCGCCGGCGTGAGCTTCGCTCGCCAGAACCTGCCGCTGATCGTCAAGGAAGGCAAGCTCAACCCGAACCTCGCCCACGGCGGGCAATGGGGCGCGACCGTGGGCAATGCCGTGCTCGTGTGGCGCTCGGGCATCGGCGTGGATGAGCGCGGGAACCTGATCTACGCCGCCGGCGAAAACCAGACGGTCACGAGCCTTGCAAGGACGCTGAAACATGCGGGAGCGGTGCGCGCAATGGAGCTCGACATCAACTCCTACTGGGTCAGCTTCATCAGCTACGGCGCGCCCGGCGCCGGAGATCCCAAGAACCTGCTGCCGGGGATGAGCCGCTCGGCCACGCGCTACCTGGAACCGGACGATCGCGACTTCTTCACGGTCTACTCACGCTAGCCTGAGCGGATGCGCTTCTTCGGAGCGGACAAGACTGCGATGGTCGATCCTGCGGGCGCCCTCCCGGGGCGTCCCGAGGAGATGCGCGTGCCCGAGCGCCACGAGGTGCTCGGCACGCCCCTGAAGGGGCCATTTCCTCCCGGCGTTGAGACCGCGATCTTCGGCATGGGCTGCTTCTGGGGCGCCGAGCGAATCTTCTGGCAGGCGGAGGGTGTGTACACGACCGCGGTCGGCTACGCCGGCGGGCTCACGCCCAACCCCACCTACGAGGAGGCCTGCGGCGGGCGCACCGGCCACGCCGAGGTGGTGCTCGTGGCCTACGACACCGCGCTCACCAGCTATCAGGAGATGCTCAAGCTGTTCTGGGAGGGCCACGACCCGACGCAGCACATGCGCCAGGGCAACGACGTCGGCACCCAGTACCGCTCGCTGCTGATGTACGGCGATGAGCAGCAGCGCGCTACCGCGGAGGCTTCGCGCGAGAGCTACCAGCAAATGCTGACAGCGGCCGGGCACGGCACGATCACGACGGAGTTTCTGCAGAGCGGCCCCGAGCGACCCTTCTACTACGCCGAGGACTACCACCAGCAGTATCTCGCGAAGAACCCCGGTGGATATTGTCCGGCGCACGGCACGGGCGTGGCCTGTCCAATCGGCTTGAGCGTCCCGGCATCGACTGCCGACGTGCGCAGCGCGAGCAGCAGTCACTAGCGCTCCTCGCCCTGCTCGATCCCGCGGCGGCGAATGGGCTCGCCGCCAGTCCTCCCGCTACTTCCGTGCAACGCACCGGCGCCGGCCCCAGAAACGACAGCGACCCCGCCGAAGCGGGTCGCTGAATGCTCGTTTGCCCTTCCAGGCCTGGGCGCGTCCGTGGGGAGGCCGCGCCCGGGCTGGAAGTCTTCTGCGGCGATCCCTAGGCGCCCGCCCCTGCCGGCACGGCGCCGCCGCCGGGCTGCCACGCAGGTGCGTGCGGCCCGCCGAGTGTCGGCACGTCGGAGGGATAGACCTCGTTGCCATGGATCGCGTGGTCGCCGATCTCCAGCTCCTCGTCGGAGAGACGGAGGTTGACGAAGATCCCCACGATCTTCAGCAGGATGAACGTCATCGTGCCGCTGAACAGGATCACGAACAGGCCCGCCTCGGCCTGCCAGCGCAGCAGCGTCCAGCTGCCGTGCAGTACGCCCGCTTTGCCGGGCAGGTTGCTCGCGCCCCCCACGCCGATGTACTCGACCACGGCTGGATCGGCGAACACTCCAACCATCAGTCCGCCCATCAGCCCTGCGATCCCGTGTGTATAGATCACCCCCAGGGTGTCGTCCACGTTGCGGAACACCGGCGCTCGTGACAGGAACCTGATCGCCATCCACACGACCGTCGATGCGATCGCGCCGATCGCCATGGCGGCCCAGCCGGTGATGAAGCCGGCTCCCGGGGTGATCGCGACCAGCCCCGTGATCATTCCGTTGACCGAGCCGATCAGAGACGGCTTGTCGCGGAAGATGTAGTCCCAAGCGATCCACACGAGCATCGCCACCGCGGTGCACAGGTTCGTGTTGAGCACCGCCGCCGAGGCGTTCGCGCCGGCGTAGTAGGAGTCTCCACCGTTGAAGCCGTTCCAACCGAGCCACAGCAGACCGGCACCGGCCGCCACCATCAGCAGGTTGTTCGGTGCGTCTATCTCTCGATCGCGTTGCAAACGTGGACCGATCACGCCGGCCGCCACGAAGCCCGAGATGCCGGCCGCGAGGTGGATGACGTAACCACCGGAGTAATCCAGTGCGCCGTGGAAGGCGAAGTAGCCGCCGCCCCAGATCAGGAATGCGTTGACCGTGTACACGAACGTGATCCACAGCAGCACGAACGGAATCCAGGCCTTGAAGTTGATGCGGCCCAGAACCGACCCGAGCATCAGGATCGGCGTGATCCCGGCGAATACGAACTGGAAGTACACGAGCGATGCCATCGGGAAATGGAACGCCGGCCCTTCCGTGATCGACGGGATGATCGCCTGGCCCTCCTCAGCCCCCGCTGAGAGGACCGTCCCCGACTTGCCCCAGAAGGAGTCGAAGAACCCGTGGCCGGTGCCGATCGGTGTACCGAAGCCCATCTTGAAGGCCCACAACACCCAGGCGACCAGGACGAGTGAGAACGCTACGAATGTGAGCATCATGCTGTTGACCGACCAGCGCTTCTGCATGACACCGCCGTACAGGATCGCGAGTCCCGGCAGGCTCATCAGCCCGACGAAAGTCGCCGCCGTCATCTGCCACGCGTTATCTCCCGCATTAAGCCAACTTGGATATGCCAACCAAGACATGGGCCTCCAATTTCCTACTTAGTGGTTGTGATGCCGGCTCCCCCCACACGAGCGGGCTCCGCGCACCAATGACAGTCCGGGTAATGAAATCCGGCATGCACCGGCGCGGGTAGGGCCATCCTGGCCAACAGTTGACCGGCGGCTTTCGACATTTGTCTAGACGCGCTCGCGCAGGGCCCGCGGTGCTATGAGGCGCGCGACGGGCGCTAGCTGGGCGGCCGGTAGGCGAAGCCGGCGCGGCGGCAGGCCACGGCAAGTTCGGCCGCGATCGAGCGGAAGCTGCCCGAGGCACAGATGCGCTTGGCGTGAGCTCCGCAGCCGTGCAGGTCGGCGCCGCCGAGCGTGCTCGCGAACGTCACGCGAATGCAGTTCGCGGGCTCGGCGCCGTTGTGCGTTTTGATCGTGTGCACGCCGAGCGCGACGAGGCCGAGCACGAGCGCGCACAGCAGCGCCGCGATCGCCGTCTTCTCACGCTTTCCCCAGCGCAGTGGCTCAGACAGCCGGCGCGCCTGTTCCTGCATGACCATGGAGCGCAAGGCTAGCGTCTCACCGTGCACCGGCGAGGCAGGGACTCGCGGGGCTCAGCTCGAGCTGGGGTCCTGCGGCGTGAAATCGAGCGCCGCGGAGTTGATGCAGTAGCGCTGGCCGTCGGGTCCGGGGCCATCGTCGAAGACGTGTCCGAGATGCCCGCCGCAGCGGCGGCAGAGGACCTCGGTGCGGCGCATGAAAAGGCCGTTGTCGGGGCGCAGCTCGACCGCTTCGGCGACCGCGGGCTCGGTGAAGCTCGGCCAGCCGGTGCCCGAGTCGAACTTCGCATCGGCGCTGAACAGCACCGCCGAGCAGGCCGCGCAGCGGTAGTCGCCCGAGTCCTTGTTGTAGACGTACTCGCCGGTGAACGGCGCCTCGGTGCCGGCGCGGCGCAGCACCTCGTACTGCTCCGGCGTGAGCGCTTCGCGCCACTCCTTCTCGGTCTTCACTACCGCCGGCTCATGCGTGGACATAAGTGCAGTTCTAGCAGCGCCGTCGCCACGATCCGCGCTGCTATTCTGATCCTTACGTTCACGTCAATTTTAATGAGATTGGATGCGCGCTGATGGGTTTGAGCGGCGAAGCGGTCACAGAGCAGGCGGGCGCAGGCCTCTACGGCGGGCGCTTCGGCGTGGCCGCCGGTCACGAGCACTACAAGTGGTGGGCGCTGTCCTGCACGAGCCTCGGCATGCTGCTCGCCGCGACGAACTCCGGGACGCTGATCATCGCGCTGCCCGACCTTGAGCGCTCGCTGCACACGAGCCTGCTCGCGCTCGTATGGGTGATCCTCGCCTACCTGATCGCGGCGACTGTGCTCGTGCTGATGGCCGGTCGCCTGAGTGACCTGTTCGGGCGTAAGCGCGCCTACGTGGGCGGCTTTCTCGTCTTCGCGCTGGCCTCGCTCGGCGCGGGCTTCTCCCCCGACTCGACTGTGCTGATCCTGTGGCGCATCCTGCAGGGGATCGGATCGGCCTTCCTGTTCGCCAACGCCGCGGCGCTCGTCACCGACGCCTTCCCGCGCGAGCAGCTGGGCCTCGCGATGGGCGCGAACACGATGATCGCGGCCGTCGGCCTCGTGCTCGGCCCGGTGCTCGGCGGCGCGCTCGTGGCGATCTCCTGGCACTGGGTGTTCTGGTTCAACGTGCCGTTCGCGCTCGGCGGTGCGCTGTGGGGAGCGCTGATCCTGCGCGAGCTGAGCAAGCCGGACAGCGTCCGCGGCTACGACGTGATCGGCACGAGCACGTTCGTGGTCGGCCTGACGGGGCTCGTGCTCGGCGTCTCGCGCGGCGGGCTCAGCGGCTGGAATGATGAGATCGTGCTCGGCGGGCTGATCGCGGCCGCCGTTCTGCTGCCGGCCTGGGTGGCGATCGAGCGCCGCTCGCGCGCGCCGATGCTCGACCTCGCGATCTTCCGCAATCGCCTGTTCGCCGCCGCGAGCGCCGCGGCCTTCATCAACGGCCTGGCGCGCTTCGCGCTGATGTTCCTGTTCGTCTTCTACTACCAGGGCGCCGAGGGCGACTCGCCGATCACGGCCGGCATCAAGCTGATCCCGCTCGCCGTCGGCATGCTGATCGCCTCCCCCCTGGCCGGCATCTACGCCGACCGCCACGGCTCGCGTGCCCTCGCCGCTGTGGGCATGGCCCTCTCCGCCGCCGGCCTCGCCGCGATGACGACCCTGGAGGTGCACAGCCCCTACTGGCAGAGCGCGCTGTGGCTGGCGCTCGTGGGCGTCGGCTCGGGCATGTTCAACAGCCCCAACACGGCCGCGATGATGGGTGTCGTGCCCGCACACCGCCGCGGCGTCGCCGCCGGCGCGCGAACGCTCCTGCAGAACACCGGCGCGGTGCTTTCGATCGCCTTCGTGATGGCCGTCGTGACCTCGGCCGTGCCCAAAGGGACGCTGTTCGCGATCTTCTCGGGCCTCGCCAAGGGTCTCTCCCCGGAGAAGCTCGCGCCGTTCATCGCCAACATGCACGTCGCGCTGTGGGTGTTGGCGGCGGTCTCGCTGCTCGGCACGTTCGTGTGCCTGCTGCGACCCGCGCACGTGCAGGCGACGGGACTGCCCGAGGAGTCCCCGGAGGCGTCTCGGCGCCAGGATGAGGCGATCCTCGGTGACACGCGCGAGGCGCCGGCCTCGGTCGCGGCGGGAGCACGATGAGCCTCTCCCCCACAGCCGAGGCGCCCGGCGAGGCGCGCGAGCAGAGCCTGCGCATCGGCGATGTCGCGCGCCTGGTCGGCACGACGCCGCGCACGATCCGCTACTACGAGGAGATCGGGCTGCTGGCGGGCGGGCCCGAGCGTCCTTCCGGGCGCCACCGCCTCTACACGCAGGCCGAGGTCGAGCGCCTGCGCGAGGTGATGCGTCTGAAGCATCTGCTCGGCGTCTCACTCGAGGAGCTGAAGACTCTGCTCACCGCCGAGGAGGCCCGCGCGGAGGTGCGCGCGCAACTGCGCCGCGCCGATGTCGAACCAGAGCGGCGCCGTGAGCTCTTGGAGGAGGCCCTCGGGCACATCGACCGCCAGCTCGAGCTCGTTCGCCACCGCGCCGGTGAGCTCGCGAAGCTCGAACACGAGCTGGGCGAGACACGCAGGCGCGTCAAGCGCAAGCTGCGTGAGCAGCGCGAGCCCGCCACCGTCAACTAGCCAACCGGGGGAGCGTGAGCGCCCTTCATATAGTGCGGGCAAGCCGTCGCTCTCCGCACGGCAGCGAGCGAAAGGAGGCCACATGGAGCGCAAGTGGTGGACGCTGATTGCGGTCTCGATCGCGATCTTCATGCTGCTGCTCGACATCACGGTCGTGAACGTCGCGCTGCCCGACATCCAGCGCTCGCTGCACTCGAGCTTCCAGGACCTGCAGTGGGTCGTCGATGCCTACTCGCTGACGCTCGCCGCGTTCCTGCTGACGGCCGGGGCGGTGGCCGACCAGCTCGGGCGACGGCGCGTGTTCGTTACCGGGCTGATCGTGTTCACCGGCTCCTCGGCTCTGTGCGGGCTCTCCTCGAGCGCGCTGATGCTGAACCTCGCCCGCGGCCTGCAGGGCACCGGCGGGGCGATGATGTTCGCGACCTCGCTGGCGCTTATCGCGCAGGCGTTTCAGGGTCGCGACCGCGGCACCGCCTTCGGCGTGTTCGGCGCTGTCACCGGCGCGGCTGTGGCCGTCGGCCCGCTCGTGGGGGGACTGATCACCTCGGGGATCGGCTGGGAATGGATCTTCTTCGTCAACGTGCCGATCGGGATCGCCGCGGTGGCGCTGACGCTCGCCCGCGTGCAGGAGTCGCGCGACCCCGACGCCACGGGCGTCGACTGGCTCGGTCTCGTGACCTTCTCCGGCTCGCTGTTCCTGCTCGTGTTCGCGCTCGTGCGCGGCAACGACAAGGGCTGGGGCTCGACGCAGATCCTCGCGCTGCTGATCGCATCGGCTGTGCTGATCGTGGCGTTCGTGATCGTCGAGCGCGCACAGAAGCGCCCGATGCTCGACTTCGCGCTCTTCCGCCGCCCCGCTTTCGCCGGGGCGAACATCGTTGCGTTCGCGCTGTCGGGCTCGATCTTCGCGATGTTCCTCTACCTCACGCTCTACATCCAGAACGTACTCGGCTTCAGCCCGCTGCAGGCCGGCCTGCGCTTCCTGCCGACGACGCTCCTGTCCTTCGCCGTGGCGCCGTTCGCAGGACGGCTGACCGTGCGAGTGCCCGTGCGGCTGCTGCTCGGCACCGGGCTCGCGCTCGTCGCGGCCGGGCTCTACTGCATGACGGCCGTCGACGCGAGCTCGGGCTGGACGACCTTGATCCCGGGCTTCGTGCTCACTGGTATCGGCGTCGGCCTCGTCAACCCGCCCCTGGCATCCGCCGCGATCGGCGTGGTTCCGCCCGCGCGCAGCGGCATGGCCTCGGGCATCAACAGCACCTCCAGGCAGGTCGGCATCGCCACCGGCATCGCCGGCCTCGGAGCGATCTTCCAGCACAACGTCACGAGCGGCACGACCGCGGCGCTCGCGCACAGCGGCCATGCGCGTGAGGTCCTCGCCTCCGCGCACGGCCAGCTCAGCACGGTGCTCGAGTCCGGCGAAATCGGGCGTGTCGCCGGCTCGCTCTCGCGGGGCGCGCACGCGGCGCTGATCGAGTCCTATCGGATCGGCTTCACAGGCGCGTTCACCGACATCCTGATCGTCGCCGGCACGCTTGCGCTGATCGGCTCGGCGCTCGCCTTCGCGCTCGTGCGCAGCCGCGACTTCGTCAGCTCAGACCACGGATCTCAAGCACAGGCGCCGCAGGCCGAGCCGCAGCCCGCCGCCGCAGGCTGATGCGCGAGCCCTCAGCGAGGCTGCTCCGCGGGCGGCGTTGCGTCCTCGTGTCCGGGACAGGACAGCACGGGCAGGCGCGGATAACGCGGGTAGGCGGGGTCCTCGCGCGAGCGAGTGCACAGCGAGAAGCTCGAGCCTCGCGTGGTGCGCACCAGCTGCTGGTGGGAGCAGCTGTCGCACAGGCCCGCGCGACCGCCGAGCCCTCGGAGATTCACCGATGCGGACACGCGATGAAGCTTAAGAGCAGCGCAGATGGTGGCACTCGCGCACTCATGCGATAATCGTTGCCCACACAACTATGACGACCTTCTACCGGCTACTCGGATTCCTGCGCCCTTACAAGCGCGGCCTGACAATCTCCTGGGCGCTCGCGTCCCTGGCGATGGTCATGACCGTGCTCGTCCCTTACCTGACGGGGCTCGCGGTCGAAGCGATTCGCCGCGGCGGCAGGCACGCCGAACACCACCAGCTCGCCCAGCGGGCGCACGACCGCCACACGCTGCTCGTGCTTGCCCTCGTGATCGGCGGCGCGGTGCTCGTGCGCTGGGCGCTCACATATGCACGACGGATGATCGCCGGGCGCATCTCGCTCGGCATCGAGTATGACCTGCGCCAGCTCATCTACGGCCATCTGCAGCGCTTGGAGCTGAGCTTCTTCGACCGCCAGCAGACCGGCCAGCTGATGTCGCGCGCCACGGTCGACCTGCAGGCCGTGCGCTTCTTTCTCGGCTACGGCCTCGTGTTCATCCTGCAGTCGATGCTGACGCTCCTGCTCGCGGGCGCGGCGATGATCGCGATCAACCCGGGCCTCGGGCTGATCGCAATGGCGCCGGTGCCGTTCGTCGTCGTCATCTCCCAGCGCTACGGGCGCAGCGCGCGCCCCGCGATCCAGGAGGTCCAGCAGCGCATCGCCGAGCTCACCGCCGACGCGGAGGAGAACATCTCCGGAGTGCGCGTCGTGAAGTCCTTCGCGCGCGAGCCCCACCAGCTCGAACGCTTCCGCCACAGCGTCTCGCGCGTGTTCGACCAGTCGATGGTCGCCACCCGCCTGGAGGCGCGCTTCAACCCGATCATCGGCTTCCTGCCCCAGCTCGGCCTCGCCGCGGTGCTCCTGATCGGCGGGCGCAGCGTGATCCACGCGCACCTCACGCTCGGGCAGTTCAGCCAGTTCTACCTCTACCTGAACATGCTGATCGGCCCGATGCGCTCGCTCGGCGTGACGCTCGGACTGGCCCAGCGCGCGACCGCCTCCGGCGCGCGCATCTTCCAGGTGCTCGACCGCGAGCCGCGCCTGAACGAGCCCGAGAACGCGCCGCCGCTACCGCGCGGCAACGGCCACGTGCAACTGCGCGGCGTGAGCCTGCGCTATGACGAACTGGATGACTTCGGCGCGGTCTACGCAGCTCCCCGTGAGCTTTCGCTCGACGGCGACCGCGCACCGCGGGCGGCCAGGGCGGTGCTCAGCGAGGTCGACCTGGACATCGCAGCCGGCAGCACCGTTGCGCTCGTGGGAGCGACCGGCTCGGGTAAGACGAGCCTTGTCTCGCTGATCCCGCGCCTTTACGACGTGGGCGCCGGTGAGGTACTGCTCGACGGCGTCGACGTGCGCTCGGTCAGCCTGCGCTCGCTGCGCAGCGCCGTCGCGGTCGTAAGCGACGACCCGTTCCTGTTCTCTGCGACGGTGGCTGAAAACATCGCCTACGGGCGCCCCTCGGCCAGCTTCGCCGAGATCGAGCAGGCGGCCCGCCGCGCGCAGGCCTTTGACTTCGTACAGGCGTTGCCGAAGGGCTTTGACACGCGCGTCGGCGAGCGCGGCCTCTCGCTCTCGGGCGGGCAGCGCCAGCGCATCGCAATCGCCCGCGCGCTCTTGGCAGACCCGCGCGTGCTGATCCTCGACGACGCCACCTCGGCGGTCGACGCATCGACTGAGCAGAGCATCAAGCTGGCGCTCGACGAGGCGATGGAGGGCCGCACGACGTTCGTGATCGCCCACCGCCTCTCGACGATCTCGCTCGCCGATGAGATCGTCGTGCTCGACCACGGGCGGATCGTCGCCCACGGCGACCACGACGAACTGCTCGAGGCATCCGAGCTCTACCGCGAGATCGTCGAAAAGGGCCTGCCCGACCAGGTCTTCCTGACGCGCAAGCCGCGCGAACGCGAGGTCAGCGGCCTGTGAGCCCGCCGATGGTCGGTCGAGGCCCGGGCGGGCCGCAGTGGACCGGCGAGCGTGCCAGCAAAGGCACCCGCGGTCGCAACCTGCGCGGACTGCTCGCGCTGCTCGGGCCATACCGCGCCCGCTCGGCCGCGATGATGCTCGCGCTGATCGTCGGCACCGGGGCCTCGCTGGCGCCGCCGCTGCTGGCCAGGGCGGCGATCGACAAGGGCATCGATCGCCACGACACGGGCACGCTCGTGCTCGTCGTGGTCGCCTTCCTGATCTCCGCGGTGCTCGTATGGGCGATGACCTACGCACAGACCTATCTCGTCGGCTGGGTCGGGCAGCGCGTACTCGCCGATCTGCGCATCCGCATCTTCACGCACCTGCAGACGCTGCCGATCGGCTTTTACGAGAGCCGCCCGGCGGGCGTCCTGATCTCGCGCATGACCAATGATGTGGAGGCGCTCGACAGCCTCGTCACGGACTCCGTGGTGACGCTCTTTCAGGCGGGCCTGACGCTGCTCGGGACGATCGGCATCCTGCTCTATCTCGACGTCAAACTCGCGCTGCTCACGTTCCTCGTGCTGCCGCTGCTGCTGGCCGGCTCGCTGTGGTTTCGGATCGTCTCCGCCGGCGCGTTTCGCCGCACGCGGGAGACGATCGGCGCGATCACGGCCTACCTGCAGGAGACGCTCTCGGGCATCCGCGTCGTGCGCAGCTTTGCCCAGGAGCCCGTGCACGAGGCGCGCTTCACCGAGCTGAACGCCGACAACCAGGACGCCAACATGACCACGGTGCGCCTGAACGCTGCGTACTTCCCGACCGTGGAAATGCTCTCCGGCGTCGCGGTCGCGGTGATCGTCCTCTACGGCGGGCTGCAGGCGATCAACGGGCACATCACCGTCGGCACCGTGATCGCGTTCGTGGCGGCGCTCTCGAACCTGTTCGAACCGATCCAGCAGCTCTCCCAGCTCTATGCCACCTACCAGTCGGGCATGGCGGCGCTGGAGAAGATCTTCCAGCTGCTCGACGTGCGCCCCGACCTCGAGGACCGTCACGGCGCGATCGAGATGGGGCGCATCCGCGGCGAGGTCAGCTTCGAGGACGTCTCCTTCGCCTACGCAACGCCCGTCTCCGAACGCGACCGGGCTACGAACGGCTCGGGGCCGGCGGTCGAGCAGGTGCTGGCGCTCGATCACGTCAGCCTGCACATCCCGCCCGGGCAGACGGTCGCGCTCGTGGGCGCCACCGGCGCCGGCAAGTCCACGATGGCGAAGCTGATCGCGCGCTTCTATGACCCAACCTCCGGCGCAGTGCTCGTCGACGGTCACGACCTGCGCGAAGTCGCGAGCAGCACGCTGCGCTCGCAGATGGGGATCGTGCCGCAGGAGGCCTTCCTGTTCTCCGGCACGGTCGCCGAGAACATCGCCTTCGGGCGCCCCGACGCCGATGCCGCGCAGGTCCGCGCGGCCGCGGCGGCGGTCGGCGCGGAGGACTTCATCTCCGAGCTGCCGAGCGGCTATGACACCGAAGTCGGCGAGCGAGGCGCGCAGCTCTCGGCGGGCCAGCGCCAGCTGATCGCGTTCGCGCGCGCGCTGATCGCAGACCCGCGCATCCTCGTGCTCGACGAGGCCACCTCCAACGTTGATCTGCACTCCGAGGCGCGCATCGAGCAGGGCCTGCGCAGGCTGCTCGCGGGCCGCACGTCGATCGTGATCGCGCACCGCCTCTCGACGATCCGCCAGGCCGGGCGCATCGTCGTGCTCGAACACGGGCACATCGCCGAGCAGGGCACCCACGACGAGCTGATCGAGCTCGAGGGCCGCTACTACGAGCTGTATCGCGATTGGGCCGCACAGGCGGCCGCGTAGGGCTCGCCACGCCCCGGACGCTTCACGCCTCCTGCTCGCCCCCCTCGCCCGCACGCTGCTGCGCCGCAGCGATCTGCTCATAGACGTGCCAGTGCCACTGTTCGCGGAGCGCGAGCATCGACGGCGGCTGGCCATCGTCCCAGCGCCGGTGCAGCACGAGCGCGGCGAACAGCGCCTCAACGACAAGGCTCGACTGCTCGCGCACGGCGAGGTTGATAACCGCCAGCAGGTCCGTTGGCTCGCTGAGCTCATACAGGCGGTCGAGGCCTGCCTGGCCGGCGTCGAGGGCCTCGATCATGTCCGTCGCGGCGGTCGCCGCTCGTGCCTCGGCGAGTGCGAGCAGCGCACCTCGTGCCTCTGGCGGGAGCGCATCGATCGCGGCGTCGCGCTGCTCCTCGGGCGTCGAGGCGAACGCCTCCAGGAAGCCCAGCAGCCAGTCCTCCGAGGAATCCCCCGGCAGCGGCTGTGAGCCGTGGTCGTGTTCGTCGAGCACGAGCGAGAGGATAACCCGCCGCCCGGCTGCTCGAACAGCGCGAGCCGGCGGTGCCGGCCCGGCGTCGCGTCGAGCAGGGCGCGGGTGCGAGCGGCGCAGAGGCCGTCGAGCGGCTCGCCGCCCGCCGGCGCGAGGCGCGCCCGGGACAGCGATCGTCCTTTGACATGCAGCCCCCGTGGCGGATAGCCTCGCCACATCCATCCAGCAACAGGGGGTCCGCCAATGTACGTGCGTGTAGTGAGGTTCACCGACGTGAGGGCAGAGCGCCTCGAGCAGACGCTTGCGCGCATCAACGAGTCCAACGGGCCACCGCCCGGCGTGCCGTCCACGGGCCTGAAGGTGAACTTCGACGAGGCACAGGGCACGGCCGTGGTCCTGCAGTACTTCGCCACCGCCGAGGACATGGAGACGGCCGGCAAGGTGATGGCGGCGATGGACTCCTCCGAGACGCCCGGAACGCGTGTTTCCGTCGACACCTGCGAGGTGAAGCTGGAGCTCGAGCCGTGATAGGTCCCTAGAACGCCAAACGCCCCGTGTCGGCGGGGCGCTTGCGTACTCCGGGACAGGGACTCGAAGCGTGGGCAGCGAATCGCGCAATCCCTGTGCTAGAGCCAAATATGGCTCCAATGCAGGGGAAATACCCGATCGCTCATCCGGCCGAGTCCGCTGGAATCCGACCGAATCAGTACACGACTGGCCCGAGATTGGCCCGAGCTTTCACCCCACGAGCCTGAGCGCGGGACGCTTCCCATCGCCTGCCAGATAGGCGTTCGCGGCAGCCGCCGCCTCATCCAGCCCGCCCGACATCAGCTTGCCGTACACGTCGAAGGTCATGGCGATGGTCGCGTGGCCCATGATGACGCTCAGCGCCTTTGCGTTCACGCCCGCGGCGATCAGCAGCGACGCGCAGGTGTGCCGCGCCTCGTGCAGCGTGATCGGCTGCTGCGCGTCGCGGTCGCCCAGAGGCGGAGCGCGCCTGCCCTCGCCCTCAGCGTCGAGCAGGCATGCGAAGCGCTGGGCGTGTCATGGGACACCTGGCGCGCGCATATCGAGCCCGACGTACGCCTCGTGCGCCTCGGGCGCCGCAAGCTGATCCCGGTCAGCGAGCTGCAGGCTTGGCTTGACCGGCACGCCGAAAGCGTCGGAGTGGGGGAGTAGCGTGCCGAGCCATCTGCAAAGTGCCCCCGCACCGTGGTCGCGGCCGGCGGCATGACACAGGAGGCTCAGCTCCCATGCAATCGGCACCGTACACCGCGCCGTCGCGCGAGGAACGTCGAACCGACTGCCTCAGCCATCGCTTGAACGGCCTCAGATAGCACGCGAACGATGCAGTCGAGAGCGCTCAGAATTTCTCCAAGATTTCCCTACCCGTTGGAGCGAACGCGAGAATAGTTGGTCTTTCTCGGGTCACGACAAGCTAATCGGAGCCCACTTGAGGTGACGGTAGACGAATCATAATCCGCGTGTCGCGGGTTCGAGTCCCTCCTCCGGCATCGCCAAAAGCCGCTCTACACCTCTACACAAGGGTTTTGACTCTACCAGGGGCCACGGACACGGCCAACGATTTCCCTAGCGATTCCCCTAGAGGGCCGTCCTGGGGGCGTGGAGCTGTCAGATGGGGCGTACTTCGCCCAGCGACAGCCGTTGTCGCGGGTTGGTCGGGCGCGCTACTGCTCGCTGGCCGCGAACAGCGCGTCGATCTCCGGGGCGAGCAGTTCGAGGACGGTAGCCTGTCGATTGGCATCGCTAGATGCCTCATGCTCGCGTGAGTCGTTTCGTTGCGCAGCTCGCGGATCATGTTCCAGCAGTGTTGCTTCTCGGGTGCCCCTCCTGGTGGCCAGCGCAGCACCCGGCAACAGGCGAGCGGAGCGAGCGGCGAGTTGAAAATCCGTTGGCCGGTTGGAGCTCTTGAGGGTCTGTACTGGTTATGCAAGCACCAACAACAACAGCAGGGTCGCCGGCGGCGCTCTCGGAGGATCGGCTTCTTCGCCCGGAGCAGGCCGCGTGGTATCTCAACGCCAAGACGAGCTGGGTCTACGAGGCTGTGAGGACTGGGTGGCTCCCTTGCCATCGGGTAGGCCGGCACATCCGCTTCACGCGCCCGATGCTGGACGAGTGGCTCGCCGAGCAACCACAGCAGTAGCACCCGCGAGCCCGATCGTGGAAACGACCTCCGCCTTGTCGAGGCGGAACGGCGTGGGCACCGAGGGGCAGCGAAGGGCACGAAAAGGGCATGGATACAGGCGAAACGGGCTCTCGTAGGTTCCGACGCCTACCCGGCCATTCCCGTGGTTTCCCGTCGAGATGTGCGCCAGATGTGCGCCAAGCTACAGCGGAGCCTGCTCTCGTGGCGCCGCTCGCCCGCCTTGCCCGTCGAGCTGACGGCATATCCGTCTCACGCGCCAGATTGAGCAGCCTCGGTAGTAGCGGCTAGGACTCGAACAGCGCGTCGATCTCGGGGCCCATGAGGTCGAGGACGTTGAGCCCGTCCAGCGGCATCACGAGATGGCCGACGCTCGCCTGGGTGGTCTCGTTGCGCAGTTCCCTGATCGCATCCCAGCGTCCGCGCTTCTCGACCGGAGCCTACACACGCTCTAAACAGCAGCAGTGAGAGGGTGACACTTCTTCACCAGCTCCCTTCTGCAAGTTACCTTTATAAGGTGAGGGGGTCAGCTACTGACCGACGCTACAGGGTCAAAGAAAGAGCGCCACTGACAGCGTCATTTTGTCGCGCTCCCAGAAGACTGATGTACGACGGGAAGGGAGAGGCGGGATGGCCAACCTCATCTATTCGGCGATCGCTTCGCTTGACGGATATGTCGAGGACACAGAGGGCAAGTTCGAGTGGGCGGCGCCGGATGACGAGGTGTTTGCGTTCGTCAACGAGCTTGAGAGGCCGATCGGCACCTACCTATACGGGCGCCGGATGTACGAGACGATGGTCTACTGGGAGACCGTGAGCACCGCCGATCAACGGCCAGTGTTCCGGGACTTCGCGGAGATCTGGCGGGCGGCCGAGAAGGTCGTGTATTCCCGAACGCTTCAAACGGTGTCCAGCGCGAGGAGGCGGATCGAGCGCGATTTCGACATCGAGGAGGTCCGGCGGCTCAAGGAGACCTCAGGGCCCGACATCACGATCGGCGGTGCCCATCTGGCCGGACAGGCGATCAGGGCGGGATTGGTTGACGAGTGCCATCTATTCCTCACGCCGATCGTGATAGGTGCCGGCAAGCCCGCACTGCCGGAAGATGTCCGCACGCCGCTCGAGCTGATGGGCGAGCGCCGCTTCGCAAGCGGGGTAGTTCACCTCCACTACCGCGTGAGCGTTGACTGCTCGTTCATCTGACCGGGTTTGCGATGCGCGTTGGGCTGGGCATCAGGGCTCGCGTCTCAGGGGGTGAGGGATTGCAGGCTCTCGGCGAGTGGGTGGATGCGGGCGAGGTGCTCGCGGGTGAGCGCCTCGAGCTGCTGGCGGCCTTGGTCGGTGAGTCGCAGGTGCACCCGGCGGTGGTCGGTGGGGTCCCGGTCTCGCTCGAGCAGTCCGGCGCTCTCGGCTCGTTGCGTGAGCTCGACGGCGCTGTGGTGGCGTATGTGCAGCTCCTCGGCGGCCTGGCCGATCGTCGGCCCGTGCGGGGCGGTGTAGCCGCGCACGACGAGCAGCAGCTGGTGAAGGGACGGGGTCAGCCCGGCGCGGTGGGCTGCCTGCTCGCTCCAGCGCATGAAGTCGCGCAGTTCGGTGCGGAACACGAGCAGCCGCTGATAGTCCTCCTCGCGCAGTGCGCGACTCGCGGGGATCCCGGTCATTGCGCTGGCTCACGTGTCGGGAGCAGCGTGCCCAATCCGCCCGTCAGTCCGCGAGGGCCGAGCGGCCGCTCGCGGTGGCGCTCCTCGACCAGGACCCGCTCGTGCGCCTTGAGCAGATCGAACTGGCTGATCAGGCCCAAGAGGCGCCCGGGCTCGCCGTGTTCGACCACGGGGAGGACGCCGTGGCCGCTTGAGACCATCAGGTCGGCCGCCGCGCGCAGCGTCTGGTCGGGCCGCACGAGCAGCGGCTGGCGGACCAGGGCGCTCGCGGTCACGGGGCCGCCTGTCTGCTGGACGGCCAGCACGTCTGACCACGCCAACACACCGGTAAGGACCCCGTCGCTGTCGAGTACCGGGTAAAGGCGTTGACGGCGACCGGGCGAGCCCTCGGGGAGCTGCCGGTAGAGCTCGCTGGCGGTCGTCTCAGCGGAGACCGTGAGGATCTCGGTACTCATGACGTCGCGGACCAGGAGGGCGTGCAGCGGGTCGACGTCGTACTCGCGGGTGACGTGGTAACCACGGCGGGCGACCTTCTCGGTCAGGATCGAACGCTTCAACGTCAGGACGCTCACCAAGTGCGCGATCGTGCACGCCACCAGCAGCGCGAGCAGCGCGTTTACGTCGTGGGTGAGCTCGAGCGCGAACACGATGCTCGTAAACGGCGAGCGTGTCACGCCCGCGAGCGCGGCGGCCATGCCGAGCAGCGCCCAGGTCCCCTCCCCCGCCCCAGGCAGAATCGCTCCCAGAAGGCCTCCAAGCGCCGCGCCCAGCATCAGCAGCGGCGCGAGGATCCCACCGCTCGTGTTCGACCCCAGCGCGACTGACCACACGATCAGCTTGACCACCAGCAGCACCGCGAGGGTTCCGAGCGCGAGCTGTCCGGCGAGCTCGGAGCCGATCGTCGCGTAGCCGACGCCGAGCACCCGCGGTTCGATCAGACCACCCACGCCGACGACGACGCCACCGAGCGCCGGCCACCAGCCCCAATGCAACGGCAGGCGCCCGAACAGGTCCTCCGCGCCATACACGCAGCGAGTCATCACCCACGCAAGCCCACCGCACGCCACGCCGACCAGAACCGCACTCACGGTCACCGAGAATCCCAGCGCACCGTGAGCGCTCATCGCAAAGAGCGGCGAGGCGCGCAGCAGCCCGCCGTGAACGAGCGCTTCCCGCAGCGCCTGCGCGGAGCACACCGCGAGCGCGACGGGGATCATCGAGCGCGGACGCCACTCGAACAGCAACAGCTCCACCGCCAGCAGCACCGCGGCGACGGGTGTGCCGAACACGGCGGTCATGCCCGCGGCCGCGCCGGCGACGAGCAGACAACGCCGCTCCGCGGCCGTGAGATGCAACAGCTGCCCGACGATGCTCCCCACCGCACCGCCGGTGACGATGATCGGTCCCTCCGCGCCGAACGGCCCGCCCGTGCCGATGCTCACGGCACTGGAGATCGGCTTGAGCACCGCGAGCCGGGGTTCCATGCGGCTGCCGCGCAACAGGATCGTTTCCATCGCCTCGGGGATCCCGTGGCCACGGATGCGCTCAGAGCCAAAGCGCGCCATCGCCCCCACGATCAAGCCGCCGATGACCGGCACGAGCACGCTCCACGGGCCCAGCACCGACGTGTCCGGCGGCGCGAGCGAGGTAGAGACGGTGCCGGTGTAGGCGAGGTGCGTGATCAGCCCGATCAGATCGAGTAGCCCCAGCGCGAGAAACGCCACGGCCACGCCGATGAACATCGCGAGCACGCCCAGCCCCAGCAGCCCACGCGTAGCGGTGAAGTCACCCAGCTCCCGCTCCGGGCCCTCACGCGGGCGGGAATCGGGTGTAACGATCGCGTCGCTCGGAAACCTGTCCACATGCTCGTCGACCATCGCTCAGCCCCAGCATATCGGGTGCCGATATGCTCTGGGTCGAGGAGCTCTGCCTGGGGCCATCTCACTTGTGCAGCGGGCCTACGCGGCGACCGATCCCGCCGGTGGGATCATCTACTACGCAACGAGCATCCGATCGAGCTTTGGCTTCAGCGAATGGGGGATGCCGCCCGAAGCCGATACCCGCCGGGCGGTTTGCTTGTCAGATCTCGTCGCGGTAGCCGAAGAACTCGTGGTCCTCCTGGTAGCCGCCGTAGCCGGCGAAGCGCTCTGAGAAGTGGCGCACGAACTCGATCTCGCCGATCCACTTGACGTGCTTGAAGCCGAGCTGGTTCTCCACGCGCAGGCGCAGAGGCGCGCCGTGCAGGATCGGCAGGCGCTCACCGTTCATCTCGTACGCGAGCAGGCTCTGAGCGTGGCGCAGGTCGTGGATGCTGTGGGAGTCGTAGTAGACGCCGCCGTCCCCGCCCTTCGCCAGGGAGTAGAACATCACCCACTGCGCCTCGGGCTCGGGTTCCACGAGGTCGATCAGGGTGGAGAACGGCAGGCCGCCCCACTCGGCGATCCCAGACCAGCCCTGGATGCAGTTGTGCATCGTGATCTGCTGCTGCTTGGCCATCTCCCGCAGCTCGATGAGGGACAGCTCGACGGGGTGCTCGACAAGGCCGTGGACCTTCAGGCGATAGTCGCGAAAGTCGCCGTCTCGAAGCTGCTCCCACTCGGGACCTTCGGGCAGGCGGATGTGATTGGGCCAGAAGTACGGGCTTATGTCCTTGCGCTCGTATTGCACCTTGGGTGCGAAGTGATCGAAAAGCAAGTCCATCACTCGTCCGACGGTGGCATTGGAGACGCGCTGCAGGATGCGGGTGTGCGTCCAGGAGAAGCGGACCGCCCACACGTTCAGGCCGATGACCAGCACGACGACGAGCAGCCAGATGGCAAAGCCGTTGAGATTGTCGGCGTTGCTGCCCAGCGTGATGTGATTCAGGTTTTTCGCGAGGCCCGTCAGGCCGACCAGCGCCATGTGCCCGAGGAAGAAGACGACGAAGCTGACCATGACCAGGAAGTGCAGCGAGCGGGCGATCTGGCGGTTGCCGAACGGGCGCGTGTACCAGCGGAAACGGTTATCGAGCGCCGGGGACATCGCGAGCCCCGTGAGGATCGCCAGCGGCGCGAGGATGAAAATGACCGCGAAGTAGCTGAGCTGCTGCAGCGCGTCATAACGGACCCAGGCGGTAGCTCCTTGGGGCAGATGCAGGCTCAGGTAGGTCACTCCGCATGACGCCGCTTCACCGAACAGTGACCAGCTTGTTGGAAGCAGACGGTGAAACCACGGCGTCGCGAAGAAGAACACGACGTAGGCGATCCCGTTGATGACGAACAGCATGTCGAAGATGAAGTGCCAGTGGCGGGCCACGCCGATCGTGTGGCGTCCGCCGGGAAGGCCCACGAGCGGGCTGAGAGTGATCGCGTCGTCCTTGGCCGTCCACACGCGATCCTGAGGCACTGGGCCGCGAAAGCGCAGCCATTCCCGTCCCGGAGTGCAGTGCACCTTGCCATAGAGGCGTGGATGGTCGGCCAGCACCTGCAGCCCCGAGCGCACGATCATGATCAGGAACACGAAGCTGAGCAGGTGCGTCCAGCGCACGAACGCTGGAACGCCGACCGGGGCGCTGGAGGCGTGGGCGATGCACACGTGGCGGGCGACGAACGCGCGCCCGGAAGAGCTCGCCGCGTAGAGCTTGGCCGCCACGACGACGGCGACGCCGAGCCCGGCGACGGCGGCCAGCAGCCACCAGATCGAGATGAACCGGCGCCCGAGGCGAATGTGCACGCGGGTGAGGCTCATCCGCGGATGCGCGCCGCTCTCGCTCAGCAGCGCCTGCTGCAGGTACTCGTCCTGCAGCTCGGCATCGTTGGGGGCCGACGCGAGAGGATCGTCCTCTGGAGGTCCACTGCTCACGCGTCAGCGCTCCTCGGCATGACCCGCCCGACGCCCTGGGTGCCTACACGGCGGCCGGCGTACCCACACATCGCGACAAAGTCTCCGTGGTCTCATGAGTGCCGACCACCACCGCCGGGCTGGGCCTTTTGGTTCCTCGAATCATGTCTCAGGGTACTGCGGGTCGCCGCGCGGGTCGTCGTGCTCGGCGGCCGCTTGGGGTGTGCGCACCTCGGTTGGCCCGGAGGTGGCCATGTTCACGTGCTCCGCCCGCCCCGGGATGAGCGCGTCCGCGAGCCGGGTGTCGGGCAGCTTGAGCACACGGTGGCCGTATACGAAGACGATTGTGCCGCCCAGGTAGCCGCCGACGATCAGGAAAACCTCGGCGATCACCCCGAGGATCCAGGCGACGGTCTTGACGTCGCCGTGGTTGTAGCCTGGGCGCTGCGCGAGCCACGTGAGCACGAACAGCACGGTCGCGGACACCATCACCAGCAGGTGCACCGTCGCGACGCGTCGTAGCTCACTGCCCTTGGGCAGCTTGAGCCAGTCCAGCAGGCCGGTCACAGCCGCGAGCGCACCGAAGATCAGCCCGCCGCTGAGCGCCAACAGCGCACCGACCGCCATCTGGCTCTCCCGGACGTCCAGCGCCCCGAGTACCAGCATGATGACGCTGATCGTGTACCCGCCGATCGCGACATCGGTCAGCGGCGGATGCGAGGGCTTCCCGGGAAACCCCCTAAGCAATCCGATCATCTCCTCCTCCGATCCTGTAATGGACCCTGCGGTTTGCCATCCCTGTGTTAGCGTCACCGCCCGCCGAAACCTTACCCCTGTTCGCCAGAGCCAGCTTGAACTGTGAGCAGAAGCTCAGGAGCTCGTCGCAGGCAGCATCGAATCTGCCCCTCCCTGGTCTCCGACCATAGTGCCGGGCTGTCCGTTCGGGCAAGCTAAAGGGTCGTGGCACACCAGCTGTGGACAATCGGACATTCCACCCACTCGTTGGAGGAGTTCGTCGGGCTGCTCTCACGCCACGAGATACGGCTGGTGTGCGATGTGCGTACGGTGCCAAAGTCTCGACGTTACCCGCACTTCTTCGCAGACGCTCTCGCGGAGTCGCTCCCCGAGTACGGGGTTGACTATCGGCATCTCGCGGGATTGGGGGGATGGCGTCACGCTCAGCCTGATTCACCGAACGGGGCGTGGCGCAATGCGTCGTTTCGCGGGTACGCCGACTACGCGCTGAGCGCGGAGTTCGCTGACGCCCTGCTCGAGCTGTGCGAGCTGGCCATGCGAGGACGGACGGCCGTGATGTGCTCGGAGGCCCTATGGTGGCGCTGCCATCGTCGACTGATCGCCGACCGGCTCCTGACCGCTGGCTGGGAGGTGTGCCATATCGGGTCAGACGGACGCTCAAACCCACACGAGCTGGCCGACTTCGCTGTCGTGCGCTCAGACGGGATGGTGGTGTATCCGGGCGCCGCCTGACTTGCGATGCTCACGAGGTAGGGCTCATGGTCCTTCTGATGGCCGCCGTGATGCCGGTGCCCTTCCCGGCGGCTGCGTGGGGATCTCGCGCGCGGGCGCCTTGGGGATCGGGCATGCCACTGGTTGGCCGACAGTGAGGAGTCCCGCACGGTCAGCGCCTCGTAGTAGGCGAAGTTGCGGGCCTTCTGCTCTTCGCTGAACGCGTCGCCGCGGAGGTGCATCGCCAACACGAGGTCGGCCTGCTTGACGACCTGCTTGCGATACAGGTCAAAGTAGGGGAAGTGCAGGAGCAGCGGGTACTGCTCGGGGGTGGTGGCGGCGAAGTCCCAGTGCTGGTGCTCGGTGAACCCTTCGGCTTGGGGATGGACGCCGAGCTGCTCGTCGTAGGGGATGCGCATGGCGTGCGAGGCGTCGCGCCAGGCGGCCGTCTCCTCGGTATCGACGCCGAGCTCAGCGGCACGATCGGGGTGGCGCTCGACCGCGTCTGCTGCCAAGCGCATGTTTCGCTGCGCCATGAGGTTGGTGTAGAGGTTGTTGTCGGCGACGGCGCTGTACTCGTCGGGGCCGGTGACCCCGTCGATACGAAATCCTCCGTCCATGTCGTGGTGGCCCAGTGAGCGCCACAGCCGCGCCGTTTCGACGAGTAGCTCCAGGCCGGTCTCACGTTCGAAGTCGTGATCGTCTGCGGCGGCTTGGTAGCGGCCGACGGCATCGGCGATGTCCGCGCCGACATGGAACGCCGCCGCTCCGGCTGGCCAGTACCCAGAGCATTCCTGTCCCTCGATCGTGCGCCACGGAAACGCGGCGCCGTTCAGACCCAGGAGCCTGGCACGCTCACGCGCCATCTCCAGCGTGGCGTGGCGCCAGCGCAGGGCGTCGCACGCGGCGTGCGGGGCGGTGTAGGTCAGGACGGGCAGGACGAACGTCTCGGTGTCCCAGAAGGCGTGCCCGTCATAGCCCGGGCCGGTCAGGCCCTTGGCGGCGATCGCGCGCTGCTCGCCCCTCGCGCCGGCCTGGAGCGTGTGAAACAGCGCGAAGCGCACCGCCTGCTGAAGCTCGGCGTCGCCTTCCAGCTCCACGTCTGCGCGCGCCCAGAAATCGTCGAGGTAGTCGCGCTGGCCGGCGAGCAGCCCGTCCCAGCCGGTGTGGCGCGCCTCCGCGAGTGCCGCGGAGACCTGGTCGCGCAGCGCCGCGCTCGAGCGCTGGCTCGACCACCCGTAGGCCAGCAGCTTGACCACACGCAGCCGTTGCCCGGGCTCGACGTCAGCGGTGACCGTCACGCGCGCGAGATCCTCGCTGCTCTCGGTCGCCGTCTCGATGCCGGATGGCCCCTCGACGATGTGGTCCATTCCGGCGGCCATCCGCAGCCCGCTCTTGCGCGTGACGTGAACCAGCACGGCGCGGGCGTCGTGGTCTGAGTGAAGCTCAGCGCGCAACGCCATGCCCAGCTCGGCCGCCGCCCTCGGGTCATTCTCGGCGAGAGGCATAGGCTCGTTGGCCACGAGCTCTGACTGCACGACCAGCCGCGCCGCGGCGTCCAGCGGCTCGACTTCATAGGACACGGCGGCCACCGCCCGCTGCACCAGAGAGACCACGCGCACCGAAGAGACCCGGACCCGCTTGCCTACCGGTGAGCGCCACTCGGCGCGGCGTCGCAGCACTCCGGCGCGGAAGTCCAGGATCCGCTCGTGGCTTTCCAGCTGACCGAAGCGCACATCGAAGGGCTCGTCATCGACCAGCAGGCGAATGATCTTGCCGTTGGTGACGTTGACCGCCGTCTGGTCCGCCTCGGGGTAGCCGTAGCCGGCCTCCGCGTAAGGCAGCGGACGCTCCTCGTAGAAGCCGTTGAGGTATGTGCCCGGCAGGCCCGGCGGCTCGCCCTCATCCAGATTGCCACGGAGCCCGATGTGCCCGTTTGCCAGTGCGAACACCGACCCGGCCTGGTCGAGCACGTCCAGGTCCAGCTCGGTCTCGCGGAGCGCCCACGGCTCCACGGCAAACGCCGGATGGGAGATCACGAGCGCAGGAGATCGGCCAGGTCGGACACGACGATGTCGGCGCCATGCTCACGCAACGCGTCGGCCTGGCCGACCCGGTCCACCCCGATCACACAGCCAAACCCGCCGGCCCTACCCGCCGCCACGCCCGCCAGCGCGTCCTCGAACACAGCCGCCTGGGAAGGCTCGACGCCCAGCGCCCGCGCCCCGGCAAGGAATGTGTCCGGCGCGGGCTTGCCGTTCAGGTGATCGCGCTCGGCGACGACGCCGTCGATGCGCTGCTCGAAGAGATCCTCGATGCCCGCGGCGATCAGCACGTCGCGACAGTTGGTGCTCGAGGAGACCACCGCCCGGCGCAGCCCGGCCTCCCGCGCCGCGTGGACGTATCGCACCGACCCCTCATACGCCTGCACACCGTCGTCGCGGATCATTCCCAGCACGATCTCGTTCTTGCGGTTGCCGAGCCCATCAACAGTCTCCACATCCGGCGGATCGCTCTCCTTACCCTCTGGAAGGTCGATGCCGCGCGAGTCAAGGAATGAGCGCACCCCCTCATAGCGCGGCTTGCCATCGACGTACTCCTCATAGTCACCGACCGCGTCAAATGCCACGAACTCCCCCCCGGCCCGCTCTGCCCGTTCGCGCAGATAGTCGTCAAACATCTCCTTCCAAGCAGCGGCGTGCACCTTGGCGGTTTGTGTGATCACGCCGTCGAGGTCAAACAGGCACGCACTTACACCGTCGGGCAAGCCGAGCATCAACAGAACCTACGGACCGTGCTCATCATTGACTCCTAAAAGATGGGGTTGTGTTGCTCGTGCCTGGCTGTGATCTGGGCAAGCGGCCTGCTGCGCACCCCCAATCGCTGTCTCTCTAGCGTCGTTTCGCGTGTAACTCTTACCCCGACCTGGGATCGGCACCCGTGTGGTTCCGGTCGGGCGAGCCATCGAGAAAACGCCTGAGCCGCGTAAGAACCATGATCGAGGCGACGCTAGATGATGGAGGCAGCTGCGGTGACGTTGACTGCGTTCGTGGCCTTTACCTCAAGTCAGAAGGGAGCTCGCGGATGTCGATGTTCAAGAACGTGCTGGTTGGCGTTGACGGGAGCAGTGGTGGCCGCGATGCTCTTGCCCTCGCGCTGAGACTCCTAAACGCCGCGGACCAGCTGACCTTGATTCATGTCCATTTGGAAACGACGGGGATCGTCGTCCACGAGTTTGACTCCTCAGCGCGCGATGACGCCCAGAAGCTGCTGGAGAACGAGCGGGAAGCGGCGGGGCGGACGGCTGAGCTCCTCAGCATCGGAGCGGCGTCGGTTGGCGCCGGGCTGCACCGCGTCGCCGAACAAAACGCCGCGGATCTGCTAGCCGTGGGCACATGCCGCCATGGTCTTGTTGGTCGCGTGCTGCTGGGTGACGACACGCGCGCTTCGCTTGACGGAGCCCCATGCGCGGTGGCAATCGCGCCCCTCGGGTACGCCCAAACGTCAGCGCCGATCGAGGTCATCGGTGTGGGCTACGACGCCTCGCCTGAGAGCGACGCTGCCCTCGCTCTGGCGCACACCCTGGCCTCTGACAGCGACGTGAAGGTCCGCGCGCTGAGCGTCGTCTCGGCGCTGCCCTACGCCTACGCCGGGCTTGCGCCGATGAACCTCGGCTCGCAGATCGACACGCTCTTGGGCGAAGCGCGCGATCGTTTGGACACACTCGACGGCGTGGAAGGCCGGGCAGCCTACGGGCTGCCCGGTGAGGAGCTCGCGGCGTTCACTGAAGAGGTCAATCTGCTGCTCGTCGGGTCACGCAGCTACGGGCCCGTGCGGCACCTCATGCTGGGCAGCACCTCCAGGCATCTCACTCGCACCGCACGCTGCCCGCTCTTGGTCCTCCAACGCGCCGCCAGCAAGCCTGACCCGGGACAGGTAAGACCACGGGCTCAAGCGACGCTAGAGCAGTAACGAGAAAGGAGGATCCGATCATGCATTGCTACCCATGCGCCGAGCAGGGCGTCAATCAACCAGCGGTCGCGCTGTGTCGCAGCTGCAGCGCCGGGCTGTGTCTCGAGCACCTGCGCGAAACGGCGGATATGTTCGCGGCGGGCCACATCCTCGAGTCTTGCCATCACGACACCTGGGGCGCGAGCAAGACCGGCAGGACAGGGGCGGTTGACCGCTAGATGGACGTTCGCCTGAAGCGCGCGTATGACCCCGCGGCATCCACCGATGGCTATCGCGTGCTGATCGACAGGCTGTGGCCGCGCGGGGTCTCGCGCAAGCGGGCCAAGCTGGATGAGTGGGAGCGCGAGCTGCCGCCGAGCACCGAGCTGAGGAAGTGGTTCGGGCACGAGCCGAGCCGCTTCGAGGAGTTTCGCCGGCGCTACATGGGAGAGCTCGGCGATCAACGGTCGCGACTGACCGAGCTTCGGCGCAGGGCGCGGGAGGGCACGCTCACGCTCGTCTATTCCGCCCATGACACTGAGCACAACGACGCGGTAGTTCTCGCGGAGGTTCTGCGACAGGGACTGCCGAAGACTCCCCGGAGTCCCAATCAAAGGAGCACACGATGAGCAAGGAGACCCATGTGATCGTCGGCGCGAGCCTGGCCGGCGCGAAGGCCGCCGAGGCCCTGCGGGAGCTCGGCTTCGACGGCCGAGTGATGTTGATCGGCTCAGAGCCCGAGCGTCCCTACGAACGCCCGCCGCTGTCCAAGGACTACCTGAGCGGCAAGGTCGGCGTCGAGAAGGTTTACGTCCACGACGAGAGCTTCTACGAGAGCCACGACATCGAGTTGCGCACCGCCAGCACTGTCGAGCGCATCGAGCAAACTTCAGCGGAGGTCGTGCTCGCCGGAGGCGAGCGGCTGGGCTATGACCGGCTGCTGCTGGCGACCGGCGCCGAGCCGCGGAGCCTGTCGATCCCCGGCGCGGACCTCGACGGGATCTACTACCTGCGCACGCTCCCCGATTCGGCGCGGTTGCGCGAGCGGATCGAGCAGGGCGGCACGGTCGTCGTGATCGGGGCCGGCTGGATCGGCTGCGAGGTGGCCGCCTCGGCGCGCCAGGCCGGTCTGGAGGTGACCGTGATCGACCCGGCATCGGTGCCGCTGGAGCGTGTGCTCGGCGCCGAGGCAGGAGCGATCTACCGCGACATCCACACCGACCACGGCGTCCAGATGCTGCTCGGCATCGGTGTCAACGCCCTCGAAGGGGCTCGGGCGGTCGAGCGGGTGCGCACCTCAGATGGGCGCGTGATCGACTGCGACTTCGTCGTGGCGGGGATCGGCGCGACGCCACGCACCACTCTGGCCGATAACACAAAGGTCGTGGTCAAGAACGGCCTCGTCGTAAACGAGTACCTCGAGACTGCCGTGGAGGGCATCTTCGCTGCCGGCGACGTCGCCAACGCCCGCCACCCGCTGTATGGGCAGCTGCGTATCGAGCACTGGGCCAACGCGCTGAACCAGGGGCCGGCCGCCGCACGCAACATGCTCGGCTCAGTCGATGCCCAGGACCCGGTGCTCGACCACCCGGTCGCCTACGAGCGCATCCCGTACTTCTACTCCGATCAGTACGACGTCGGCATGGAGTACACCGGTCATGCCGTCGACTGGGACGAGGTGGTCTTCCGTGGCGATCCCGCGGCGCGCGAGTTCATCGCGTTCTGGCTCAAGGACGAGCGGATCCTGGCGGGCATGAACGTCAACGTGTGGGACGTCACCGAGCAGATCCAGGCGCTGATCCGCTCGCGCCTGCGGGTCGATCGCGACCGCCTCGCCGACCCCGACACGCCGCTGACGGAGCTGGCTCCGGAGGTCGCACATGCCGAGCATTGAGGCACCGGTCAGCTCGGGTATTGGCGAGGGCGCCGCGTTGAGCGAGGAGCACCTTGACCGCGTCCGCCGGCTGGCCGCCCAGTTGCGGGTGGACTCCATTCGCTGCAGCACCCAGGCCGGCTCGGGACATCCCACTTCCTCGCTGTCGGCAGCCGACCTGATGGCCGTTCTGCTCCTCAGGCACCTTCGCTATGACTGGGAGCAGCCTCACCTCGCCGGCAACGACCACCTGATCTTCTCCAAGGGCCACGCCTCGCCTCTGCTGTACTCGATGTTCCGGGCCGTGGGCGTGGTCAGCGAAGACGAGCTCATCCACACTTATCGGCAACTGGGGGCCCGCCTGCAGGGCCACCCCACGCCTGTCCTGCCGTGGGTGGACGTGGCCACCGGCTCCCTCGGCCAGGGACTCCCCGACGCGGTCGGCGTCTGTTTGGCGGGGAGATATCTGGACAAGCTGCCCTATCACGTCTGGGTGCTGTGCGGGGACAGCGAGACCGCCGAGGGCTCGATCTGGGAGGCCCTGGATAAGGCCAGCTACTACAAGCTCGGCAACCTCACCGCGATCGTCGACGTCAACCGCCTCGGCCAGCGGGGACCTACAGAGCTGGAGTGGGACCTGGATCGCTATGCCGCCCGGGTGCAGGCGTTCGGTGCGCGCCCGCTGGTGATCGACGGTCACGACCCGGTGGCCATCGACCAGGCCCTTGCCGAGGCCCGCGACGGCGGCGAGCAACCGACCGTGGTGCTGGCCCGGACTATCAAGGCCAAGGGCGTGCCTGAGCTAGAGGACAAGAACGGCTGGCACGGCAAGGCCCTCCCACCCGATATGGCCGCGCGCGCCATCGCCGCCCTGGGCGGGCCGAGCGATCTGCTCATCACCACCGCCTGCCCGCCGCCGGGGGCCCCGGCGATCACCGCCGACCCCACCGCTCCGATCACCCTTCCCACCTATGGGCCGGGCGAGAAGATAGCGACCCGCGTCGCCTTCGGCGCTGCCCTGGCGGCCCTGGCCGCTCGCCCCGAGGTCGTCGTCGTGGATGGCGAGGTCGGCAACTCCACCCACGCAGAAGAGTTCCAGAAGGTTTGCCCCGAGCGCTACTTCGAGGTGTTCATCGCCGAGCAGCAGCTGGTCGCGACGGCCGTCGGGCTCGCCGTCCGGGGCTATGTGCCGTTCGCCTCCACCTTCGCCGTGTTCTTCTCGCGGGCCTATGACTTCATCCGCATGGCCGGGATCTCGCAGGTGAACATCCGCCTGGTGGGCTCCCACGCCGGGAGCGAGATCGGCGAGGACGGTCCGTCTCAGATGGCGCTTGAGGACCTTGCCGCCCTGCGGGCGGTGCACGGCTCGGTCGTCCTGTACCCCGCCGACGGACCGTCGACCGCACAGCTCGTCGCCGAGATGGCCGACACCGACGGCATCGTGTACCTGCGCACCACCCGGGGCGCCTACCCGGTGATCTACCCACCCGACGAGACATTTCCGGTCGGGGGGTCCAAGGTCCACCGCGCCGGGCCCCACGACCAGGTAGCCCTGATCGGGGCGGGTGTGACGCTGCACGAGTGCCTCACCGCCGCCGAGGAGCTTCGGAGCTCGGGCGTCGCGGTGCGTGTCATCGACGCCTACTCGGTCAAGCCGATCGATCGCGACGCCCTGGTGCAGGCGTGCCGGGTGACCGATAGCCGCCTCGTGGTGGCCGAGGACCACTACCCGCAGGGCGGAATCGCCAGCGCCGTGCTCGAGGCCCTGGCCGACGCCTCGGTGCCAGTGCTCAAGGTCGCCCACCTGGCCGTGCGGGGGCTGCCAACCTCGGGGACGCCCGCGCAGCTCCTGGACGCCGCCGGCATCTCCGCTGCTCACATCGTCGATGCCGCCCGCCGGCTCCTCGCGGCATGAGCCGAGACGAGGAGGCAGGCGCGATGAAGCCGACTCAGCGGCTGCACGAGGCGGGCCAGAGCCTGTGGCTGGACAACATCACCCGGGGTCTGCTCGACTCTGGGACGCTCGAGCGCTACATCGTCGAGGACGCGGTGACCGGGCTCACGTCCAATCCCACGATCTTCGACAAGGCGATCGAGGGCGGCTCGGACTACGACACCGAGATCGCCGCCCGCAAGGCGGTGGGTACGTCTGAGGAGGAGGTGTTCTTCGAGTTGGCCCTGAGCGACCTGCGTCGCGCCGCTGACTTGTTCGCGTCGATCCACGACCACAGCGACGGCGTCGACGGGTGGGTCTCGCTCGAGGTCTCGCCGCTGCTGGCCCACTACACCCAGGCCACCATCGAGGAGGCCAAGGCGCTGCACTCAAAGGCAGAACGGCCCAACCTGTTCATCAAGATCCCCGGCACCCCCGAGGGCCTCCCAGCGATCGAGGAGTGCACCTTCTCCGGCGTTCCGATCAACGTCACGCTGTTGTTCTCGGCCGAGCAGTATGAGGCCGCGGCCGAGGCCTACCTGCGGGGCATCGAGCGGCGGGTGAAGGCCGGCCTTGACCCCGCCGTTCACTCGGTGGGCTCCGTCTTCGTGAGCCGTTGGGATACGGCGGTGGCCGACCGGGTCCCCGATGAGCTGCGTGACCGTCTGGGCATCGCCGAGGCTGGCCGGGCCTACCGCGCCTACCGGGAGCTGCTCGACTCTCCTCGCTGGGGCCACCTGGCGAATGAGGGGGCCCGCCCCCAGCGCCTGCTGTGGGCCAGCACCTCGACCAAGAACCCCGCGGCGCCCGACGTGCTGTACGTGAGCGCCCTGGCCGCGCCCTTCACCATCAACACCATGCCCGAGGCGACCCTGCTGGCATTCGCCGACCACGGACACCTAGAGAACCTGATGACGGCCGACGGCGGCGACGCCGAGAGAACCCTCGCGGCGTTCGCCGAGGCCGGCATCGACCACCAAGCCCTCGCCGGCCAGCTCCAGCGAGACGGGGCGCAGGCCTTCGATGAGTCGTGGAAGAGCCTGCTGGCCAGCATCGCCGCCAAGCACGAGCGGCTGACCAACAAGCGGCAGCTGACATCGAGCCAGCCCCCACACATGCGCTATGAGCAACCCTGAAGCGCCCCATCGGGTCGTTGTGGTGGGCGGTGGCTTTGGTGGCCTGCAGGCCGTCCGTGGGCTTCGCCGGGCGCCGGTCGAGGTGACGCTGATCGATCGCCGTAACTTCCACCTCTTCCAACCGCTGCTCTATCAGGTCGCGACGGGTGCCCTCTCGCCGGACGAGATAGCCACGCCGCTGCGCGCGATCCTCAAGCGCCAGCGCAACGTGCGCGTAGTGATGGGCGATGTCCGCCGGTTTGACCTCGACCGCCGAAGCGTCGTGATCGATGAGCTCCCAAACGGCGATCAGGGGGTCGCGATCGAATACGACACGCTGATCGTCGCCGGCGGCTCGCGTTACTCCTACTTCGGGCACGACGAGTGGCAGCGCTTCGCGCTGGAGATCAAGTCGCTGGAGAGCGCGCTTGCGGTCAGACGGCGGATCTTCACCGCGTTCGAGGCCGCCGAGATCGAACAGGACCCGGTGCGGCGCGAGGCCTGGTTGACCTTTGTGGTCGTCGGTGGCGGGCCGACCGGCGTCGAGATCGCCGGGCAGATCGCGGAGCTCGCGCGCGACACGCTGCCCCGCGACTTCCACGCGATCGATTCGCGCCACGCGCGGATCCTGCTCATCGAGGCATCCGGACGCATCCTGCCGGCGTTCCCGGCGCGGCTATCAGCGAGAGCCGCCCGGGCGCTTGAGCGGCTCGGCGTCACGCTCGCGCTCGACACGGAAGTCGTCGACCTCGACCAGCGGTCGGTCTGCACTCGAGATCCTGACGGCACAACCGGGCACGTGCCGACGCAAACCATTGTGTGGGCGGCCGGCGTGGTCGCCTGCGAGCTCGCCGGTGCGCTCGCCGCCGCCACTGGGACTGAGCCCGACCGCACGGGAAGAGTGGCAGTGAGAGAAGACCTGACGATCCAGGGACACCCTGAGGTGATCGCGCTCGGTGACATGGTCAGCGTGCACGACACCACTGGCAAGGATGTCCCGCTGCCCGGCCTGGCGTCGGTCGCGATGCAGCAGGGTCGCTACGCCGCCAGGGCCGTCCGCGCGCGTCTACGAGGCGAGCGATCTCCGCCGTTCCGTTACGTCGATAAGGGAAACCTCGCCACGGTCGGCAGGGCGCGCGCCGTCGCGGACATCAAGGGCATCCAGATCAGCGGCACGCTCGCGTGGATGACCTGGCTGACGGTCCACATCTTCTACCTCATCGGCTTCCAGAACCGGCTGCTCGTCATAACCCGCTGGGCGTTCAGCTTCGTCACTCGCGGACGCGGCGCGAGACTGATCACCGGCTCTGCACACGCCGCCGCCGAGGCAGATGTCGTGAGCGCAGCGCCTGAGCGTAAGAACACGGGATGAAGCGACGCTAGAGAGAGACATGGACGCAACTCCCACACCGGCAGGCCTCGATGATGCTCAGGCCCTCGAGCTGAACTGGGACGAGGTGCTCGAAGCGCTGGCAGCGCTCGAGGGCTCCCGCGTAGCGGTCCGTGTCGTTGAGCGCGGCGAGCAAGAGACGCTCGTTGTGGTCTTCCGTGGCCACCTCGGAGCAGCGACACGCGGAAAGCACCCAACGGTCTTCTTGCCGGTCCGCGCTGTCGGGGAAGACGAGCCCGGCGACGTGGAGGACACCGGCATCCACCTGCACCGCGATCGCTTTCACCCAAGCGTGGCCAGTCTCGGACGCACGGTTCTGCACATCGTCCAGGGCCCAGTGATCGTCAACGTGCGGGGCATATAGTGCGCCGACGCGCGGCGTGCCTAACGCGCTGGCGTCCCTACGCGCGGATCGTCTACTTGCATCTGCTGCTCGACTCGCTGGCCGAGGTTAGCCTCGTGGCTAGGGCGTCAATCTCGTCACCGCCTCGGCCGCGGGGATGACATCGTGCAGGCGGTGCATGGTCTCGCCGGCATAGAGCGCACCGGCGTCGACGGTGCGCTCGGGCATACCGGCGAGCGGCAGGGCGGGCGTGAACAGCCCGAGCGCCGGGCGCTGGAGTGAGAGCATCCTGCCCAACATCCCCAGCGGGACGGCGCCGCCGAGCGGGCCGCTGAGCCTGCTGGCACGGCGTATCCAGCGCGGCCCGAGTTGATCGCCGCGACACCACCGCTCGGTGGCCGCGTTGGGGATCACCCGGTGACGCAGCGGCCAGCCAAAGCCAAACAACAACGTGACCAGCGTACGATCGGCGGCCAGCACGCGCTCACGGTAGGCGCGGTGCGCCCCCGACTCCGGGGTGAGCAGGAAGCGGGTGCCTGCGACCGCGGCGGTCGCGCCAGCCGCCAAGACCCGGCGCACGTCTGCAGCGTCGGCGACTCCGCCGGCGGCGAGCACGGGCTTACCGTCAGCCACCTCTAGTATCCGCGCCAGCGCGTCCATGAGCGGCTCGACGCCCACCAGGTGCCCACCCGCCTCCACGCCCTGGACGACCAGCCCGTCGGCGTCCTCGGCCAGCGCGCGGCGCGCCTGCTGCGCTGTACCGACGGTATAGAACACCAGCACGCCGCCGGCACGCAGACGCGCTAGGAAGCGGGGCGCAAAGCCACCATGCAACACAACCAGCGCCGCGTTTGCCTCCAAGCACGCCGCGACGTGAGCGCTCTTGATGAACGGCACGAGCAGGTTGGCCGCCACCGGGCGACCGGGCGCCTTCCGGTGCGCCTCGGCCAGCGCGGCGGCGAACGCCCGCGGCGCCATCATCCCGACTGTCCCCAGGCCGCCAGCTGCCGATACCGCGCCGGCGAGATCGCCGCCAGCCACCCCGCCGGCCATCCCGGCCTGCACCACCGGGCGCTCGAGCCCGATCTCCTGTAGGAAACCCACCGATGAAAAGTCTCTCACGGCCTGCTGTAGGGCAGGTGCCAGCGATACGGAGTGACGAGCTCGTCGATCGCGTCGGGCCCCCATGACCCGCGAGCATAGGACAATGGTTTTGGGGGTTGCTCGAGCAACGGCGCCGCGACCTCCCAGAGCCGCTCGATTCCGTCGGCGCGGGTGAACAGCGTGTGGTCGCCGAGCATCGCGTCGTGGAGCAGCCGCTCGTAGCCCTCGAGGTCGTTGGTGACGTTGAACGAGTCGCCGTAGCGAAACGTCAGCGAAGCGGCCCCGAGGTCCATGCTCGCGCCCGGCTCCTTGGCGAGGAAGTCGACCCAGATCACGCCCGGATCAGACAGCTCGAAGGACAGCTCATTCGGGCGCGCAGCAGATGAGGCGCCGGCGGGGAACTCGAACATCGTCCGGGCTGGCTCCTTGAAGCCCACTGTGACGGTGTGGCGGCTCTCGGCGAGCGCCTTACCGGTCCGCAGCTGGAACGGCACCCCGGCCCAGCGCTCGTTGTCTATGAGCACGTCGAGTGCGGCGAACGTCTCGACCGTCGAATCGGCCGCGACGCCGGGCTCTGAGCGGTAGCCGTCGTACTGACCGAAGATTGCCCGCCTAGGGTCGAACGCCATCAGGGCGTCGAATACGTTGCCGGTCGCGTCGCGTAGAGAGGGGGCGTCCAGGTGCGGCGGGGGCTCCATCGCGATGAACCCCAGCAGGTGCAGGAGGTGGGTGACGACCATGTCGCGGAACGTGCCGGTCTGCTCGAAGAATCCGGCGCGGCCCTCGATCGTCAGCTGCTCCGGCACGTCGATCTGGACGTAGTCGACGTGCCGGCGGTTCCAGACCGGCTCGAACAGGCCGTTGGCGAAGCGAAAGGCAAGGATGTTCTGGACGGCCTCCTTGCCGAGGAAGTGGTCGATGCGAAAGATCTGCGACTCCTCGAGCGCGGTGTGCAGCGTCTGGTTGAGCGTGCGCGCCGAGGCCAGGTCGTGCCCGAACGGCTTCTCCACGATCAGCCGCGACCGCTCGTTCAGACCCGAGGCGCCAAGCATCGACACCATCGGCTCGAAGGCATCGGGCGGCACGGCCAGGTAGATGAGCCGCCGCGCATCGCCACCGAGGTCCCGTTCGGCGCGGGCCACCGCTTGCACGAGGGCATCCGGCTGCTCGGCGGTCGCGGCCGCGAAGGACAGGCGCTCCGCGAACGGCTCCCAGTTCTCGGCGGTGAGCTCCTGGCGGCCGAACTCGCCCAGCGCCTCGCGTACATGCGAGCGAAAGCCCTCCGCGTCCGGGGCGCCTTCAGGGCGCCCGGACCCGACGATCCGGTAGCGCTCGGGCATCATCCCCGCCACGGCGAGATGAAACAGGCCCGGCAGCAGCTTGCGCTTAGCCAGATCGCCGGTCGCACCGAACAGGATCAGCACGTGATCCTCAGGGACCGATGACCGCGCGAGGCGAGCGTCGGCGGCGGCTGTGGTCATCGCACGCTCTGTCCTGCCGGTGCCCGTGTGGAGGGCGTCGTGGTGGCCGCGGCAGCGTAGGTGTCGATCATACGGCGGTAGTTGCCCGCGATGCGCTCGGTCGCCGCGTCCTCGTGGAGGCGGCCGGCGAAATGCTCACCCAGCGCATCCAGCCAGATAGTCCGGCCGATCGCGAAGCCAACATAGCCCGGCACGGTAGCCGCTTGGGCGAGCCAGTCCGCGACGCGATCGATGGATGCGCCACGCCCGAGCACTACGCAGCTGACGCGCTCGCGCCCGTCCGTGCGGGCCTGTGCGGCGGCTCGCTCGCAGTCCTCGCGCGCGTCGAGGCCTTCGATCTTCCAGATGTCGGGCTCGACACCGCTGTCCTGGAGCTCAGCAATCGCGCGCACGACGAGCGCGGGCCGCAGCTCCCGGTCATAGCGGTCCTGCTCGCCGGCGACCTGGGCGAGCTGCGCAGCCGTAGCGGGAACGAGCAGCTCAAACAGGAGCTTGCGCTCGCGCTCTGAAAGCCACGCCGAGAGCTCGGCGAGCCGGGCGGCCTGGCGGCGGTTGAGCTGCTCCTCGCCGTCGGGGTTGTAGCGCACAAGCAGAGGCGGCGCTCCGCGGTTGCGGTCATAGCGGTAGTCCTTCCTCGAGCGAGTCGATTGCGTAGTCGGCGCCGGCGTCGCGGAGTTCCTGCACGTTGAAGTGGTGGCTGGCGACGCCGACGCACTTGATCCCGGCGGCGTGGGCGCCCTGCACGTCGTGCGGTGTGTCGCCGACGACGATCGCCTGCTCCGGCATCACCGGCTCGCCGTAGACCATGGTGGCGCGTTTGAGCGCTATGCGGGTCAGCTCGCCGCGGTCGGTGGAGTCAGAGCCATAGCCGCCGAAGGAGAAGAAGCGGTTCAGCCCAGCGCGGTGAAGCTTGATGTGGGCGGCGGCCTCGAGGTTCCCGGTGACCAGACCCAGCAGGTAGCCGTCCTCGATCAGCTTGGGCAGCAACTCCTCGACACCCGCCAGCACCCGGTAGTCCTCGGATTCGGCGACCGTCTGGTGCAGGTAGTGCAGCCGGCGCTCGAGCAGCCGTGTGAACTCCTTGCGCTCGGGCTCACGGTGAAGCACCGCTTGGAAGGTCTTGCGTCCCACGTCGGGGTCGGTCATCCCAGTGTCCGTGAACTCGCCGATGTCAGCCGGGATCCCATACAGCTCGTCGAAGGCCAGCCGCCAGGAGGCGGCGCCCGCGCCACCGGTGATGAGCAGCGTCCCATCTATGTCGAACAGGACAGCGATCCGCTCGTCGGCCCGGTGGTCCTCCGCGTTCGTCATTCGGCTGGCTTCTCGGCGTGCCCGCCGAACTGGCTGCGCATCGCCGACAGCGTCTGGTCAGCGAAATGGTCGAGGTCCCGCGAAGTGAACCTCGAGAACAGCGCGGTCGTGAGCACGGGTGCCGGGACGCCCTCCTCGATCGCGGCGATCGCGGTCCAGCGGCCCTCCCCGGAGTCGGACACCCTGCCCGAGAAGTCCTCGAGCTCGGGGGACTGGAGCAGCGCGGCGGCGGTGAGGTCCAAGAGCCAGGAGGCGATCACGCTTCCACGGCGCCACACCTCGGTCACGGCCGTCAGATCGATGTCGTAGGGGTAGTCCTCGGGGTGCTCGAGTGGTGCTGTCTCGGCGTCATCCTCTCGCTTCATCGCGCCGGCGTTGGCATGCTTGAGGATGTTCAGCCCCTCGGCGTACGCGGCCATCGCCCCGTACTCGATGCCGTTGTGGACCATCTTCACAAAGTGCCCCGCACCGTTCGCCCCACAGTGCAGATAGCCCTGCTCGACACTCGCCGGCTCGCCGCTGCGGCCGGGGGTGCGCGGCGCGGCGTCGACGCCCGGCGCGATCGCCTGAAACAGCGGGGACAATCGGTCGACGACCTCTGTCTCTCCGCCGATCATCAGTGAGTAACCGCGCTCCAGGCCCCACACGCCGCCGCTGGTGCCCACGTCGAGGTAGTGAATGCCCTTCTCCTTCAACGTGGCGGCGCGCACGATGTCGTCGCGGTAGTAGGAGTTGCCGCCATCGATGATCACGTCCCCCGAGTCCATCCGCTCACCCAGCTCGGTGATGGTCTGCTCGGTGATCTCACCGGAGGGCACCATCACCCACACCGCGCGCGGCTTCTGAAGTGCAGAGACGAGCTCATCCAGCGAGCCCGCGCCGCTCGCGCCCTCGCCCGCCAGTTCCTTGACTGTGTCGGCGTTCACGTCAAAGACGACGCACTCATGCCCGGCGGGCAGCAGGCGCCGCACAAGGTTCGACCCCATCCGTCCCAGTCCGATCATCCCCAGTTGCATCAGCTACCTCCGTTCGTCTGCTCAGATGAGCTGTCCATATCAGTCAGGGCGCGCTCGACTGCGTCCCTGAGTGCCTGCAGGCGGGGTGCGACATCGACCCCGACGTCAATGCGCAGCGCGCGCCGGCCACGCTTGGCGAGCACGTCGAAGTCGCTGCGCGCTTGGGCCTCCTTAACCGTCGAGAACGTGTAGGTGTGGCCGGGCACCGCCAGCTCGAATGGTGCGCCTGCTGATCAGTCCGCAGGCGCGGCACACCCTTGGTGAAAAGAAGCAGACCCAGCAGACAAAATTCCGCGAGCGGCCCCACATGCACACCATTAGCGCTTGTAAACGTGACGCGCAGCTCCTCGCTGGTCAGGCCGGCCGCCTTGACCTGCTCGCCCGTGCCCGCGGCGGTGCCCTGCACCCAACGCAGCCCCGGGTTGCTCCGCACCACCGCAGCCAGACCCTCCGGCGAGTCACCAGGAAGACCAAGCAGCACCTCAGCGCTCTGAAGCATCTCCTGCCAGCGGCGCTCACCGTCCGCGTCACGAGTGAACCCTTCAACTCCCCGATGATCGCCGGGATAACGGAGCGCGGGCAGCAGATCCGGCTCGTAGAGCACTTCGACGCTGTCGGCGACCGCGCGTATCTGCTCGACCAGCTCCGGGGCGATCGGCGTGTCAATCGCGACCGTGAGCGTACGACTCGGGCTCTGCGTGCTCACCAGGCTCCTTTCGGGCGAGCAGGCATCGCGTTTCGTGGTCGCGTCCTGCGCGCGTTCATCGAAGACGGCCGGGTGGCCCGCCGATCCGCAGGGGCCACCCGGTCATGCCGCGACATGGCGACAGGCGAGGGCGTGACCGTGACCTGGGGGAAGGGGTAGGACAAGCCTGCCTGCCGCGCCCGAGCGCTTGCCATCTGGATCTGAACGAGACGGACTAGCTCACTTTTGCCTGACACATCTCCCTAGCGTCGACTGGCCCCCAGGTTCTTACGGTCGATTGCTCCCCGCCGCCAGTCAGAGCTGACGATCACGCCGACGCCGGCCGGCCGCGCTGGGTCGCGACCGCTTCGGGACGGGTAAGACCAGTGCTGGGATTGACGCTAAAGAAAGATGAGGCCCACGCGTCAGATGTCCTCTAGCGATACGCCACCGGCGACCACTGACCGTGCGCCAGCACCGCTCAAGACGGCCGGGGTTCTAAAACGCGCCCCCCACCTCGGGCCAGCGACCCAAGCGGCGTCGCGCGCCGAGGTGCTGTTCGAGGTGCCGTTTGAGAGCCCGATGAGCGACGCTGACGTTGCCTGTTTGGTCGCCGTGTTGAACATGGTGGTGTGCCTGCATCCGAAGCTGCATGACAGCCCGGCGAGTGCCGGCATCGTTCGCCTCGACTTCGGCTCGGGTCTGTTTCTCCTCCACGGCAACACCCAAAACGAGTGGAGCATTCAGGCTCGCACTTGGGAACGCCCCGACGAGCAGACGATCCACGACTGGCGTCTGCTCGCCGCAGACGCGGCTCGCCTGCTCGACCCCAGCGTGCCTGAGCCGATTCGCGCCGGAGCTTCCTGTCGAGTGCCCGTCCAGATCCGGCCGCGGGGCCTGATACGCCGCTGGCGAAGCTCACGGGCCGGGCGTTTCGCCCGTGAGGACGCGTCCGTCGGGCTGACGAGCTCCCCGGCCGACCGGGCCTCGAGAGACCGCTCCGTGAGCGGGCGATCATCACAACGCGTCGCCGAGACGACGAGGCGAGCAGGGGCGGTGCCGGCGCAGGACCTGGCTGGCATCGAGCGCTGGGTGAACGAGGGCGGCCACATAGCCACAGACACGGTGGTCGACTGAGAGCACCGCTGCCGAAGGATGGATCGTCACCGCTGGCGGCGGTCTCCGCGGTCTCCGCCATGATCGTGGCTGTCGACCCTTATTACGGTCGACGTGGCACGGTCTACTGTGGCTCGCTGGGGCCGATCTCCAGGAGCTCGTCGGAGAGTCGGCGCACGCGCCCCTGCTCAACGGCGCGCCTCAGCGCGTCCTCGAACATCCCCTGCGGCCACTCGGCCGCGTCAACGGCATCGGCCAAGCGCGCTCGAGTGAGCACGCGATAGCCGCGTAGCACGCGGACGATCTCCTCGACCCCGGCATCAACGTGTGAATGGATCGCCATCTCAGCTCCTCTGAGTCTCGCGTCGGCGCGGACGCCGCGGCGCCCCGCCAGGGTGCCCGCAACGCTCGTCTAGTGGGTCTTCCATCGGCCACTGTGCAACGCTGAGACGTGCCCTGGCCCTGCCAATGGGTCCAACGACGCGCCGGATATGGACGCCAGGGCAGGCCACCGAGCAAACCCGCCTGGCTCGAGGTGATATGCAGCGAATGCGTAAGGCCGCCAGCCGCGCCCAACGAATAGTTGGAGCGATCCACGTACAGCGAGGCTGTACGTGACAAAAGCAAGCGGGATCAGTCGCCGCCAGCGCTGTGAACTCAAGGCACTCGTGCTCATCTCCTAGCTCCTCAGATCTCGTGTTTCTGGCCGGCACCATCGGCGGGCGTGAGACGCCCCACGATGCTCATCGCGTCCCCCTCGGTGGGGTTCACACGCCCATAGCGTCGGCCGAGCCCCGGGTCTTACCCTGACTGTTGCGAAACTCCGCAACCCGGCAGACCCGCACCGGATCCGCGTTCCCCGGCCCGCTTAGATGAGCGCCAACTGCGTCTTTAGCTTCGTGCGGGCGTCATGCAACGTCTTATAGATCGCCCCGGGAGTTGTGTCGAGCTCGATCGCCAGCATTGCCGGCGAGTCGCCGTTGATCGCGATCGCGATCACAACGACCCGCTGGCGTTGCGTCAGCTGTCCGACGATCAGGTCGGTGACCGTCCTCAACAGCTTGCGGAGTTCAACGAGCTCCGGCGGAGAGCATCCGATGGCTGCCGGCTCTAGTTCGGGCGTGGTCTCGGCCGGCGCGAGCTGGTCGTGCCCCAGGCGGCGGCGGATGCTGACCGGCGCTTCGAGCTGGGCGAACCTGCGAGCCCAGGTCCAGAACTGACTGTCACCGCGATAGTCATCGAGCTTGCGCAACAGCGTCATGAGCGCGTCGCTGGCGGCCTGCACGGCGAGATCGTCCAGGTCGCTCCTGGAAAGCTCCGGTATGTGCCTTGCGCGCTTATGGATCTCGAATCTCGCCTCGCGGCGCAGACGCTCGTGAAGCTCTGCGATGGCGCAGCGACGCACCGGCTCGACCCCGTGCAGACGAGTTACCCAGGCTCGCGACTCGCCATCCAGCGTACGCCCTGACACGCTGGGGCACTCGCGCAGCAGCTGCGGCGTCACCTGCGCCACTCCCGTGGCTGGGACGCGCTGGAAGGTCGTGTTCGGGATCGCCTGGACACCGTCCGCGACGAAACCGTGTGTCGCGGAGCCCGGCTTGTGCGGTCGAGTCGCATGCTGCTCCAGACGTTGGGATGCCGGTCGGTCAGGGACATCACCGGGGTCTCGGGCGACGCAAAAAGAGGAACTCCCGCTGAGAATACAGACCTCGCACTCCGGAAACCTTCCTGCGAAGCGATCGTCAGCGTACGAACAAAAACAGGAGGTCCCAGGTGCCCGATCCGCGCACGGCGGCCGTTCCAAGCTCTAGCTGTCGAGACGGGGTTGACGCTCGTGGACGCCGCGAGCGTCAGGGCTCACTCTTCGTCAGCAGGTTCTTCTCCCGCCAGCTGTCGAGAGCCGCTGCGCTCGTGCAACTTTCGCAGCTCCTCGGGCGGCTGTCCGAGCAGCAGCCACCGCGATCGTGGTAGCGAGCGAATCCGGCCTTGATCGGCGAGCTGCCGCACAGCCAGGCTCACAGACGGGCGGCGGGCACCCACCACGGCGCCGAGCAGGTCGTGCGTGAGGCGGAAGTCGAGCCGCACGCCATCCGCGGTTACGGTACCCCAGCGGTCGCCAAAGTGCCACAGCACCAACAGGAGCCGCTCGTCGACGCGGCGAAGGTGACAAACCGCCAGGTGGAACGCCAGCCAGTGCGCGCGCAGCATCACTCGCCGGGAGATTGCCGCCGGGATCTCTGGCCACCTGGTCACTTGCTCGCAGAATGCGCGGCCGAGCACAGCTGCCTGCACCGGCTGGACCACCTTCCAGTCGACCTCGGTGGCAACCGATGGTTCGGGGCCGACCCGCAGCCATGGCTGCAGCACGTCGCCTCGGCCGAGAAGCTCGGCGCAGGTGTGGCCCGCCACCGTGACATGGCGCGTAAGCAGGCCATCGATGAGCAGCAGTCCCAGGTTTGCGACCTGGTCGAAATCGTCTGGACCAACTGCCCATGCTCCGCGCGGATAGCTCGCCACATCGACCACGACGTGCTCCCGCGCGATCAGGAGCTCCTCGTCGCTGAGATCCTCGGCTAGGTCTGGATCGCGATCCAGAATCGAAACGACGCTAGGCACTGCTCTCCTCTCCGGGTGGGCCGCGTAAAGTGCGGACGATCCTTTCACACCCGCAGACTCGGTCCTACAAGGCCGCAAGCCACCGTCAGTACACGAACAATTCCAGACCGCAACCTACGACCCGGTTCGTTATGTCCGTAGCACGCTCGAGCACAACCGGCGCGCGAGTGAGCGTGGCTGTTTCGTAGCGACGCCGACGCTTGGGCGTCATGTGAGCTCGTCCAGGGACATCCTCGGTCCCGGGCACCTAGTAGGCGTAACGTTGAGCGGGTGGCAAGCGATCGGTTGAGCGTGGTGCTGAGGGCCGTGGCAAATACCGATTGGGAACGGCGCCGGCTCGCCGGTCGACCGGGTATGCGCGGCCGCGGTGGCGCTGCTCTCGCTGCGGGGGGCGGGTCTCTCGCTGATCGTGGAGGGTGAGCTGCGCGGCACCGCCGGGGTATCCGAGCCCGGTATCGCGGTGGTGCAGGAGCTGCAGCTCACGCTGGGCGAAGGTCCGTGTGTGGATGCCTGGGCGAGCAGGGCAGCGGTGTTGGAGCCTGACCTGGCCGATCCCGCGGTGGTGCGCTGGCCCGCGTTTGCCCAGGCCGGCGTGGGCGCCGGCGTGCTGGCGGTGTTCGCCTTTCCGCTGGCTCTCGGGGCGATCCGGATCGGGGTGCTGGTGCTCTACCGCGATCGTCGGGGTTTGCTCAGCGCGGATGAGCTGGCCGACGGGCTGGTGCTGGCCCACGTTGCCACGCACATGGTTCTCGGCCTGCAGGCCGGGGCTCCGGCGGATACCTTGCACGAGCTGTTGGCGAAGGAGCCCCCGCACTGGGCGGAGATCCATCAGGCGACGGGCATGGTCTCCGTCCAGCTCGAGGCCCCTCTGGATGAGGCGTTCGTGCGCCTGCGCGCCCACGCGTTCGCTCACGATCTCCCGTTGCGCGACGTGGCGAGCGACGTGGTCGCGGGCCACCTGCGCCTGGAAGGTTCGGCCTGACCCGTGACCGCTCACGTCATAATGGCTACGGGATCGAGGTGAAAGCATGACACGAGAGCAGCGCATAGTGGAGACGTTCGTCGAGCTCGCCAACACGATGGTTGACGACTTCGACGTGGTCGAGTTCCTGCACCGGCTGACGGAGCGTTGCGTGGAGCTATTGGACTGCGCCGAGGCAGGGTTGCTGCTCGCGGACGCCGGAGGTGTCCTGCGGGTGATGGCCTCCTCGAGCGAGCGCTCCGACGCGCTTGAGCTGCTGCAGTCACAGAACGGGGAGGGTCCCTGCTGGGAGTGCTATCACCGCGGTAGAGCCGTGTTCAGCGAGGATCTCACGGCTGATGGGGATCGTTGGCCGACGTTCGCGCCCGTGGCCTCCGAGATGGGGTTCTGTTCGGTGCACGCGGTCCCGATGCGGGTACGCGGCGAGACCGTCGGGACGCTGAACCTGTTTCGCGCCGCTCCCGGGCGAATCGCCGAGCAAGACATGCCACTCGCGCAGGGCATGGCCGACATCGCCGCGATCGCGCTGCTGCAGGAGCGCTCCGTGCGCGAGTCGCGCGGCGTCGTCGAGCAGCTCCAGGGCGCGCTCTCGAGCCGGGTGATCATCGAGCAGGCCAAGGGCGTGCTCGCCGAGCGCACTCACATCGGCGTTGACGCCGCGTTCTCAAGGCTTCGCGCACACGCCCGGGAGCACCACCGTCGCCTGAGCGACATCGCCCACGAGCTCATCGACGGCCGCCTGGACGCCGCTGCCCTCGCCGACCTGACGACAGACCGCATGGGCTGATGACGAGGTCGCTGTCGGGGTACACGCTGAGGCTCCGCCGCTTCGACCCGGAGTCGGGCAAGGGGCCCTACTGGCAGGAGTTCAAGGTCGAGCTTGAGGGTCACCGTTCGGTGCTCGACGCGATCCTCAAGCTGCGCGACGAGGTCGACGGCTCGATCGGGATCCGCTGCTCCTGCCGTCAGGCGATCTGCGGCTCCTGCGGCGTGAGGATCAACGACAAGCCGGGGCTGGCGTGTCACACCCACCTCGAGCGGGCGGCCCAGGCCGCCTCGGAGGGGAGCCGCGTCATCCAGGTCGAGCCGATGGGGAACATGCCGGTGATCAAGGACCTGATCGTGGACATGGACGCGGTGCACTGGAAGAAGATCCGACGCGTGACGCCGTGGCTGATCAACAAGCAGCCTGTCCCCGAGCGTGAGTACATCGTCTCGCACGAGAGCATGGTCGACGTCACGCAGTCGATGGGCTGTATCCAGTGCGGCGCGTGCGTCTCAGACTGCCTGTCGATGGAGGTCGATCCGGAGTTCATCGGTCCGGCCCAGCTCGCCAAGGCATACCGCTTCGTCGGCGATCCGCGCGACGCACGGCAGTATGAGCGGCTGAAGGACCTCGCCGAGGATCCGCACGGCATCTATGACTGCACCCACTGCTGGATGTGCATTGACGCCTGCCCCAAGGACGTCGCGCCGATGAGCCAGATCATGCGCCTGCGCCGTCTCGCGGGCTCTGAGCACCAGATCGAGGACCGCAACAATGGGCACCGCCACGAGCACGCGTTCACCGAGAACATCGCTCGCAATGGGCTGCTGCACGAGGCCGACCTGCTGTCGGACTCCTACGGCGGCAAGCTCAGCCCGCGCGCCGTCCCCGTCCTGCTGGGCTCGCTGCCGGTGATCCTCAGAGCGCTGATGCGACGCAAGATCACCCTCGGCCACGCACTCCTGCACCCCTATCGACGGCGCTATAAGGACCTGCGCCAGCTATTTGAGTCGATCGAGCGCCGGGAGCGGCGCTACGAGCTGAACCTCTACGTCAGCGGCTACGACGGCGCGGAGCCCGCACAGGCCGCCGGCAACGGCCCGGCGATGGTCGCCACCGGCACCAGCGGCGTGGGCGCCGGTCAAGCCCCGCGCGAGGAAGGAGAGGACATATGAGGGTCGCCTACTGGCCCGGCTGCGTCAGCCGCGGCTTCACCCCGGAGCTGCATGGCTCGATGGCCAAGGTCGCGCCGCTGCTCGACATCGAGCTGGTCGAGATGGACCGCGCCGCGTGCTGCGGCGCCGGAGTGATCGCCGAGCACAACCAGGAGCTCGCGGACACGCTCAACGCCCGCACGTTCGCGCTCGCCCAGCAGACCGACGGCGAGCTGATGATGAACATCTGCTCGACCTGTCAAGGAGCGCAGACCGAGTGTCAGCAGCGCCTGGACGCCAACGACGCCTACCGCGACCACGTCAACGAGACGCTCGCCAGCGAGGGCCTGCGCTACGAGCGTGGCCTGACGAACAAGAACTTCCTCTGGCTGCTGGTCGAGGAGATCGGCCTGGCCGCGCTTCAGGCCAAGGTCACGCGACCGCTCAGCAACCTCAGGGTCGGCCCGTTCTACGGCTGTTACATCGTGCGTCCGATGGACCAGCTGGGAATCGACGACGACCACCCGCGCCACCGCTACCTGCAGTGGGTGATCGAGGCGCTCGGCGGCACCGTCGTGGACTACGCCGGCGTGTACAAGTGCTGCGGCTTTCCGATCATCACGATGAACCGCGAGGCCTCGCTGCGCCAGGCCGGCCGCCACCTCGGCGATGCGCTCGACGCCGACGCCGACTGCCTCGTCACGCCCTGCCCACTGTGCCACCTCAACCTCGACCTGCAGCAGCCGCTGGCCGAGAAGGTCATCGGCCGCGAGCTCGGGATGCCGGTGCTCCACCTGCCCCAGCTGGTCGGGCTCGCACTCGGCCTGGAACCCCGGCAGCTCGGCATGAGCAAGCACGTCGTGCGCCCGGCATCGGTGATCGACTGGAGCGCCGCGGTCGTCGGTGCGAGGGCGGACGCCCAAGCGTAAGAACGTGGGGTGAAACGACGCTAGAGAGGCACCTATATCGGAGGCCCAAGTGTCAGAAGACCCCAGCAGCGACATCGGTAGCGCTCGCAGCATCGATCCCGAGCGCGGTGCGTTCGACCCCCCTGATCACCCGCCGTTGCGCGATAGCGAGACCAACCCGCGCGGCGTCCGTCACATCGACGAGACGGCCCAGGACGACATGGCGGTCGCAGACCGTCCGCGCTACCAGGCCGCCCAGCGCCGTCGCTCTGGCATGATCGCCTCAGCGATCGGACGCTTGAAGAACAAGGCGAACCGTAGGGCTGCGCCGTCTCGCTGCGCCCCCGATGATCCCGAGGTCCCGTAGCAGGGACATGGATGGCACTCCCGTACCGGCAGACCTCGATGACACTGACGCCCCTGGGCTGAGACGCCGGTTCGAGGTTGAGCCGGCCGCGCCGTTTCGGCTCGAGCTGACGGCGTGGGCGCTGCGACGTCGCGCTCACAACGAAGTAGACCGCTGGGACGGGCACATCTATTCGCGCGTGTTGCTGCTCGGCGACGAGGCGGTGGCGCTCTCGGTGACCCAGAGCGGTCCGCGAGACGCGGCGCGTCTTGCGGTCGCACTGGCGGGCGGACCCATCGATCGGCGCTGCGAGGCGCTTGCACGCGGCACGCTGGACAAGCTCCTGGGTCTGGAGGTCGACCTATCCGGGTTCGCGGCGATGGCGGCGCGGGACCCGGTGCTCGAGGAGCTGGCCGCGCGTATGCGAGGGTTCAAGCCGCCGCGCTTCCCGACCGTCTTTGAGGCGCTCGTGAATGCCGTCGCCTGCCAGCAGCTCTCGATCACCGTCGGGGTCCATCTGCTCAATCGCCTCGCCGCCGCTCACGGCCGGGCGGTGTCAGGGGTGCCCGGTGGCGCCAGTGCGTTCCCGGGTCCGCAGGAGCTCTCGGGCGTGGCGCCGGAGGAGCTCAAGCTCCTGGGGTTCAGCTTGACGAAGGCGCGTACGATCATCGGCGCCGCCCAAGCGATCGTCGCGGGCGAACTTGACCTCGAGGGCCTGGAGCTCCTTGACGACGATGTGGCGATCGGGCGGCTGATGGGCCTGTACGGCGTGGGGCGTTGGACCGCGGAGTACGTGATGCTCCGCGGCCTGGGCCGGCTGCACATCTTCCCCGGAGACGACGTCGGCGCCCGCAACAAGCTTGAGCGTTTCCTCGACATCGAAAGCAAACTCGACTACGCCGGGGTGGCGCAGGTACTCGCGCGCTGGCGCCCCTACGCCGGGGTCATCTACCTGCACCTGCTGCTCGACTCGCTGTCCGAAGCCGGCCTCGTTGCCGAGGCATGAACGACGGCCCGGACCGGCCATCGGGCTCGACGCGGTCGGCTGCCGTGCCGGCGTCCTAACCACGGTAGGTCACTGATCAGTGATTAGGATGTGATGTGCAAGCTCGTCTGATCCCGTCGACGTTGCGTGGCTACCAGGCGTCGTGGTTGGGGTCCGACGTGTTGGCCGGTCTGGCGCTCGTCGCTATCGCGGTGCCTGGGGAGATGGCGACAGCCCGCCTGGTGAACGTCCCGGCGGTTGCCGGTCTCTATGCGTTCATCGCCGGGTCGCTGGCGTTTGCCGTGCTGGGCCGCAGCCCCCAGATGTCAGTCGGGGCCGACTCCACGATCGCGCCCGTCCTCGCAGCCGCCGTCGCGAGCGTCGCGGCGCTCGGTACGCCGCGCTACCTCGAGCTCGTCTCGTTCCTCGCCCTCATGACCGGGGCGCTCCTCGTCGCGGTGGGCCTGTTGCGGTTGGGGTGGATCTCCGAGTTCCTCTCGTTGCCGGTGATCACCGGCGTCCTGGCCGGGATCGCGGTCGAGATCGTGGTCCGCCAGCTCCCTTCGATCCTCGGGTTGGCGGGCGGAGGGACGACGACCGCGGGTCGGGTGCAGAAGGTCGCCGAGGAGATCGGCCACCTCAACGGCTGGTCCTTGGGGATCGCTGTGGCCGTGTTCGTCGTGGTCGTGGTGGCCGAGCGAGTCGATCGCCGGATCCCCGGGGCGCTGATCGGCTTGGTCGCGTCGATCGTGGCAGTCGCCGCTTTCGGTCTGAAGTCTCGTGGGGTCATGGTGCTCGGCGCGGTCCATGGTGGCCTGCCGCCCTTCGGTGTGCCCTCGGCGTCCTGGGCCGACGTTCGCCGCCTGATCGGCCCGGCGCTGACCGTCGCGTTCATCTGCGTGGCGCAGACGGCGGCGACCGTGCGCGCGTCGAATGCGGACGCGCCGAGCACCGATGATTTCAACCGCGATCTGATGGCGGTGGGAGCGGGAAGCCTTCTCGCCGGCGTGAGCGGATCGTTCGCCGTTAACTCCAGTCCGCCGCGTACCGAGGTCGTGACGGCCTCGGGCGGACGGTCACAGCTGACAAGCATCGTCGCCGCGCTCGTCGTACTGGGCGTGGTCCTGTTGGCAACCGGCCTGCTGAAGGACCTGCCGCAGGCCACGCTCGGAGCGATCCTCCTCTACGTCGCCACGAGACTGTTCCGGGTAGGTGACCTGCGCTCGATTCTGCGCTTCGATCGCCTCGAGTTCGCACTGGCAGTCATCGCCCTGCTAGTCGTGTCGCTCATTGGAATCGAGCAGGGAGTCGTCGTGGCGATACTGCTCTGCCTAGCAGACCGGACCCGCCGAGCCGCGCGACCCCAGGATGTGATCCTCGGCCGCGAACCCGGCACCGACCACTGGATTCCGCCCGACGTCGGACGCCCGACCGAGCAGATCCCCGGTGTAGTGGTGTACCTGATCTACGGGCCGCTCTGGTATGGCAACGCCGACCACATCCGATCGAGGATCCGCGAGATCATCGACTCCGCGGTCCACCCGGTGCACGCCATCGTGCTGGACGCCAACGGAATGTCCGACATCGACTACACCGCAGCGCAGACGCTCGCCGCGCTCGCGACCGAGCTCGAGCAACAGGACGTTACGACCGGTATCGCACGGTCCTCACACCTCGTCCACCACGACCTCAAGCACAGCGGGCTCCTCGAGATCATTGGTCCGGACCACCTTTTCGCCACCGTTGAAGAGGCAATCGACGCCCTGGCCAAAGAAATCTGAACGACGCATCGAGCCGTCTATGCCCATGACCTGCGCCCCCAACGCCTTTCAAAACGGCCAAGGGCTCATCCGGCTCGAGCCGGGGCAGTCGCTCACGACGCGCTGGGGTGTGCGGCTCGCCTGAAGGCAGCCCCTCGCTGAACTGCGACACTGGCTGCGATGGACACCTGGGATCTCAAACGCCGTGAGTGGACACCGCATCGTCCTGAGATCCTGTCCTCAACCCAGGAGGGACGCGCGATTGCGCTTGACCTTCCCGCGGGCGAGATACTCGCCGAGCATCAGGTTCACGAGGGCGCCTGGATCACTGTCATCGACGGTGAGGTGAGCATCTCAAGCGATACCGGGCAAACCGTCGAGGCTCAGCCCGGGATCCTGGTGCATTTCGCGCCCGCGGAGCGCCATGATGTCAAAGCCATCACGGACGCCCGTCTTCTTTTGCTTCTCACTCCGTGGCCCGGCGCCGGCCATCCGGGAACCTGGAAACGATGACTCTCGAGCTGACCATGGTTCTCACTCTCGCCCGTTCTCTGCCCGGTTCAGGTGACCTGATAGTTGGGCCCTGCGCCGCCCTCCGCCGGCGTGAGGCGGCCTCCCTTTGCGGTGGTCGCGCCACACTGAACGCAGTTTGACGGCGTTACGTGCACATCGACCATGCGGCTCTCGCCGCCGTCGCCGTTTGATCGGAGATCCTTGATCGCCTCCTCGGGGACCTCATAGACCTGCGCAGGGCACATGTGCTGCCACATCAGGCCGACCGACAAGGGCACGCGGCGTTGGATGCGGATGTGGTTGGGGGCGTCGTCACGGGTCGCGTTGCCCGATAGGAACACGCTGCTCAGCTTGTCGAACGTCAGCTTGCCGTCCGGCCGCGGGTAGCTTTTGTCGCGCTCGCCGATGAACACGCCGATCTCGGCGTCACTGTGGTTGCGCCAGTGCCCGCCGGGCAGGCGCCCGCCGGAGAGCTCCATAGCGTTCGCGATCGCGGCGCCGGCGAGGAATCCTTTGGTGAACGGCTGGCGCATGTTGCGAGAGCGGTAAAGCTCGCTCTCGATCGTGCTCGAGCGGACCATCGCATCGTACGCCGAGAGATCGTCCGTGGAGCCGTGCCTGAGCGCTTGAAAGATCGCCTCCGCGGCGAGCATCCCAGCGTGCATCGCGAGGTGGATGCCCTTCAGCCTGGGCACGTTGACCATGCCCGTCGAGTCGCCCGCGAGCACCATGCCCGGCGCCCACAACCGCGCCGGCATCGACCAGTAGCCGCCAGCCGGGATCGTCTTGGCCCCCCACGCGACGCGCCTGCCGCCCTCAAGGATCACACGGACCATCGGATGTGTCTTGAACTCTTGCAGCAGGTCGTGGAGGGACAGCGTCGCGTCGCGGTAGTCCAGCCCGGCGACAAAGCCCACCGAGACGTGGTCCTGACCCATCGGGTAGATAAAGCTGCCCCCGAACTCGCGATACTTCGCGGCGTAGCGCAGCGGCCAGCCCATCGTGTGAATGACGCGGTCGAGGGGCCTGCTGACCTCCCACACCTCCTTGACGCCCAACTCCCAGCCCTGTGGGTCCTGCGAACCCAGGCCAAAGCGCTCAATCGCGGCCAGCGCGAGATGGCCCTGAGTGCCCTCGGCGAGCACTGTCGCCCGCCCGACCAGCTCCGAGCCCGCCTCGAAGTTCGACAGCTTCTCACCGTCGCGCCCGCGGCCCTTCTCGCCGGTGCGCACCCCGCACACGACACCATCCCTGACGAGCAGCTCATACGCTGTGGTCTCCGGGAGGATGTAGACGCCGGCCTCCTCCGCACGCTCGCCGAGCCAGCGCCCGAGCTGTGCGATCGAGACGATGTGGTTGCCACGATTGCGAAACGGCGGCGGCACGCGCGGTAGCCTGATCGCGCGCCGCTTGCCCATCAGGTAGACCGCCTCCTTCTCAACCGGACCGTACGTCGGCCATGCGCTCTCCGGGAGCCCCGGGAACAGCCGGCGCATCGCCGACGGATCCATCGCCGCGCCTGAGAGCAGGTGAGACCCGGTGCTCCTGCCCTTCTCCACGAGCGCGACCGGGACCTCGCCGAGGGACTCAGCGAGCGCCGGCTCGGACTCCAGCAGCCCCATCAGGCGGATCGCGCACGCCAAGCCCGCCGGGCCGCCACCGACGATCACCACACCCACCTCCACTCGCTCACCCGGTGCATCTGCCGGCTCCGCTACGAACTCACCCGCTCTCACGGGCGGCGGATAGTCAGCCGGCCGCTCAACCATCATCGGTCCCCGATGCTCTGATATGGGCTACGCCGTTGCGCCACACCTTGGCCCTCATTATCAGCTGGCCGGCAGGTCCGTGAGCTCACCGAAGCCGAGCGTGCTCGACGCCACGGACTCAAGTGGGATCTCGATGGGGATCACATCCTCACCCTGGGGCATGACGTCGAGGGCCTCGCCGACCTGGCTCGAGAGATAGGGCGCGAGGTAGCACCGAGCTCAACCGCGGTGTCTTTTAGCCGCAGGCCACGCCAACGCCTCGCCTTGAATGGCTCCTCGACGGCCATCGACAGGTTGACGAACCTCAGCTCCGGCGCCATCACCGTGACATCCACACGATCTCGCGCAAGCGCGCGCAGCGCCAAGAGTGTCTCCAGCCCGGCGACGCCGCCGCCGGCGATGACCACCCGTGGAAGGGACGGCTGGTGGCGGGGTCGGCTCGGCATGTCGGTCAATGTTCCTCTACTCGCTTAAGCGCGCGCGCATGTCCGTGTTCTTACGTCGTTACTTTCGGCGCGGCAGCCGGGTGTGGTCGCTGCGGCGCCGCGGCGGGAGAATTAACCTCTACAGCGAACCCGAACGGGCGGATCCAGGATGCGACCGTGTCGTTGAGATTCGAGACCCCGACTAGACACCATTCCGCCCAAGCGCACGGCGTCCAGCCACTCTCATCTAATCGCGAACGCGGACCCCGACCGAGCGCATGTCTAGATCGATTGCCGGTAGCCGAAGAACTCGTGGTCCTCGTTGTAGCCGCCGTAGCCACCGCCAATCTCGGAGGAGTGGGCGAGGAACTCGATGCCCTTGAGCCATGCTGGGACGTGCGCCCATCACCCCGATGTCTGCTCAGATGACTTGACGTGCTCGGCGGCGCGGGTCCGGACCTCCGCCTTCTGCTCGAGGGTCATCGTGTGTGGATGACCCTCCCCCGGCCACGGCGTCAACATCAACAGAAAGCGAGCATCAGACAGCGCGGTGACCTCGTGGCGCTCACCCGGGCCGAACTCCACCAATAGCCCTGGCCCACCCGTGACGCGCGCGCCCGCCGCAGTGGAGATCTCAACCTCACCCGCGATCAGCACTACCCAGGCACGCTCGTGAACCTGATGATCGCGCAGATGCTCTCCTTCCAGGAGGCTGAGCACGATCGCACGTGCGTCCCCCGATGAAGAGACAATGTGCGGCTTTCGCGGCTCTACGTCCAGCGCGTTGATGTGCCAGCTATCCATATGTACGCTCGTTTCTCTCGTTGTCGTCACCCATCCTCCCACCTCGACAGGCATGACTAGACGGCGCACTCGCCCGCCCAGCCCCTCCGAGGACGCAGCCCGCTCGTCAGGGCTCGATCAGGCCTCGTCGGATGGCGTAGCGGGTCAGCTCGACGCGGTCGCGCATGCCGAGCTTCTCCAGCGTGTTCGCGCGATGGCGCTCGACTGTCTTCTCGCTGATCACCAGCATTTGAGCGATCTCTCGGCTGGTGTTGCCTTCGGCGATCAGCTTGACGATCTGGGTCTCTCTGGGTGTGAGCGGGTCACCAGGAACCTCCTCGCCGTTGCGGGCCCGCTCGAGGTAATCGCGGATCAGCGCGGTCACTGCGCCTGGGTAGAGAAATGGCTCGCCGCGCATCGTGGCACGGACGGCCTCGACGAGGTCGCGATCAGCCACCGACTTCAGCACGTACCCCGAGGCCCCCGCCTTCAGGGCCTCATACAGATACTGCTCGTTGTCGTGCATCGAGAGAATCAGGATGCGTAGCTCGGGGCGAAGGCGGCGCAACTCGCTGGCGGCGTGCAGTCCGGTCATGTTTGGCATGCTCACGTCGAGGATCGCCAGATCGAGTTCCTCGCTGGTTCCCTTCTCGACTGCCTGAACACCGTCGTCCGCTTCGGCAACTACGACGAGGTCGGGCTCTGATTCCAGGACGAGGCGCAGCCCGCGCCGTACCACGGCATGGTCATCGGCGAGCAGGATGCGGGTCTTCAACGGTGTCACGCGGTTGGATCTTTCAGCGGCAGGTCAAGGCGCACCTCGGTTCCGCCACCGGTGGGGCTGTGCACGGACAGCTCGCCCCAAATCAGCGCGGCGCGCTCACGCATCCCCTGCATTCCCGTGCCGTCCATCTGCGCCGGGTCAATGCCGACGCCGCGGTCACGCACCAGGAGGATCAGGTGATCCTCCTGGTGCTCCAGTGAGAGCTCAGCGCGGTCGGTCCCCGCGTGGCGTACGACGTTGGTTAGTGCCTCCTGCGCGACGCGGTAGACGACGAGCTCGGACTCGCGGTCGAGGTAAGGGAGCCCTTGCCGTATCTGTCTGCTCACCTGAAGGCCGGTGCGCTCCCGCAGCCGGTCCGTCAGTGCGACCAATGCGCGCGCGAGACCGAAATCGTCGAGGGCCTCGGGGCGCAACTCGATCGAGATCCTCCGCACATCCTCGAGGCTTGCCCGCACGACCTCCTGAACCTCGGCTAGGTCGCTCTGTAGGTCCGCCGGTGCGCGCTTGAGCACGGGAGACAGCTGCAGCAGGACACCGGTCAACGTCTGGCCGACCTCGTCGTGAAGCTCTCGCGCCACTCGTAGCCGCTCTGCCTCCTGCGCGGCTATCGCCCGGCGGGTAGAGTCGCGGCGCTCGGCTTCCAGGCGGTTGAGCATCTCGTTGAAACCCGCGGCGAGGTCGCCGGCCTCGGAGTCCCGTCGGGGAATCGGCACACGCTGACCGGGCCTGGTCAGGTCCACGTGTCGGGAGAGCGTGAGCAGCGCGCCGAGAGGAGCGAACGCGCGACGCAGCAGCACCACGTTGACAGCTATCACGAGACTCAACGCGCACCCCAGCAAGACAGCCTCATCCACCGCGAAAGACGAAATCTTCTCGGGCGAGAGCACGAGGACCGTCAACAGGCAGGCCGCCAACAACACCAGGGCGTTCGTGGCCGCCACCCGCCACACCAACGGCGCATAACGACGCGGCGGCCGATCCTCGGGGAGGCCTGACGGCAGCGGGAAGCTCATCGGTCCTCCAGTGTCATCGAGACTGGCCACGACCGTAATGCTCTCATGCCACCATCCTCACCCCAGCAGGCCCCCACCTAGCCTCGCGCAGCCCCGTTCTCGGCAGCCCGTTGTCGATAAAGCGCCCGTGCGAGTCTCACCGGCCGTGATGGGGGCCCGCCAACGTCCAGATGCGCTCTGCACCCCATTGCTGTTCGCTGCTCATGCTGTGAGGCTCGAGATACACCCCGATCTGAGGAGAACCGCGATGACCAGCACAGCGATAGCCACCCCAAGCCCGAGCATGTCCGACACACTGCAATACCCCAGCGGCGTTGGCGCCAGCGATCCGACGCTGTCGGCCAGCGGGCTCGTGCGGGTGCTGCTCGTCGATGACCACCCCGCGGTACGCCTCGGGATCAAGCGGGTGCTCGAGGCTGAGTACGACATCGTGCTCGCCGCCAGCACCGCGACGGCGCGCGAGGCACTGACCACGGCGGACGCCTCGCCGGTCGATGTCGCAATCGTCGATTTCGAGCTCGGCGGGGAAAACGGTTTGACGCTCGCGCGAACCCTCAGCAAACTCCCCCGGCCACCACGCATACTGATCTACACCGCGTACGCGGACGTGACGATGACGCTCGGCGCGATCGTTGCTGGCGCAGACGGGCTGTTGAGCAAGGGGAGCTTCGGCGACGAGCTCTGTCACGTCATCCGCACGCTCGCACATGGACGACGCCATTTCCCAGCCGTCACACGACCAGTCGCCGAGGGCGTGCTCGCCCGCCTGGACCCGCGCGAGCAGGCGATCACAGGCATGCTCATCCACGGCCTAGACCCCGCGACCATCTCCCAGACACTCAACATCACAGACGCGGAGCTCAACGCGCAACGCTGGAACATCCTCAAAGCGCTGACCGCGCAACCGTCAAGCGACACTGGTCTACTGCCCTCCCCACGACGACACACACTGCTCGACTACGACCGGCTCCTCCGCCAGCCAGCCCGTCAAGCCCCGCGCGCATCATGAGCACGCCCGCGTCGTACGGACAAGCGGCAGCAGCGCAGTGAAGGCTAGCCCAATGCCTTCACCGCTTGGAAATAAGCGGCAACGCTCGCAGTAGTCTCAAGGCAACGATAAGGAGATGACGATGTTCAAGAACGTGCTCGTGGGAGTGGATGGCCGGCCAAATGGCAGCGACGCCATCGCGCTTGCCTCGCGCCTCACCGATCCCGACGGAACACTCACGTTTGCCCATGTCCACACAGGCAAACTGCACCCACTCCACGCGATTACCCCCGGTCTCCTCGCCGAGGAGCGCGAAGCTTCCGCGAAGCTGCTCGAGGAGGCGCGCGCCGGCGCCGATGTCAGTGCGGATCTCGCCAGCATCGTCTCCATCAGCCCGGGGCGAGGTCTCCACGAGCACGCCGAGGAGCTGAATGCCGACCTGCTCGTGGTGGGCTCCTGCAGTCATGGCACTCTCGGCCGTGTCATGCTCGGCGACGACACCCGCGCCGCGTTGAACGGCGCTCCCTGTGCAGTCGCGATCGCCGCCCGCGGCTATGCCGAGCATCCCACGCCGATCGCTAAGGTCGGCGTGGGCTACAACGAATCGCCGGAGAGCCAGACGGCGCTCGACGCCGCCCGCAAGCTCGCGGCCTTCACCCGGGCGACGGTCGACGTCCTACAAGTCGTCTCGATACCCAGCTACGCCTACGCCGGACCGATATCGGCCGCGATCGGAGATATCGACACGATGCTCTCCGAAGCCAAGGACCGCATGAAGGACCTGCTCGACGTCGAGGGGCGCGCGGTATACGGGCTCACCGGCGAGGAGCTGGCCGCCTTCGGCAACGACGTCGACATCCTGGTTGTCGGTTCGCGCGGCTATGGGCCCGTGCGCCGCTTGGTGCTCGGCAGCACATCCGAGTACTTGGAGCGCCACGCCCGCTGCTCCCTGCTTGTGCTACCCCGTATGACGAAGGGCCCAGCCGGAGATTCTCCGATCAGCGGCTAGCTTTAGATTCGAGGCCCTGCTTATCCATCACCGGGGCGGGCGTCGCCGTGCTGGTGCCCGCCCCGGGGGCTGCGTGGGAGCTTCGCGTTCCGGGGATCGCGATCACACACACGAGCGGCTGCTCGGGGTCGACTGCGACGCTCTTGCTGTGGTGGGTGATCTGCAGCGTCGAGCCCTGAATCAGCGAGTAGGTCGCGTGCTGTCCTGGAGGTCGGTGAGATCCATCAGCCCCGACTCGCAGAGGTAGTGGTAGGCCAGTTCGAGATGACCCACCTCGGCGGCCAGGACGGCCTGTGTGCAGGCCGAGAGCGATGAGTCACGGACGGTCAGTGCCTCGTAGTAGGCGAAGTCGCGGGCCTTTTCCTCCTCACTGAACGCATCGCCGCGCAGATACAACGCGAGCACGAGGTCCGCCTGCTTGACCACCTGCTTGCGATACAGGTCGTAGTAGGCGAAGTGCAGCAGCAGCGGATACTGCTCGGGGGTGGTCGCGCGGAAGTCCCAGACCGCGTGCTCGGTGAACCCCTCGGCCTGAGGGCACCGCGCCGGCATGCCGCGTTGCCACAACCTCCCGATCCTCTATGCCGGCGACGAAGTCGACTGCGGCGAAGCGTCCGACTCGACCCGCCACCGACCTGCTCGGAAAGCGGTGCAGGCCCGGATCGACCGGTAGCGCGCGCAGCCACGCCCGGTGATCGCCCAGCGCCTATCCCCAACGCACGCCGACCTGACGCAGCACCAAAAGCTCCTGCTCGTCCAGGCCGGCAACCGTCGAGGCCCGGCCCGACGTCACTCAGCGCCACGGGAGGACCAGGATCAAGCCGCGGACCTTGGACTAGGCTTCGTCCCGTCCCACGACGTGCCCGTGCTCGTCGAAGTAGAACACGATCGTCGGCACGTCGAAGTGTCCGCGCACGTTCTTGGCGATCTGGTGCTCACGCCAGTTCTCGCCCTCGCTGCCTGGGGCATGCAGTCTGAGCACGATCAGATCAGCATCGAACTTTGCCAGCGCATCGGCGATCGCGGTGACTTGGTTCTCGCTTCCCACCGTCCCGGCGGGCTCCAGGCCACCGGCGTGCATGTGGTCAAACACCGTCTGCAGACGCTCGTCGGCCGATACACGGGCGTGGTCAACGTCGCTGGCCACCCATTGCAGCCAAGTCGTCAACGCCGGCGCGACGACGTAGACCTCCTCGGCCTCGTCGAAAAGCGGGCGGATCGCCTCAGGCACCTCGTTGGCGTCCGCCAAGATCTCATTGGTCACGACAAGCACGCGCTTAGCCATTGGTTCCTCTCGGGTTGGGGAGCAGCGCTACGGGCGTCAATTCCCAGGTTAGACGGAGTGATTGGCGCTCCGACGGTCCTCGGCGACACGTCAAACTTCGAGGCCGTCGAGCACGTGGCACACAGCGCGATCCCAGGTTCGCGATCCCCATGTCGCTCACCAGGCGAGCGATCCGTCCGTACGGTCGAAATCGAGCCCGTGCGCTGACAGCTGGGCTTCGGGCGCCGGCACGAGCGGGGCATCCTCGACCATGGGTCGCCATCGCGCTACCCGTCGCCAGCAGTACACCGATCGCGACCAAGGTGCCCCAGCCAAATCGGCGTGCGACCGCTCTCAGCTGCTCGAGGTCGCCGGAGCGGCGTGCGACGGGGACGACGGCGACGGCGAGCAGCAGTTGGCCACCGACGAAGAACGCCATCGCCAGCACGTGCAGCCACAGTACCCCCAGCCAAACGTGGCTCACGGCGCGGCCGCCAGCAGCCGGTCGCCGAGGACAGAAAGCTCCGCGGCGGTGAGGCTCCGTTCGATGAGTGGAAACAGCTCGTGCTCCTCGAGGCGCACATGCAAGGCGAGCCGCTCACCGAGCGCGTGCAGTCTCTGAAGGGACACTTCGCTCGCGAGCAGCTCCGCGTCGCAGCGAATGCTCAGGTGGTCGAGGAGAACTCTGACGACCACAGGATGGCCGGGGTCGCCGTGCGCCGCGTAGGCCGGCAGCAGGATCTCCTCCTCGATGCGGAAGTGCAGCTTCTCCTCGAGCTCCCAGGCGGCCAGAAACCCCGCGGCTGCCTGCTCTGCGGTCGCGGGCGTTGCGCGGCGGAGGCGCTGAGCGATTGCGAGGGTGTGCTGGTGATCACGTGAGAGCGGGGCCAGTGCGGGGTGGCGCTTCACGATCGTGCTCCAGCGGGTGAGCGCAGCGCTCGTGCGGCAAGCACGAGCACACGTCCGCCGAGCAGCGTCAGCACCGCCAGCAGCAGGATCGCCGCCGGCCCGCCGAGCGCTTGGAGGCTGGGCGCATGAGACGCCGCCAGGAAACTGATGGCGATGCCCGCCGCGAGGGTCAGGGCATGGTCGCGCTTAGGTTTGGGGGCCGGCATCGTCCGGCTGAAGTGGCGCACCGCGAGCAGGTGCAGCAGTGCGCCGCATACCGTCAGGCCGATCCAACCTGCGAGCAGCAGAACCGCCAGGACGTTGTGGTCGGTCCCGAGCAACGCCTCGTTGGATCCCTGAGTGATGGTTACGGCCAGTGCGAACAGCAGGCCCGCCGCGAGAAACGTCTGTGCCAGCGCGATCAGCTGCGCCGGCAGCGCCAGCGGGCGTGGCGCGGCGTGCAGAGATGCCGCGAGGTTGATGCTCAGCAGGCAGGCGGCGAGCACGAGTCCCAGCCAGCCCGAGGCGATTGTGACCTGAGTCCCGAACGCGGCGCCGAACGCGAGTCCTCCGACGCCGATCACCCACAGCACGAACGTCGGGCCCTGTAGGACGGGGAAACGCAGCCGCGTTTGTGTCAGGGAGGGAAAGAACGTGTGCAGCGTCCCGACGATCGCCATACCCAGCCATCCTGCGAGGTTGAGCGCCAGATGAGCGCCGAGCAGGCTCCCCGCCGACCACGTCGTTCCGCGTGCGAGCAGGATCCCGATTAGCGCTCCCAGCCCCAAACAGGCGGCACACGCCTGATACCAGCGCACTGCCCAGCGCGCGCGCTGCAGCGAGCGGCGCTGCATGCCGTGCAGGGCGGCGGCGAACAGCACGAGTCCGACCGCGATCAGCACCCCGCCCACGTCCACGAGTGAGCCCGTGGCGCTCGGGACCCCGACCGCGACGAGCAGCGTCCCGGTGTTCCACGCCAACAGCTGTGCCGCGATCAGCCGCCGCGACGGCGGGTCGGTAGCCAGGAACGCACACACGAAGAACTGCCCGGCGCCGAGCACGAGTTGTGAGACGCCACCGAGCAGCGCCAGGTGCAGCGCCAGCCAGTGCAGCCAATCGCGCCCCGTGACGACGTACGCCAAAGCGGCGCCGGCGGCAGCCAGCAGCAGGACGATCGCCGGCACGAAGAACACGCTCACGAGCATGCTGGGGCGAGGCGAGGAGGGGCTGAGGTTGCGGGGACGGCAGCGGCGCCCCGCAGGTCGCATGCTCTGTGGCGCCCCGGCCGCTGCCGGGCTCACTTCTCGCTCTGGCTCGTCGCTATCCCGGTGAGCTTGATCAGGCAGCCCGCGACATCGGGGTCGTGCGGCTCGAAGCCGGTGAGCTTGGCGCCCGGCGCCTGTACGTCGAGCAGCCCGCGTGTGATGCCTCTGTGCAGTGTGCAGATCAGCGGCTGGTTCTCGCGCGCCGCATCCTGGTAGGGACAGTTGCGAAGGCTGATTGTGAGCGCCTTGCCCGTGCGGTCATGTACCTGTGGTTGGAAGCCCAGCGAGCTCAGCACCGACTTGAAGGCATCCTCGCCGGTGGTGTCCTGGCGTGAGGCGAGCTCTCGTCCGATCTCACGGCCCGTGGCCTCGATCCCGCGCAGTCCGGGAGAGCCTGATCCCATCGCCCGGGCGAGCCAGCGGACGAGATCGGCATAGGCGCGTGGCGGGCGTCCGCCGGGCTGTGCGTCGGGCGCGATCTGCCAGCTGTCTCGTGGGCGTCCGCGTGGCTGGGGCTCGGTTGCGCGTACGAGCAGACCTTCTCCCTCCAGGCGCTCGAGGTGCAGGCGCACTCCGTTGGGGTGCAGGCCGACTTGCTCGGCGAGCTCGACGGTGCCGGCCGGCCGGGCGAGCTCGCCGAGCAGCTCGAACAGGCGCGCCCTAGTCGGCTGGGAGAGACCGTCGTCGGGAAGCATGGCTGGCGGCTGGTCGATCATGCCCAAATCATTTTACACAGGCGGCATAGGTAAAACGAGTCTGCGTGATACGGTTTCTTCCAGCGGTGCTGTGAAAAGCGACTTGGAAGGGAGCTCGCCCGTGACCTACGTGATCAATGAGCCCTGCATTGGCACGAAGGACTCCTCCTGTGTGGAGGTCTGCCCGGTGGACTGCATCCATCCAACGCCGGATGAGCCGGGCTTCGCCGAGGCCGAGATGCTGTACATCGACCCCGCCGAGTGCATCGACTGCGACGCGTGCGTCGAGGCGTGTCCGGTGGACGCGATCACCGCGGGGGACCAAGTGCCGCCTGAGTGGGAGAAGTACATCCAGATCAACGCCGCCTACTACGAGCAGGTCAGCTCATGATCGCCGCCGGTCTCCCGGCCCTCGCCCTGTGCCTCGCCGGCCAAGGCCCACGCTGATGGAAACCAAGGTGATCGTGATGTTCGCGATCCTGCACGGGTCCGCGATCGTGCTCGGCACATGGCTAGTGGTAATGCTGGCTCGCTCAGCGCCCGACTTGGCGTCTCAGGGCAGCGAGGGCTCAGACGGCGGAGATGGTCGTCTCCCGATCCCGTCCAGCCCCAGCCCATCCGGCGGCGAACTGCCGTTGCCCGACTCACGGCCAGCGCGGGTACGCCTCCGCGAACCCATCCAGCCGGGCGCGCTATGGGCCCGTCCGGCGCGCAGGCCTCACCCCGAGATCGACCCGCGACCGGCACCCGCGAAGCGCCCGCTACGCCTCAGCGGTGCGGAGACCCGATGAGCACGGCACGTGTCCAGGATCAGCGGTGCGTCGAGACGCACACCCGCTCGGAGACGAGGACGGTGCTTCTTGGCGTGAGTGCCGCGTTCCTGCTCGCCAGTGCTCTGGGAGTGGTAGTCAACACCGCCTCCCCGTTTCAACACGGCTGGTGGCTTGTGGCGTACCTGAGTCTCGTTGGCGGCCTCTCCCAACTTCTGCTCGGGGCCGGCCTGTCCGTCCTCGCCGAGCGCACCCAGAGCCAAACGCCACCGGACACGCTGCTCCTGGCGCAGGTTGGGCTGTGGAGTCTCGGCACCGCAGCGGTAGCCACCGGCGACCTGGCCGGTACGAGGCTGGTCCTGCTCCTCGGCAGCGCTCTCTTGTTGATCGATTTGGTGCTGTTCACCGTGGGGCTCTCGCGCCTGAAACACGACGCCGCACGGCGTGCGCCAGCCTGGGAGCGCTGCTACGCCGCGCTACTCGTCTTCCTAGCCATCAGCGTGCTGGTGGGCAGCTCACTCGCGGGCGCGCTGCCCGGATAGGCGGATCGATGCAACTCCCGCAAGCCGCTCACGAGGAGACTGCCGCTGAGCAACCCGCCACCCAGCTACGACCGCAGGCGCGCAGGCACGCGGCAGCCAACGGCCTCACGACCGCCGTCCTGGGGATGCCGCGGATCGGTCGCAGGCGCGAGCTGAAGGCGGCACTCGAGTCCTATTGGAATCAACAGACACCGGCCAACGAGCTCGAGCGTGTGGCGAGTGACCTGCGCCTGGGACACCTGACGAGGGCAGCAGCCGCGGGGATAGACGTCCTACCCTCCAACGACTTCTCGCTGTATGACCACGTACTCGACACGTGCGTGCTCGTCGGAGCGATCCCGGAGCGCTTCCGGGGCCTGGAGGTGTCCTCGATGGAGCGCTACTTCGCGATGGCGCGCGGTTCGGGCGACGTGCGGCCATTGGCGATGACCAAGTGGTTTGACACCAACTACCACTACCTCGTACCCGAGATCTCCCCGGATACGCAGTTTGAGCTGTGTGCAGAGAAGCCGCTCTCAGAGTTCCGCGAGGCGCTGGAGTGGGGGCTCTCCACCCGACCGGTGTTGCTCGGCCCCGTCTCGTTTCTGCTGCTGGCCAGGCCCGAGCGCCCGGATACCCGGCCGCTGGACGCGTTGGAGAGGCTGTTGCCGGTATATGAACAGTTGCTCTGCGAGTTGGGGGCTGCTGGTGTGCAGTCGGTCCAGATCGACGAGCCCTGCCTCGTCACCGACCTAACCGCTGCCGAGCTGGCGGCGATCGAGCGCTCCTGGGCACGCTTGGCTGGCGCCGCGTCCGGTATCGAGCTCACATTGGCTACCTATTTCGGCGGCCTCGGCGAGAACCTCGAGCGCATGCTGAGCCTGCCCGCTCACGAATTCCACCTCGACCTGGTCCGTGCGCCTGAGCAACTAGAGCCCGCGGTCCGGACGCTAGGGCCCACCGCGCGCCTCTCGCTCGGGGTCATCGACGCGCGGAACGTGTGGGCCAGCGACCTGACGGCCATCGTGCACCTCGTCCAGCCTGTCCTCTCACGCCTCGGTGCAGGGCGTGTGCGCCTGGCGCCCTCGGGCTCTCTGTTGCACATCCCCTATTCGCTCACGCGCGAGCAGCGGATCGATAGCGAGCTCAGCAGCTGGCTGGCGTTTGGCGAGGAGAAGCTGCGCGAGCTACAGACGCTCAGGGAGGCGCTCACCACGATGCCGACCCGATGGCGCGAGGCGCTCGAGACCAACCGCAAGATGCTCGACGCGCGCGGCGCCTCGCCGCGCGTACACGATGTCCAGGTGGGGGCTCGGCTGGCCGGTCTCCACGATGCCGACGTCGCGCGCCGCTCGCCCTACGCCGAGCGTGCGCAGGCCCACGCGCAGCGGCTGAGCCTGCCCGATCTGCCGACCACGACGATCGGCTCGTTTCCGCAAACCCAAGGGATACGGTCCGCTCGCCGCGAATGGGCTGACGGGACACTTGACCCGCAGGAGTACGATCACTTTCTCGAGGACGAGATCCGCACCGCGATCGAACGTCAGGAGCAGGTGGGGTTGGACGTGCTCGTGCATGGCGAGCCCGAGCGCAACGATATGGTCGCCTACTTCGCCGAGCGGCTACGAGGCTTTGCCGTCACCGAAAACGGGTGGGTGCAGTCATATGGATCGCGCTGCGTGAAGCCGCCAATCCTGTTCGGTGACGTCTCGCGTGCAGAGCCGATCAGCGTTCGCTGGTGGCGCTTTGCCCAGGGACTGACCGATCGTCCTGTCAAGGCCATGCTCACCGGCCCGGTCACGATGCTGGTCTGGTCCTTCGTTCGCGACGACCAGCCACGGGAACTCACCGCCCGCCAGCTCGCCCTCGCGATCGGTGATGAGGCTCGGGATCTCGAGCGGGCCGGCGCTCAGATCATCCAGATCGACGAGGCCGCGTTGCGTGAGGGCCTGCCCCTGCGCCACACGGCGCAGGCCGCCTACCTGCGCTGGGCTGTGGACTGCTTTCGCCTCGCTTGCGCCGGCCTGGGCGATGCAACCCAGGTGCACGCCCACATGTGCTACTCCCAGTTCGAGGAGATCATCGAGCACATCCTCCGAATGGACGCCGACGTGCTCTCGATCGAGGCATCGCGCTCAGACGCGCGGCTGCTCGACGCATTCGGCGGTGACGCCTACCCGAACCAGCTCGGCCCCGGTGTCTATGACGTCCACTCGCCGCGCGTGCCCAGCGTGCAGGAGATCGAGACGCTCCTGGCAAACGCCGAACGACACATCCCACGGGAGCGCCTTTGGGTCAACCCCGACTGCGGCCTGAAGACCCGCACCTGGGATGAGGTTCTGCCCGCCCTCGAGCACGTCGTCGCGGCCGCCAAGCAGCGCCGACTCACCCCGCGAGCGACGACTGATAGATCGTGAACGCTGCCACGAGATCGTCGTGGCGCAGTCGTGAGCTGGGACCGCTCGCGGCCAGGATCACAATCACCGTCACGATGCTCCTGGTTGGGAGGTTGGCCGGCGCCGGGCCGGCTTGGGCCGGCGTGATCACCCCCGAATCGGGTGGGTCCTCGAATGCCGACAGCATCGAGGGGCTCTACAAGATCGTGTTGATCATCGCGACGGTGATTTTCTGTGCCGTCGCGGGGGCGCTCGTGTTCTTCCTCGTGCGCTACCGAGCGCGTCCTGGTCACGTTGCCTCACAGATTCGTGGAAACACCCGGCTCGAGCTCGCCTGGACTGGCGCCGCGGCGCTGATCCTCGTCGTCCTGGCGGCGTTGACGTTCTCCAGCTTGCACGGGATCGTCACCCCTGCCGCATCGGGTGACGATGCGGGCGCGATATTCGCGACGGTGGATCAGCCGCCCGCACCGGGCGACCATGCGCTTCACATCAAGGTCACCGGCCGTCAGTTCGTGTGGCGTTTTGACTATCCAAACGGCGCCTACTCCTATGAGGAACTGCAGGTTCCGATCGACACGACTGTCATCGTCGATATCTATTCCCTCGATGTCAACCATTCTTGGTGGGTGCCGAAGCTCGGCGGCAAGTTCGACGCGATCCCCGGCTATGTCAACCACACGTGGTTCAAGATAACCAAGCCGGGTGTGTTCACGGGGCAGTGCGCTGAGCTGTGCGGCCAACATCACGCCCAGATGATCGCCACGGTCCGTGCGGTACCCGCTGCGGCCTGGGAAAACTGGGTAGCTACGCAAAAGCAGCTGATCGCACAAGCCGGAACGGCCGATGCGCTTGCGCACGCGAAACTGAACTCCCAGGTTGGCGCCGGCCAGGTCGAGAACCCCTAAGAGATCCAGGAGATCAGCTCGACATGGCCACCACCACCTCCCTCGCTCCGGTCCCGCAGATAGCTACCCATCGCGCCGAGCCTGACCGGGGCGACTGGACGAGCTGGGTCACGACCACCGACCATAAGCGCATCGGCATCCTCTACCTCGTCACCTGCTTTGTGTTTTTCATGGTCGGTGGCGTCGAGGCGCTGTTGATGCGCAGCCAGCTTGCCGTGCCGAACAACACGCTGATCAACGCCGAGCATTACAACCAGCTGGTCACGATGCACGGCACGACGATGATCTTCCTGTTCGTGATCCCCGTCTGGGCTGGCTTTGCGAACTACATGGTGCCGCTGATGATCGGGGCACGCGACATGGCTTTCCCTCGGCTGAACGCACTCTCTTACTGGCTGTTCGTCGCCGGCGGCGTGGTGTTCTACAGCTCTGTGTTCTGGAACCCGCCTGACGCGGGCTGGTTCTCCTACACACCGTTGTCGAACGGCACGTATTCTCCGACAGCGGGCCAGGACACCTGGATCTATCTAATTCATCTCACCGGGCTGGCGTCCGCGATCGGCGCGATCAACATCGTCGTCACGATCGCCACGATGCGCGCTCCCGGGATGGGCTGGGGTCGGCTGCCGCTGTTCTGCTGGGGGGTGCTGACCCAGGCGATCATGCTGATCGTTGCGATCCCTGTGATCGCGGGTGCGGTCACGATGCTGCTCACCGACCGCCACTTTCACACCTGTTACTTCGACCCGCGCTGCGGCGGCTCGCCGTTGCTCTGGCAGCACCTGTTCTGGTTCTTCGGTCACCCCGAGGTGTACATCATGATCTTGCCCGGGTTCGGTGTGATCTCGGAGGTGCTGCCCGTCTTTGCCCGCAAGCCGATCTTTGGTTATAGGGCGATCGCCGCGTCCACGGTGGGCATCGCGTTCCTGTCGGTGCTGGTGTGGGCACACCACATGTTCACCGCGCCGATCCCGCTCGTGGTGCTGGCGTTCTTCATGATCTCCTCGATGGCGATCGCGGTGCCGACCGGAGTGAAGGTGATCAACTGGGTGGCGACGCTGTGGCGAGGGTCGATCGTGTTCCGCACGCCGCTGTATTTCGCCTGTGGGTTTCTCGTGCTGTTCACGCTCGGCGGGCTGAGCGGGGTGATGCTCGCGATCTTCCCGATCGACTGGCAGGTGCACGGCAGCTACTTCGTCGTCGCACACTTCCATTTCGTGCTCGTCGCCGGCGCGGTATCGGCCGTCATGGCTGCCATCTACTTCTGGTTCCCGAAGATGACGGGACGGATGCTCTCAGAGTCCCTTGGCAAGCTTTCCTTCTGGTTTCAGTTCGTCGGGTTCCTCGTTACCTTCGGTGTACAACACTCCCTCGGCCTGTCAGGCATGCCACGGCGCGTCTACACCTACAACGCCGACACAGGTTGGGGCACCGACAACCTGATCTCCACGATCGGCGCGTTCATCCTCGCGACGGGTGTCCTGTTGACCGTTTTCAACGTCGTTCGTAGCCTCAAATACGGTGTGGTCGCTGGCCCTGACCCGTGGAAGGCCAATACGCTGGAGTGGTTCTCCACCTCGCCACCGCCGGCGCATAACTTTGACGTGATCCCGAAGGTCACATCGGTCGAACCAATGAAGGACCTGCGCGCCCAGATAGCACAGGACTCTCGCAACGCTCGCGCCACGCCGACGGCGCGCATGAGACTGCCAGTGGGCGCTGCCGGCGCTGTCCAGTCAGCTACGTCGGGCGGAGGTGAGCATGTCTAGCGCTGCGCCAGGTTGGGGAGAATGGAGCATCGACCCAGGGCCAATCATCGCGATCGTGCTCACCGGGGCCGCATACATCGCCTGCTATCGCCGCGCCCACCGGCGCACAGGCCGACGCTACGCTGCGCATCTACTCGCATTCACGAGCGGGCTGGGCCTGATCGCCGTCGCGCTGCTCTCGCCGCTTGACTCGATCGGAGACCGCTGGCTGCTCAGCGCGCACACCCTCCAGCACGTCCTACTCGCCGACGTCGCCCCAGCGCTGCTTGTGCTCGGCGTGCGCCCGCCGCTGCTCGCGCACGGGCTTCCACCCGAGCTCCTGCGCGCGCTCTCGCCGCGAGCGCGGATCGGCCGGGTGCTTCGCAGCCAATGGTTCGCTCCGGTCGCGCTCGGATTTTGGGTCGCGACGCAATGGGCTTGGAGCATCCCGGTCGTCTTTGACACCGCTGCCGCGCATCCGTTGCTGCACACGATCGAGCATCTCTGCCTGCTCGGCAGCGGAGTTCTCCTGTGGACGGTCGTCGTCGACCCGCTGCCCGGCCAAGGCCGCCGCGCCGTGTGGGGACGGCTGGGCTACCTCGGCGCTTCGCGCGCGGCCGCCGCCGTCGTCTGCCTGCCGCTGACGTGGCTGGATCACACGCTCTATTCACGCTACGCCGACGCACCCCGCGCCTACGGCATATCAGCACTGACCGACCAGCACATCGGCGGCGCGGGCATGTGCCTGATCGAGTTTCTAGTCTTCGGTGTAGCGTTCATCATCGTCTTCTTGGACCTTCTCGGTCGCGAGGAGCAGGGAACACGGGTAACCGAACGCGCCTCTCAGCCCGACCTTCCCAAGCCCGCCCGGAACCCCCTCAACGTGTCCTGATGTCCACCAGCGCGTCAAGTACCGGCACGGATGACGACCTCGCCTCGCGGGCGAGTCGCAAGGCCCCGCAGTACGACCGCCGGCACCCGGGCGGCGACCATCAAATCATCGGCCTGATCAGCCTGTTCACCGGCGCGATCCTCGTCGTCGTCGGGGCGGTATGGGCACTCACCGCCGTCGGTGGCTGGTGGATGCTCGGGCTCGCCGTCGCTGTCCATCTGCTCGCGAGCACGATCGTGCTGGCCGAGGTCGCGGCTGTCCTGACCGACCAGTCACTAACGATGGCTGTGATCGACCGCATCGCCTCGTATCGACGCGCACACCGGAAACACTGACTCGCCATGTTGGCGGCTTTCGCGCTTGTCCCCGTCCAGCAGTCCTACCTGTTGCAGGCGCGCCAGATGCAGGCGCTCTCGTTCTCGGTGCACATCCCACTGGTCTGCTTCGGGATCGCGCTGCCCGCGATCATCCTGTACGCCGAGTGGCGCTTCTTGCGCACCGGCGATCCGCTGTACCGGGTCCTCGCCCAGCGCTGGACACGGATCATGGCCGCACTGTTCGCCGTGGGCGTGATCACCGGCACGATCCTCAGCTTCGAGATGGGTCTGCTGTGGCCAAACTTCACGGCCACCTTTGGTTCCGTCTTCGGCCTTGGCTTCGCCGTCGAGGGCTTCTCGTTCTTCATCGAGGCGATCTTTATCGGCATCTACGTCTACGGCTGGGACCGCCTCTCCCCGCGCGCGCACTTCGCCAGTGGCATCCCGATGGCGCTCTCCGGGATAACCGGCTCGCTGATGGTGATCGCCGTGAACGGCTGGATGAACCACCCGACCGGCTTTCGCCTCGTCGGCGGCAAGGCGGTCGACGTGCACCCGTTCAAGGCGCTGTTCGAGAACAGCTACTTCTGGCACGAGCTCGTGCACATGTACCTCGCCGGCTACATCGTCACCGGCTTCCTGCTCGCAGGCGCGTATGCGATCGGGCGTATGCGCGGTAAATGGGGGCGTTACGAGCGCACTGCGCTCGCGATCCCGCTGACGATCGCGGCGCTCGTCGCTCCAGTGCAGATCCTCGTCGGCGACTGGGCTGCGCGCGAAGTCGCGAAAACCCAGCCGCTGAAGCTCGCCGCGATCGAGGGCCTCGCGCACACGACCAAGGGCGCGCCCGAGCACCTGCTCGGCTGGTACTCAGGCGGCCAGGTCAAGTACGGGATCGCGATCCCAAAAATGCTGTCCCTGCTCGCCTTCCACAACCCCAACGCGACCGTCACCGGCCTGGACTCCGTGCCACCCGACGAACGCCCCCCGGACGTAAACGTCGTGCGCGTCGCGTTCCAAACGATGGTCGGGATCGGCACGCTCCTGGCTTTGCTCGCCGTCGGCTACCTCGCGACCCTCTACCGGCGCAAACGGCTACCCGAATCGGCCTGGTTCTACCGCGTGCTGGCGCTCGCCGGGCCGCTGTCCGTCGTCGCGCTGATCGCCGGCTGGGTCACGACCGAGGTCGGCCGACAACCGTGGGTCGTCTACGGCGTGATGCACACCTCCGAAGCCGTCACCGGAGCCGGCGGCATCCCGATCGGCTACGGCGCGCTGGCCTTGATCTACGTCGGCGTCGGCCTGGCCGTCGTGTGGATACTGCGGCGACTGGCGCGCGCCCCGCTTGACCTGCCCGAGGGGCCGGCGGAGAGCTGAGCGCGATGCACTTCAACGAAATCCCACTGCTGTTCGTCCTCATCGGCCTCGTGCTGTACACGGTCCTGGCGGGCGCCGACTTCGGCGCCGGGTTCTGGCAGCTGACGGCGGGCTCCGGCGAGCGGGGCGAGCGCATCCGCGACCACGCCCACCACTCGATGGCGACGGTCTGGGAGGCCAACCATGTGTGGCTGATCTTCGTCCTCACCGTCTTCTGGACGGCCTACCCGACAGCGTTCGGGTCGATCGCCTCGACCCTGTGCGTCGCGCTGTTCATCGCCGCCGTCGGGATCATCTTCCGCGGCGCGGCCTACGCGCTGCGCGCGGGTACCGAGACCGCGCGCGAGGCGCGCACGGTCGATCTGGTCGCGGCGCTGTCCTCGATCCTCACCCCGTTCGCGCTCGGTGCGGCCGTCGGCGGGATCGCCTCGCGGCGCGTGCCCGTCGGCAACGCGGCCGGCAACCTGATCACGAGCTGGTTGAACCCCACCTCGATCCTGATCGGCGTGCTCGCGGTCGCGACCTCCGCCTACCTGGCGGCCGTATACCTGGCGGCTGACGCCGCGCGATTGGGGGATCGCGACCTGGAGCAGCGCTTCCGCATGCGCGCGCTCGGCGCGGGGCTCGCAGGCGGGGCGATCGCGATGGGCGGCCTCGTGGTGCTGCACGCCGATGCGCACCCGCTGTATGACCGGCTGCTCGCCGGCACCGGCCTCCCCGCGCTGATCATCTCTGTGCTTGCCGGCCTGACCACGCTCGGTCTGGTCTGGGTCAGGCGATTCGAGCCGGCGCGCTACACCGCCGCGCTGGCCGTCGCCGCGATCATCGCCGGATGGGCGCTGGCGCAGCGCCCGTCACTGCTGCCCGGCCTGACGATCGCCCAGGCGGTGGCGCCCCACGAAACCCTGGTCGCCGTGATCATCGCGGTGCTCGCGGGCGCCGCGATCCTGTTCCCCTCGCTCGGCCTGCTGTTCAAACTGACGCTCTCCGGTCGACTCGAACACGGAGAGGACAAAGGAGACAACCAGGACAAACAGCGGCCCGCCCACCAGGGTCAGATCCCGATCCAGATCACCCCGGCGCGGGCGGCGCTGTCGCCAACGGCCAGGCCAGGATTGTCGATCCGGCTCGCCGCCGCCTGCTTGATCATGGGTGTCGGCTTCCTGACATTCGCCGAAGCCGGCTGGGCGCACCTGATCGGCGTCGTAGCGCTGCTCGGTTTTATCGCCATCGGATTTGTGGCCGTCGCACCGGGAGAGGTGGCGGAACAAGGCACCGCCGATGTGCAGGACGGACGTCTAGGCTAAAGCTCCGTGCGTTTACTGCAGCCGCTTAGCGCGCGCGTCACGCGCCCGTCTCGACGGGGACTCCGACGAGGCTGCCCCACTCCGTCCAGGAGCCGTCGTAATTCTTGACCTGCTCGTGGCCGAGCAGCTCGTGCAGCACGAACCAGGTATGCGCCGAGCGCTCGCCGATGCGGCAGTAGGCGATGATCTCCTCGCCGTTCAGGACGCCCTTGCCGGTGTATAGGTCACGCAGCTCCTGCGCCGACTTGAACGTGCCGTCCTCCTGCACGGCCTGCGTCCACGGCACCGAGGCGGCGCTCGGGATGTGCCCGGCGCGCTGCGCACCCTCGTGCTCGTAGCCGGACGGTGAGACGATCTCGCCCGCGAACTCCGCCGGGGAGCGCACGTCGACGAGCCTTGTCGGGGCATCGACGGCCGCGAGCACCTCGTCGCGGTACGCGCGGATCGCGTCGTCGCCGGGCTGGGCGGCAAACTCAGCGGCCGGATAGTCAGGGACCGCGGTGCTCGTCGGTCGTCCGTCTGCGATCCACTTTTCGCGCGGCCCGTTGAGCAGCAGCACCCTCTCGTGGCCGTAGTACTTCAGGTACCAGTAGGTGTAGGCGGCGAACCAGTTGTTGCGGTCGCCGTACAGCACGATCGTGTGCTCGCCTGAGACGCCGCGGCTCCCGAACAACCGGCCGAAGTCCTCGGGGCCGAGGAAGTCACGCCTGAGAGGGTCCTGCAAGTCCTGCTGCCAGTCCAAGCCGATCGCACCGGGTATGTGCGCCGCGGCATACAGCGTGTGGTTCTCATCGACCTCGATGATGCGTATCTCCTCGTCATTCAAGTGCTGTTCGAGCCACTGCGCCTCTACGAGTACGTCCTTCGCGTAATCAGACACGGGCAAATCGCCTTTCCTGTTGGTGTTGATCCTCCGCGGCTCGGTCGGCGAGGCGCTGTTTAAGCTTGCATCGGGCGTCGTGGAGCGTCTTGTAGAGAGCTCCCGGCGTCGAGTCCAGCCGCTCCGCGAGCTCCTTCGCCGCCACGTCGTTGACAGCCATGGCGATCAGGACCTCACGCTGGTGGGAGCTCAGATCATGCGCAATCAGATGACCGATCGTGCGGGCGAGCTCACTCGCCTCGCTGAGATCTTGCGGGTCGTCCCCATCGCCGACACGCTCAACAGGCCACTGCTCGCCATCGGTTGGTGTCTCGCGGGTATGCCCCAAGCGCCGTCGGATCTCGCCCGGCACCTCGAGCTGAGCAAAACGACGCGCCCAGGTGGTGAACAGCGCATCGCCGCGGAACTGGTCAAGCTTTCCCAGGATCGCCATCAGCGCATCATCTGCGGCCTGCAGCGCGAGCTCGTCGAGATCGCGACCTGAAGGGTGCGCCAATCCCGCGGTTCGCCGCCGAACCTCGAAGCGAGCCTCACTCAGCAGAACTGCGTGCAGCCTTCGGATGGCCGCCTCACGCACCAAGCCCTCGGAGCGCAGCTGCTCGAGCCACCTGCGCGACTGCGGATCAAGCCTGCGTCCCACGGCTGGAGTGGGCACGCTCATCGCAGGCCCAACAGGCGACGCCCCAGCCCGGCGGAGTGCCTGTGCGCCACCCGGCCAGGTGGATGCCCTGATGGCCTCGATATGGTCGGCGCATGGGAACGCAACCGGCGAACCGTCGCGTCGCTGGTGCTGGACCGATATCTCGGTGTCGTTGCGAGCGGGGCCGTGGTGCTCATTTGCTGCCTCCGGACCGTCGAGGAATGCCATTTACACACTCGTACTGTAGATAAGCTATCACGTCCGCCAGCAACGAGCTTCATGCTCGTCCCGCGCTGGCGCGTATCCACGCGAGCGCTCGCTTGCGTCGTCCGCGACGGTCAGGGTGTGGCTCGACGATGGAGGTGTCGGCGGCGAGGAAGGCAGTCATCAGCCAGACCGCGATATCCCCATCGGTGAGCACAAACCCGGCGTGATCCAGGCGGGCCACGACGTCCTCGCAAAACGACCGGCACACCAGGTCTGTCGGTCGGTGCCCCGTTGCGTCGGCGAGCATCGCAAACGCCAGCTCCAGCGCGCCCGGTGCCACGCGCCCCCAGTCGAACACGGCGGTGTCCCGGTATTCGAGGTGCGTCAGAGGCTGCAGATCGGTGCCGACGACGAGGTAGACCTCGGTCGCTTCAGGGCGGCGCCCGACGTAGTGGCGCTCCGGCCGCGAGCGTCGACGGCGCCGGCGTTCATGCCAATGTTCGGGCGATAGCGCGCGCATATACTCAATAGCGTCAAACGTCGATGCGCGTCTTACGAGCGCCGGACAACACGCTGCTCCGGGCCGCGCATGGGTGGTAAGAAAGCGTGGCGCGTCGGACGCTGAAGAGATATGAGCACCCCTCCTCTTCCCGGCGCGGCGCATGCGCCCAGCATTTCGTCGGGCGCGCGTGGTCGGCTGGCGAGCATCAATCCCGCGGTGCGATCACGTCGCGTTGCAGCTGTGCGTCGAGCGATGCGTCGCCGCGATCAAAGCACCGCGCACGCATCGCCCGCGACCGGCAACCCCGCACCACCCCTGCAGGCCCGGCGCAGGTGATGCAGCAATGGGTCCAAACAGCGGCTTTAGGAGGGTTCCAGCTCGCCGTGGACGCTGATCTTGACGCCGGGGCGCAGCGCGTTTGACACGGGGCAGAGGTCGCTCGCCGCTGCGACGTGGCGCTCGAAGGCAGATGCGTCGAGCCCGGCCACGCGGGCGCGGACGCTGAGCTCGATGGTTGCGATCCGCGGCGCCCCATCGACCTCGTCCAAAGTGCACACAGCGGCCACCGCCAAATGCTCCGGGGGGCTCTCGGCTTCACCGAGCACGAGCGCAAGGGCCATCGCAAAGCAGCTTGAATGTGCGGCCGAGATGAGCTCCTCCGGGCTCGTCTTGCCGTCCGGCTGCTCGGTGCGCGAGGCCCACGTGACGGGCAGTTGATCGAGCGCGCCACTTCGCGTCGATAGCGTGCCCGTTCCGCGTGCGAGCGTGCCGTCCCAGGTGATCTCTGCTTGTCTGACTGCGATGGCCATAGGTTTTTCCTGTCTCTGGTTGGTGTAGGAGGCTGGGATGGGTGCCCGGCCCGGTCGCGCCGTTGCGGCGAGCACCCGTGCTCGAGGGGCGTGAGCGGTCGTGCGCTCACCTACCTCAGCGTCGCCCAACAGCTCCGGTCTTACCTACTGGCATCACAGCCCCGGACTCGCCGGCCATCTCGGATGCACCGCGACGTAAGAACTTGCCGTGCTCGGGCGCTATGAAGTAACGGAACATTGATCGAGAGGAGCATTGATCGCCATGCCAAGCCGAGCCATACACAAGCCCTCTCTTCCACGCGTGGTTGTTGCCGGCGGCGGAGTCGCTGGGCTGGAGACGCTATTGGCGTTGCACGCGCTTGCGCGAGACCGTGTGGATGTCACGGTGCTGGCACCGGAGCTGAGGTTCGTCAACCTCTCGATGGCCGTCGATCAACCCTTCAAGCCGAAGCGTGGTCGTGGCTTTCGCCTCGAGGACACCGCGGTCGAGCTCGGTGCTCGCTGGCACCACGGAGTTCTCGACCACATCGAGCACGAAGCACATCGAGTGTTCACCAGGGATGGCGAGGAGCTCCCGTACGACATGCTCGTTCTTGCCGTCGGGGCTCATCCCGAACGGGAGTGGCAGTCGGTGGATGTCCTGACCTATCACGGCGGGCACGACGGGCCCAGCTACGAGCTGCTGCTCCACCACCTTCTCGAGGGGCAGATCAGCAGGGTGGCGTTCGTCAAGCCAGCAGGAGCGAGCTGGCCGCTGCCGCTTTATGACCTGGCGTTGATGACCGCCGCGGAATGCGCCCGTCACGGGCGCTCCGGGGTCGAGCTGAGCCTGATAACGCCCGAGGAGGAGCCGCTGGGGATGTTTGGCGCTGCCGCCAGCGCTAAGGTCCGCGAGCTTCTGGAGGCTGCCGGGGTCACTCTGCACACGAGCAGCTACGGCGCGCCGACTCACCGGGGATGGCTCGAGATCTCTCCCGGCGAGCGCGGTATGCGGGTCGACCGAGTCATCACCGAGCCACGACTGGCCGGTCCCCGGCTGCGCGGCATCGCGTGTGCGGCCGATGGGTTCATACAAACCGATGCCCACGGTCGGGTGATCGGCTTGGACGATGTGTTCGCAGCGGGTGACGCGACGACGTTTCCGGTCAAGCAGGGTGGCCTCGCCGCCCAGGAAGCCGACGCCGTCGCCGAAGCGATCGCTGCATCCGTGGGTGCCGAGATCGAGCCGCAGCCGTTTCATCCGATTCTCCGCGGCGTGTTGCTGACCGGGGGACCCGCGCGCTACATGCGCGCGGACATCAGCGGCGGCGCCGGCGATGACTCGACGATCTCTCGCGAGGCGCTGTGGTGGCCGCCGGACAAGATCTCCGGACGCTACCTCGCGCCCTATCTCTCGAGCCAGGTCGGCGAGGCCCTTGACGTCATGCCTCAGGGTGAGGATGTGATCCCCATCGAGATCCCACTTGAGTCCGTGGCGTCGAGCACGCTCGGCTTCGGTGAGCTCACGGACCTGCCGCTCAGCTGACGATCAACACGACGCGCGAGAACGTCAGCGCCCCGGGCGGTCCTGCGTAAGAAACCGCTCCAGCAGCGCGCTAAGGATATATGAGCACCACGACTTCGAGCAGCGTCGATATACCATCGGATTCTCGGCGCCGTTCGGTCGGCTCGCCGAACCCGACCACCCAGGTCGAGAGGCTCGCGCGGTTCGTTGCCGACTCGCGCTGGGAGGACATCTCCGATGCGGCCCGTGAGCAGCTGAAGCTCCGCGTCCTTGACTCGCTGGGCTGCGCGCTCGGCGCGCTGGGCGCCGAGGTGCCCGCGATGGTGCGTGCGCAGGTCCACGAGTTCGGTGGTGCGCCCCTGGCCACGCTGATCGGCGGGGGAAAGAGCGCACCCGATCGCACGGCTCTCTACAACGGCGCGCTCGTGCGCTACCTGGACTTCAACGATTCCTATCTCGCGCCCGGGGAGACATGCCACCCAAGCGACAATCTCGCGGCGGTGCTCGCCGCTAGCGAGTACGCCGGTACGAACGGCCGCACGCTATTGACCGCGCTCGCGGTCGCCTATCAGGTGCAGAATCGTCTCAGCGAGGTTGCGCCGGTGCGCGCCAAGGGGTTTGACCACACGACGCAGGGAGCCTACGCGGTGGCCGCCGGGGTGGCGCGCGCACCCGGACTTGACGAGCAGCGGATCGCGAACGCGGTCGCGATCGCCGGGACGTCCCTGAACGCGTTGCGCGTGACCCGCACCGGCGAACTGTCGCACTGGAAGGGCCTCGCCTATCCGGCAACCGCAGCTGGTGCGACGCAGGCGGCGTTCCTCGCGAGGCTCGGCGTCACTGGCCCGCGCGAAGTGTTCGAGGGCAACAAGGGCTTCATCGAGGCGATCGCGGGCCCGTTTGAGATCGACTGGGCCCGGGAGGATCTCGAGTCTGTACGGCGCACGATCCTCAAGCGCTATGACGCCGAGGTTCACTCCCAATCGGCGATCGAAGCATTGCTCGAGCTGCGCTCCAAGCACGATCTGAACGCGAGCGACGTCGAGCGCATCGAGCTCGACACGTTTCAGGTCGCCTACGACATCATCGGCGGCGGCGAGGAGGGCGAGAAGCACTCAATCGCCACCAAGGAGGAGGCCGACCACTCACTGCCCTACCTACTCGCGGTAGCGATGATCGACGGCCAGGTACTGCCCGAGCAGTATCTCACGGAGCGGATCGTCGCTGAGGACGTTCAGGGGCTCTTGGGTCGCGTGGAGGTGCGCCCCGATGGGGAGTTCTCACGACGCTTCCCGGCTGAGCACAGCGCCCGTGTGCGGCTGTACCTGCGCGACGGGCGCACGCTCGAGCGTGAGCAGCATGACTACGAAGGCTTTCACACGCGGCCGATGAGCTGGGACACCGTGGCCGCAAAGTTCGACCGGCTCGCAGGCGCGCACATCGAGTCCGGGCTTCGCGCCCGGATCCAAGACGCGGTGAGCAACCTCGACGAGCTGGAAGTCCAGGAGCTCACGGCGCTGCTCGCCGGCACGACGCAAGCCGATCTGGACCCCGCACTGAGACGAAGGAGACAAAGATGACACCCGACACGCTAACCGCAACCGACGAGCTGGCATTCTCGTTCCTGCGCGCCAACCACCGCCCGTCAAAGCCGCGGACACGCGGCGTCACCGAGATCCGCGGCCCCTACTACTCCGTGATGGGACCGCGCTACCTCAGGGACGTGCTCGAGACGATGGGCGAGCACGTCGACGCGCTGAAGTTCGCGGGCGGCTCCTTCACGCTGATACCCGAGCAGACATTGCGAGAGATCATCAAGATCGCCCACGAGCACGATGTGCTCGTCTCCACAGGCGGCTTCATCGAGCATGTCCTCACGCAAGGCCCCGACGCGGTCGAGCAGTACATCGACGAGGTCGCCCGATTGGGCTTCGACATACTCGAGGTCTCCGCCGGCTTTATCAGCATCCCCACTGACGACATGCTGCGCCTGGTCGAGCGCGTCCAGCGCACCGGACTGAAGGCAAAGCCAGAGGTCGGCATCCAGTTCGGCGCCGGCGGCGCCACCACCCCCAAGAGCTCGAGCAGGAGGGCACACGCGATGTCGGCTACGCGATCGACCTCGCACGCCGATGCCTTGACGCCGGCGCGTACATGATCATGATCGAGTCTGAGGGCATCACCGAGGAGGTCACGAGCTGGCGCACCGACGTGGTCGCAACGATCGCTCGCGAGCTTGGCCTTCAGAACGTCATGTTCGAGGCCGCTGACCCCGAGGTGTTCGGCTGGTACGTAAAGAACTATGGGCCAGAGGTCAACCTGTTCGTCGACCACTCACAGATCGTGCAGCTCGAGTGCCTGCGGCGCGGACTCTGGGGCACCAAGAGCCTCTGGGGCCGTGTCCTCACATACCCGGGAACGTGAGCGACCATGACCATCCACGTAAAGGCCAAGCGGATCTACGATCCGCCGGAGCGGAGCGACGGCTACCGGGTGCTGGTCGACCACATCTGGCCACGCGGAGTCTCCAAGGAGGGCGCTCACCTTGACCAGTGGGCGCGCGAGCTGGCACCGAGCGACGAGCTGCGCCGCTCGTTCGACCACGTCCCCGAGCGCTTCGCTCAGTTCAGCTCGCGTTATCGCGAGGAGCTTGCCGCACATGGCGAGCTCATAGATGAGCTGAGCGGCCGCGCCCGCAAGGGACCCGTGACGATCGTCTACGCCGCCCGCGACCAGGAGCACAACAACGCCGTTGTCCTGCGAGATCTGCTGCGCTGGGGCTAGGCCGCGAGCGCGCGCCGAGCCAACCGCCCCGTCGGACGTTCGCGGGGTCAGTCGCGCGTGGTGATGCCGTAACTGACGTGCTCGGGAGGACCCTCGGGTCCCTCGTCGGCGGGTTCCACGTTGCCGGTGTGGGCAGGCTCGCTGTAGCTCCTGCCGGTGAGGTAGCGGTCGACCATGCGTGCGCACTGGCGGCCCTCGTTGATCGCCCACACGATCAGTGACTGACCCCGGTGGGCGTCTCCCGCAGCAAAGACACCTTTCACGGAGGTGCTGTAGGGAGGCGTCGTCTTGACGTTACCTCGGGGGTCCTTCGCGACCCCGAGGTCGTCAAGCAGCTGCGGTTCGGGGTGCAGGAATCCCATCGCCAGCAGCACGAGGTCGGCCCGCAGCTCGCGCTCGGTGCCCGCGACGGGGGCGAACGGCACGGTCGACTCGGCGCGGGAGAAGCACAAGCCGCTGACGGCGCCGGCGGCGCCGATGAAGTGAGTGGTCGCGATCGAGTAGTCCTGCTCGCCGCGTCCCAGCTCTCGCGCCTCCTGCATCGCGTAGCTCAAGCGAAACTTGTCGGGCCAAAGCGGCCATGGGGTGCGGTCATCGGGCCGCTGTGGCGGGGGCAGCGGCAACAGCTCGAGCTGCGTGACCGACGCGGCGCCCTCGCGCAGGGCGTTGCCGACGCAGTCCGCGCCGGTGTCGCCGCCGCCGATGACGACGACATGCTTTTCGGAGGCGTTGATCGGCTCGCTCGGTCGGGGAGGGGCGGGCATCGTTGGCTCGGGTCCTTGCTGGCCGGCCACCCAGCGGTTGCGCTGATACAGATAGTCCATCGCGAGGTGGATGCCACCAAGGTCGCGACCCTCGACCGGCAGGTCGCGCGGCACGCGCGAGCCGGTGGCGAGCACGGTCGCGTCGAACCCCTTCAGCAGATCCGTGACGGGGCCGTCGCGGCCGATGTCGACCCCGCAGCGCAGCTCGACGCCCTCGTCGATCAGCTGTTGCACGCGTCGCTGCACGACCGTCTTTTCGATCTTGAAATCCGGAATGCCGAAGCGCAACAGACCACCGGGCGCCTCGTCGCGCTCGAAGATCACGACGCCGTGCCCAGCGCGGCGCAGCTGCTGGGCGGCCGCGAGCCCGGCCGGCCCGGAGCCGATCACCGCGACGCGATGGCCGGTCTCGATTCTGGGTGGCTGCGGCTTGACCCACCCTTCCTTCCAGGCGTGATCGATGATCGCGTGCTCGATCTGCTTGATCGTGACCGCTTCGCCCTCGCGGATCTCCATCACGCACGCCGGTTCGCAGGGCGCGGGGCATGCTCGGCCGGTGAAGTCCGGGAAGTTGTTCGTCGCGTGCAGCTGCGCGATCGCCTCCTTCCAGCGACCCCTGTAGACGAGGTCGTTCCAGTCGGGAATCAGGTTGCCGAGCGGACAGCCGTTGTGGCAGAACGGCACGCCGCAATCCATGCAGCGCGCGCCCTGCGCTTGGAGCTCCGCATCCGCAACCGGCGTCACGAACTCCCGGTAATCGCTGACACGCTCGCGCGGATCGCGCTGAACACTCGCCAGCCGGTCGATCTTCAGAAAAGCGCCGAGCTCACCCACTGCCGATCACCCTCAGCAGGTTGGCGCTCATGCCTTGAACACCATCAGCACGAGGATTGCAAGCACGAGCAGCGTCGAGCGTAGTTGGCGGCCTCGCGCTCGAGAAGCTCGATCGAGCCGGCACCGCCGATCCGATCATGCCGAGACCTCCCGCCTCCGACACAGCGACCGCGAGATCTCCTCCAGCCGCGTCCCCAACGGAGCGCTGACGATCGAGCACGTTCAGTCGAAGGGAACGCGACCACGCAGTGCTCAGCGGCACTCCTTCAGCCCCTCGCCAGCGCGGTGCAGAAAACGGACTGTCTGTGGGTCTGTGGTTTGCAGGCGCCCGACGGGCTCACCGGTGCACGCGCACAGCTCGACGGTGGCCTGCTCGGCAGAGAGGTGGATGATGTGCCAGTGCGCGCCGGACTGCGTCCAGCGTTCGAGGTCCTCGACCGTCAGGACCCGGGTGACGGTCATGCCCTGGTGTTCTGGTAGTAGTCAGCGTTGATCTGCGTGAACTTCTGCCACTCGTCAGGCAGCTGATCCTCGGCGAAGCACGCGTCCACGGGGCAGGCCTCGACGCAGGCATCGCAGTCGATGCACTCCTCGGGGTCGATGTAGAGCATCTCGGCCGCGTCATAGCCGGGCTCCTCAGGCGTCGGGTGGATGCAGTCCACAGGGCACACCTCGACACAGGAGTTGTCCTTCGTGCCAATACAAGGCTCGGCGATCACATAGGCCACGTCTGTCCTCCTGGTTTGCTGTCTGGTAGCAGAAGATATCAATCTCAATCGGATTGTCACATTCACGCTGTGTAAAACTGTTTGGAGGCGGATATCTTGATACTTGGCCCCTATCGTTCGCGACGCGCGATCGCGTCTGTCCGTCGCAAACGCCCGGTGAGGCGTGCAAGACGGGCGTCGGTGAGCGCCGCGCGGGCCGCGGCGTGCCAGGGCACGCCGCGGGCCGCGCCTCCGGGAAACGCGGCGGCGCTCCCGAGGTACAGACCGCGCAGCGGCTCTTACAGGCGCTACCGAGGCAGAACGTCGCAGAACACGAAGCTCTCGCGCTGCACAACCTCGCCGATCTCACACGCGACCGGCTCACTGAAGATCGGTCCGGCGTGGACGAAGGTGTGGAACTCGCCGTTCTCACCGCAGGGATCAACGTTCGCCGGCAGCTCGGCGAGCAGCCCCTCGTCATACGCCCGGCCCGCGAAAGAGGCGTCGAGCGCTCGAGGGTCCAGACAGACGATGACCGCCTGAAAACCGGCGGCGATGAACTCCCGAGCAAGCTCACTGGTGTCGCGCCCCCACAGCGGGAAGACCCCACACCGGCCGCTCACAGCCAACTGCTGCTCGCGATGGGCGCGGACATCCTCCAAGAACAGGTCGCCAAACGCGACCGTCTCCACCGTAGACAGGGGTGGCAAGGCGAACACCTGGGTCAAGCGCTCCTCATAGAGGTCATTCCCGCAACCGGGTGGAATGCGAACCTCGACGAGCGGGACGCCGGCTGCCTCGGACTGCCTTTCCAGCAGCTCGCGGCGAACGCCATGCATACTGATCCGCCCGTACTCATCAGTGACGGTAGTAATCAGCGCCTGCGGCCCGGCGCCCTCGGCTCGCAACGTCCAGAGTGTCAGCGCCGAGTCCTTGCCCCGCTCCACGACAGCGCACATGGGCCGTCTGGCGCCGGGCGGTCGGGATCAAACGGGAACAGCATGTCCCGATGTTCTCACGGCCACGGGAGGCGGTGCTTGGTGGCGGCCTACTGGTCGTCGCTGGTGATGACTCAGCGATAGCCAGATGTCGATGTTCGTTCCGGCCGACCGGAACGTGCCTAGACGATCGAAGTGTCAGTGCTCAAACGCGGCGACCACGCGGTCTCGTACCTCGCGCTGGTGACCGGGAGACAGAGCGCGATAGCCGTAGACCCACTGGCGCAACTCACCGGGCTGGCGGACGCCTCGACGGCCGTGTGCAAGCAGGAGGTTGTCGAAGACCAGGGCCCCTGGAGCTCAGCGACGTCGATGGCAACCCTGAGTCGCGCCGCGGCATTGTCTCGGTCTTCACGGGAGCCCCGCCAAACATCCTCGTGTTGCAGTCGGTCGGGGAGGAGACGGGCAAGGTCGGAGCATGGCTCAAGACACTGTCGACGCTGGCGTCGGCGCGGAGGAGATGGGAGTCTTCGTTCGCTCATCGCGCGAGCTCAAGCGCGCCAACATGGCGGTGGCCGCAGCAGGGCTCAACGCACAGCTGCTCGACCCCGAGGCGAGCGTCCAGACCGGCCAGGTGGCCGTCGGTCTCATGGAGCGCGCCAAGGGCCTCGAGTTCCGGGCAGTCGCCGTCCTTGCCTGCGACGAGGCCATCATCCCGTCGCAGGCGCGCATTGACGAGGTCGGCGACTACGCTGACCTGGAGGACACCTGGGAGACCGAGCGCCAGCTCCTCTACGTTGCCTGTACCCGAGCGCGCGATCATCTGCTTGTCACGGGCGTCGCCCCCGGGTCCGAGTTTCTTGAGGACCTGATGGGCTAACCGTTGGATCGTCCGCCCGAGCCCTCTCAGCAGCTACCCGCAGCTTGCGGCGGCGGAGCCACAGGTGCCGTCACCGACCGTGGGTGGATCGGCACGACGCCGGGTGCGCCGGTCGAAGCGGGCATGCGCCCCGCCGCGTTCCTTGCTCGACAGACCCGGCCTCTGAAGCGATACGTCCGCTACCCGCTGACGTGCCCAGTGTTGTCAATGATACGGCAGCGGAGCAGCCCGCCAGATGGATTCAGGCGCTTGATACGAATCGTCTGAGCTTACCGCACCACTCACCAGATTGCTCGACATCGGCCTCGTTGGCGTTGCCCGACCTGACTCGCAGGCTGTTTTACGTCAGGCGGTAGCCGACTCCCCACTCGTTAATGACCCAGCGTTCGCCCGCGGCGCCGAGCTTGCGGCGTAGGCGGCTGGCGTGGCTGTCGAGCGTTCGGGTGGTGCCGGCCGAGCGGTATCCCCATACCGCTTGTAGTAGCTCGTGTTTGTGGAACACCCGTTGCGGGTCGACGGCCAGGTGCAGCAGCAGGTCGTACTCCAAGCGGCGAAGCTCCAGGCGTTTGCCAGCGAGGCTCACCGCATGGGCGGCCGGGTCGATCCTCAGCGGACCGATCTGTAGCGGCTCTACTTGCTGGTTGCGGCCGGCCGCACGGCGCAGCAGCGCGCGCAGGCGGGCTCGCAGCTCCAGATAGCGGAGGGGGCGGGCGAGGAAATCATCTGCGCCTGCCTCGAAGGCCCGCAGCATGTCGAGTTCCGTTGTGCGTGAGCTGAGGACGATCGCCGGGAGGTCTCGGGGCCACGCTTCCGCGTGGTGCCCGCGGATGGTTTCCAACAGCTCGAGGGTGCCCCGCGGCGACTCGAGTTCTCCGAGCACGACCAGTCGCGGCGGGCGGGCGCCTGCCGTCGTCTCGGCATGGCCGGCGGTGCGGGCGAGCTCCGTTGGATGGCCGTCCGCGGCGAGCTGCTCGACGAGCGCCCGTCCGAAGTCTGCATCTGCCTCGATGACGAGGATCGGCTCGCGGCTGGCGCTCGCGCCCGGGCTCCTCTCGGCCAGCTGGTCGCGGGTTGGCTGATCGTGACGCCTGGTGAACTCATGCCGCGATCACTCCTGGCGTCCCGCTGTGCGTTGCTCGCCGTCGGCTCGCTTTCGCGGCGGGCGGCATGCGTGCGGAGAAAGAGTCCAGCAGGCCGCGCGGCACGCCGGCTATCTCGAAGTAGCGCCCATGTTTGCCGGTCCCCCGCTCGATCGCATACCCGCGCTGCTGAAGCTGGTGCGCGAGCGCCGAGCGGTAGTAGGCGCCGAGCTCCCGCGCGGAGCGGAAGATCGGCCTGGAGGCGACCGCGACGATCTTCCCGTCCTCGCGGATCGCGTTTGTGATGACCACATGGCTGTGCAGCTGCGGGTCGGGCACGTCGCCCTCCATCACGCCACGCGCCGTGGTGTGCCGGTACTCGGCGGCCACCACCCCACGCGCCGGCTCCTCCACAACCTCCCCGCCGTAGCGACGGCGCACGGTCGGCACCGTCTCGGTGACATGCGCCATCGCTTCGCTCACAGCCGCGGCGTGCGCAGCCTCCATCTCAAGACGCTGGGACCCGTCCCCAAGTGCCCACACAGCCGACACGGACTTGGGGGCGCTGAAGGTCAGGTCGATCCCGTCGCCCCGGAGTCCGTTGGAGCCCTCGCGGCGAAGCCACGCACCGCTTCGAGGGTGGCGGCCTTCCATCAACGCGATGAAGTCCTTGCCTTCGATGGTGTCGCCCTCGACCCCCAGCCGGGCGAGCGTATCGGGGGTGGCGAGCCACCGGCCGGGAGCTTGGGTGGGCTCGCCGTCGGGGCTCAGGTAGTAGTCCCCGCGCTCTGGCTCCACGGTCTTTGACTCGAGGTAGCGCGCGTACCCGCCGCCCTTGGCGGCGTCGATGCTGGCTGCGGTCATCACAACGGATACAGACCACGAAGGCTCCAGACCGGCCAACGAATTTGCACAGCGCTGATACAGCGCTCGCACGGGTGTGCATCTACGGATGAAAAGTCAAGGGGCTTCGACGGCTTTTGTTGCTGATTACGGGTGATGGATCGGTCGCAGGACCTTCGGCGAGGGCGGCAGAACGGCCCAGAACGTCTCGATCTGGGTTCGG
>JACDGG010000182.1 GCA_013815355.1 Solirubrobacterales bacterium
TAGCCACATGATGCCATACCCATCGGACGGTAACAACCCACTATTAGTGTCTACGTCCAACCACCAAAAGAAGGCCCGATCCCCACAACCACGGGCAATCAGGCCTCAGACCCTCAAAAACTTCCGTCTAGAGCACCTTCGAGAGGAACGCCTGCGTGCGCTCGTGGCGCGGGTTGGTGAGCACCTCGGCGGGCGCGCCCGACTCGACGACGACACCGCCGTCCATGAACACGACGGTGTCCGCCACCTCGCGCGCGAAGCCCATCTCGTGCGTGACGACGATCATCGTCATGCCTTCGCCCGCGAGCTGCTGCATCGCCCGCAGCACGTCCCCGACGAGCTCGGGATCGAGCGCCGAGGTCGGCTCGTCGAACAGCATCAGCTTCGGCTCCATCGCCAGCGCCCGCGCGATCGCCACGCGCTGCTGCTGTCCACCGGAGAGCTGGGTCGGGTAGGCGTCGAGCTTGTCCGCCAGGCCGACGCGGCCGAGCTGCTCACGCGCGAGCGTGCGGGCGGCCTCGCGGGTGACGCCCTTGACGCGGATCGGCGCACAGGTGACGTTCTGCTCGGCGGTCATGTGCGGAAACAGGTTGAAGTGCTGGAAGACCATGCCGATCGCAGCACGCTTGCGCGCCACCTCGGCTTCGCGCAGCTCGTGCAGCTTGTCGCCCACCTGCCTGTAGCCAACGAGCTCGCCGTCGACCGAGAGCCGCCCCGAGTTGATCTTCTCGAGGTGGTTGATGCAGCGCAGGAACGTCGACTTCCCCGAGCCGGACGGTCCGAGCAGGCACATCACCTCGCCGGTCCTGACCTCTAGGCTGATCCCCTTCAGGACCTCCAGCCGTCCGAAGCGCTTGTGCACGCTCTCGGCGCTGACCATCACGGCGCTCACGCGACGCCCCCCTCGCGCGGCGAGGCGACCGCCGCCGTGGCGAGATCGCCGCGGGCCATCGCGCTGCGTGAGCTGCCACGCCCGTAGTAGCGCTCGAGGTAGTGCTGCCCGACATAGAGCACGCTCGTGCACACCAGGTACCAGAAGCTCACCGCGATCAGCAGCGGGATCACCTTGAAGTTGACCGAGTAGATCAGCTGTCCCGCGTAGAGCAACTCGGTGACGGTGATCACGCTCGCCAGCGAGGTCGTCTTCAGCATCGAGATCGTCTCGTTGCCGGTCGGTGGGATGATCACACGCATCGCCTGCGGCAGCACGATCCGGCGCAGCGTCTGCACGCGCGTCATGCCGAGGGACTGCGCCGCGTCGGTCTGTCCCTCATCTACCGAGATGATCCCCGCACGCACGATCTCGGCCATGTAGGCGCCCTCGTTGAGGCCCAGCCCGAGGATCGCCGCGCGGAAGGCGGTGATCAGCGTGTTGGCATCGGGATGGATGAACGCGGGACCGAAGGGAATGCCGAGCGCGATCTTCGGATACAGCGCGGCGATGTTGTACCAGAACAGCAGCTGCACGAGGACGGGTGTGCCGCGGAAGAAGAAGATGTATGACCAGCTCGCGCGCGAGATCAGAGGATTCGGCGAAAGACGCATGACCGCGAGCAGCACGCCGAGCACGATCCCGATCGCCATCGCGATCACGGTCAGCTCGATCGTCACGACGAGCCCGTCGAGGATGCGTGAGTCAAACAGGTATTCGCCGAGCACGCCCCATTCGAAGCCCGAGGTCGTTACGACGGAGCGAATCAGCGAGGCGGCGATCGCCAGCACGATCGCCGCCGCGACCCAGCGGCCGGGGTGGCGGACCGGGACGGCCGTTATCTCATCCGGCCGCCCGGTCGGGTTGGTGACCTCGCTCGAGGACACCAACTACACGCTCAGCTCGTCGCTCCGTTGATCTTGGGTTCGCTGATCGCGCCCGACTGCAGTCCCCATTTGGCGAGGATCTTGGCGTAGGTGCCGTTGGCGATCAGTTCCTTCAGCGCCGCCGCCATCGGTTTCGTGAGGCCGCTGCTCTTCGGGATCGCGAATCCGTAGGGGGCGAGACCGAAGGCCTGGCCGGTCAGTTTGAAGACGCCTTTGGACTGTGCCACCTGGTAGTCGGCGACGGGCGAGTCGGCCATTCCGACATCGGCGCGCCCGCTCGAGACCGCCAGGTTGACTGCGTCCTGTCCGGGAAAGACCAGCGCCGTCACCGCAGGCTTGCCTTCTTTGGAGCACTTCTTGCTCTGCGCTTCGGATTCTTCCTGCTCGGTCGTGCCCTTCTCCACGGCGACCTTCTTCCCGCAGAGGTCCGCTACCACGCTGACGCCCGGGTTACCGGTGCTCTTGGCGTAGAAGGAGATCCCGGCGGTGTAGTAGTCGACGAAGTCGACCGTCTTCTCGCGTTCCTTGGTGTCGGTGAAGGACGAGGCGCCAACGTCGTAGCGCCCGGCGGCGAGGCCGGGAATGATCGTTTCGAAGTTGGAGTTCACGAGCTTGACCTTCAGCCCCATCGTTTCGGCGAGCGCACTCATCAGGTCGGCGTCCATCCCGATGATCGTGTGACCGTCGGGCGCGATGAACTCGTTGGGCGCGTATTGAGCTTCGGTTGCGACCGTGAGCGTGCCCTTCGATTTGATCGCCGCGGGCACCTGCGCGGCGATCGCGGAGCTGGCAGCGCTCGCCGCCGAGGAGGTGGTGGCAGACGTCGAGGTGTTGCTGCTTTTGCTGCTGCCACAGCCGGCGAGCGCCAGCAGGGCCAGAGCGGGAATGCCGATGCGGCCAACCAGCTTGCTCATCGAGACCTCCGTGGAATAAAAGGCGGCGGGGACAGCGGATCTGAAAGAGCAGCGAGTATAAGCTCGCCGCGCCCCTCGGCGTCTGGCGCCGGGTCCCAAGCAACCGCCCTGTCTGCGAACGTCAGACCGGCTCGGAAGCTGTTCTCAGATGGATGGCGACTCGGCGGTGAGGCGCACGGCGCCCGGGCGCAGCAGCTCGCCGATCAGCTCAGCCGGGCCCGGCTTGCCCATCAGGGAGCCCTGCGCCATCTCGCAGCCCATCTCTTCGAGCATCGTCATCTGCAGGCGCTCCTCGATGCCCTCGGCAACAACCAACAGCGAAAGCGCCTCGCCGACGCCGAGGATCGCCTGCAAGAGCTCGCGGCTCTGGCCGCCGTCGTTGAGAGCTGCCACGAAGCTGCGGTCGATCTTGAGGATGTCGACCGGCATGCGCTGCAGCTGCGAGAGCGAGGCATAGCCCGTGCCGAAGTCGTCGATCGCGACGCGCACGCCGAGCTGCTTGATCTCCTTGAGCGATTCGCAGGCGGCGCCGACGTCGCGCATCAGTGTTGTCTCAGTCAGCTCCAGCGTCAGCAGCGAGGGCGCGATCCCCGACTTCTCAAGCGCCGCGCGCACGTCCTCGGCGAAGCCCGGCCGTGCGAGCTGGTGCGCGGAGACGTTCACGGCGATGCCGAGCTCGAGGCCTTCGCCCGCCCACACGGCGGCCTGGCGGCATGCCTCCTGGAGCACCCAGCGGCCGATCTCGACGATCTTCCCGGTGTCCTCGGCGAGCGGGATGAAGCTGTCGGGCGGTACCACCCCGCGCACGGGGTGCTTCCAGCGGATCAGTGCCTCGACGCCGACGATGCCCTGGCTGGGGAGGTCGAAGATCGGCTGGTAGAGGAGGTAGAACTGCCCGTGCCTGAGCGCCACGGCCAGATCCGCCTCGAGCTCCAGGCGACCTTCGGCGCCCTCGTTCATGCTCGCGTCGAACAGCGCATAGCGATCCTTGCCGGCGGCCTTCGCCGCATACAGCGCGAGATCGGCGTCGCGCAGCAGCGTGTCCGGCGAGCTGTACTGGCCGAAGGCCACGCCGATGCTCGCGGTCACCGCGAACAGTCGGCCGCCGCCGTCGAGCTCGACCGGCTCGCGCAGCACCTCGGTCAGCCGGTCGGCGAGGATGTCCAGCGTCCGCTCCTCGCCGGCCGTGTCGAGGAGTACCACGAACTCGTCGCCGCCGAGGCGCCCGACGGTGTCCTGCTCGCGCACAGCGCCCTGCAGACGCTCGCCGACGGTCTTCAGCAGGTGATCGCCGGCCGCGTGGCCGAGGTTGTCGTTGACGTGCTTGAAGCCGTCGATGTCGATGAACAGTGCTCCTGCGAGCGTGCCCTGCTGACGCGAGCCCCGGCTCAGCAACTGCTCGGCGCGGTCGAGCACGAGCGCGCGGTTGGGCAGCCCCGTCAGCGCATCGTGCAGCGCCTGGTGGGAGAGCTCGCGCGTCTTCTCATGCACGAGCGCGAGCGCGCGGCGCCGGCCGGTGCCGAGCACGAACCCGAGCGCGCCGAAGACGAGGCTGAGCAGCGTCCCGCCGATCAGCATCGTGAGCGCGTGCCAGTTGCTGAACACGCCCCTTGCGACGGGCGCGCCAAAGCTCTGCACGGTCCAGCCGTTGTGCAGATCGATCTTCGCGATCTGCTCGCCGGCCCTGGCGTGGCCGGCCTTGAACGCCACATGCGAGCCCGGCGCGTCATAGCGGAAGCTCACCGCCATGTTCGGGTGTCCTTCCAGAGCGCGCGAGAGCACGACCTGAGGCTTCAGCAGCTCGCCGAGCCAGCCGCGGAAGGCGCGACGCCGCGCGGCGAGCGTGCTCGGCACGACGCCGCCCCGGTAGACAGGCGTCTCAATGCCGAGCGTCGTGCCGCCGCCGGCCATGAACGGCGCATAGCTGGGCAGCCCCGTGTCGCGGCCCGCGACGAGCGTCGGCGCGAGCGCGCAGTAGTCCAGTCCGCCGGGCAGGTAGGTCTTCGCGCTCCTCGTCAGCCCCGCCACCGCCAGGCAGTAGTAGGAGCGCGACCCCGTGGGAATCACTTCGCCGCTTTCCGCCGGGAGCACCGTGGCGGGTCCGAAGGGCCGCAGCGGGTGGGCGGCCATGCGGGCCTGGAAGACCGCCAGGTGCGAGGCGGGGACCATCGTCACGAGCCCGATGTCGAGCAGCTCCTGGTAGCGCTGCATCGCGTGCACCGATTCGGCCCAGCGGTCGAAGTCGGCGGCCGAGGAGTTGGGATTGCCGGCCACGTAAGCGCTCGCGCCGACCACGAGATCTTCCTCGTGTTGGATCGCGAGCTTCAGCGTCGAGGCGATCTCGGCCGAGGAGAGATGGAAGCTGAGGCGGGCTTTGTCGGCGTCGGATCGAGCCACGGCCTGCGCGCCGAACACGGCGCCGAGCGTGCCTGCGATCACGAGCAGCCCGGTGATCGCCACCCACACGCTCTGGTGCCCGCGCACGAGCATGCGCAGGGGGGCGGGCACGCCGCGACGCGGTCCCGCTCGCGAGATCGACTCTGGTTGAGTGCCCGGGGTTGGGCCGCTGGTGGCGCTTGCAGACACTGATTCTTGATGGCGTTCGCGGAATATGGGCGCGTCCGGCGTCGTTGATCGGGTTAGACGCGCGCTTCGATCCACGTTTCTATTACCAGTTGGACGGATATACGGTGCGCGCGGTCGATATAGCGCCTGCGCGGCCGCTGTTCGGCGGGCTAGGATCGCCTCATGCTCTCGCGAGGCGCTCTGCTCGGGGCGACCCTCATCGGCTGCGCCGCCTCGGCGCTCGGCGGCTGCGGGGCCTCCGAAGTACCCGGGCACCCGCATCCGAGCACGCGCGCGGCCACGAGCACCGCACGCGGCGCAGGCG
>JACDGG010000019.1:0-6983 GCA_013815355.1 Solirubrobacterales bacterium
CACCAGTACTCCGGCGGCATGCGACAGCGCGTGGCGATCGCGATCGCGATCGCCAACAACCCGCGCGTGCTGATCGCCGACGAGCCGACGACCGCGCTCGACGTGACCACACAGGCGCAGGTGCTCGCGCTGCTCGACCGCCTCGTCGACGAGCACCGCACCGCCGTGATCCTGATCACGCACAACCTCGGCATCGTCTCGGACTTCTGTGACTCGGTCGCCGTGATGTATGCCGGGCGCTTCGTGGAGAGCTCCGGCGTCGATCACATCTTCCTCGCACCCACGCATCCCTACAGCGAGGCGCTGTTGAAGTGCGTTCCGAACCCCGAGCGCCTCGCCGAAGGCCCGCTGCCTGCGATCACCGGCTTCCCCCCGGATCTCGCGCGGCTGCCAGGCGGCTGCTCCTTCGCGCCGCGCTGCCCCGTCGGGCGCGAGATCCCGCAGTGCCACGAGCAGACACCGGGCCCCCACCACGTGATCGGAGGAGCCGGCGCCGCCACGGTCGAGTGCCACTTCGCCGAGCAGCGCATCAGCGGGCACGCGCCATGAGCGAGGCCGAGATCTCAGGCGCCCGAGCGGGCGCAACCGAGACGGTCGCGGCGCCGATCCTCGAGGCGCAGAGCATCTCCAAGACCTTCCAGGTGCGCGGCGGCGAGCGCTTCGGGCGCAAGATCGGCGTGACGGTGCTCGATGACATCTCACTCGCCGTGCAGCGCGGTGAGAGCTTCGGGCTGGTGGGCGAGTCCGGCTGCGGCAAGTCCACGCTCGCGCGCTGCCTGCTGCGGCTGCTCGATTTGAGCGCGGGGCGCGTGCTGTTCGACGGCGTCGATCTGAATACGCTCGACCGTGACGAGCTGCGCGCGCTGCGGCGGCGCATGCAGTTCGTCTTCCAGGACCCCTTCGCCTCGCTGGACCCGCGCATGAGTGCCGCGGCGATCGTCGAAGAGCCGCTCCTGATCCACGAGATCGGCGACTCCTCCGAGCGCCGCGATGCCGCCGCGGCGATGCTCGCCGACGTCGGGCTGACCGCCGAGCAGGGCAAGCGCCGGCCGCACGCCTTCTCCGGCGGGCAGCGCCAGCGCATCGGCATCGCACGCGCGTTCGTGCTGCGACCCGAGGTCGTGATCCTCGACGAGCCGATCTCCGCGCTCGACGTCTCCGTGCAGGCGCAGGTGCTGAACCTGCTCGGCAGCCTGCAGGAGCAGCTCGGGCTGACCTACGTGTTCATCAGCCACGACCTCGCCGTGGCCGAGTACTTCTGTGATCGCGTGGCCGTCCTCTACCTCGGGCAGGTGATGGAGATCGCGCCGCGCGCCGAGCTGTTCTCGCGCCCGCTTCACCCCTACTCCGTGTCGCTGCTTTCGGCTGTGCCCGTGCCGCTGGCCGGGGGACGTGCGCGCCGCGCCAACCGCCCGCAGCCGATCGGCGAAGTCGGCTCCGTCGTGGAACGCCCACCCGGCTGTCCCTTCGAGCCGCGGTGCCCGGTCGGGCGCGGGCGCGAGGTCTGCCGTGGCGAGCGCCCGCCCCTGCAGCGCCACGCCGAGGGGCACTGGGCGGCCTGTCACTTCCCGGGGGAAATGGCTGTGCACCGCTCGGGGCCGGCCTCGGTGGCTTAGCGCCCCCGCTGTGGGGGGCCGCGGCGGTCCGACGAGTTGGAGGGCGCAGACACACCGCGCCGTAGCAGTTCTGCTACGATTTGCCGGTGGCCGTGATTCCTCAGGGCAAGCTACGCAACGAGATCGGTGCCGTGCTGCGCCGGGCTGAACAGGGTGAGCGCTTCACCGTGACCGTGGCCGGACGCCCGGTTGCCGAGCTCGGGCCGCTCCCCGGAGCACGCGCGCTTGCGGGGGGCGAGCGACTCGCCGCGATCCTGGCCGAGAACCCCGCCGACGCCGGCTTCGCCGACGATCTACGTCGGATGCGCCAGGAGGACGAAGAAGCCGCACGTGACCCGTGGGCAGCCTGATCGACACGAGCGTCCTCGTCGGCGCACACGCCCCGGAGGACTTTGCGGAGGAATGGGCCGTGAGCGTGGTGAGTGTGGGTGAGCTCGAGGCGGGCATCCTGATCGCACACGACAACACCACGCGGGCTCGCCGCCTCGCGCTGCTGGCGGCCGTGCTGGCCGAAGCACCGGCACTGCCGGTCGACCGCCACATAGCTGCCCGCTACGGCGAGCTGCGCGCGAGTGCGGGCCGCCGGCCGAGCAATGATCTCTGGATCGCGGCGACCGCGCTGGCGCATGACCTCACGCTCGTCACCGCGGATGAGCGCCAGGCCGCGCTGCCGCTCGTGCGAGCCACGCTCATCGATCGGTGAGGCCGCGAGCAGCGGCCCCGCCGGCTATTGACCGGCGGGGCGCAGACTGCTCCCCCAGCCTGGGCGAGGCGGCCAGCCTAGCCAAGCTCGGGGTGTCTGACAAGTCGAACTATTCGGGAAGATCGACCTTGGCGGTCAGGTCTCTTTCAGAACATCCGTGGACCAGATGCGGCTGCCCGGCTCGATCAAGCGCAGCACTGCGTCCTCTCGCGGGCGGGGCGCCGCCTCGCCCGCCGCGCTGCGCAGCTCGGCGCGGCGCGCCGCGGTCGCCTGCAGATCGACGCTTTTGTCTCCGTTCAGCACGACGCCGTAGGTGTCGTGCGCGCGCTGCGCGCCGATCCAGCCGTCGGCGAGGTCGTGGCGAACGTGCTCGGGATCGCGCTCGAGCGCCGGGCCGTAGCCGCCGCCCGCCGAGGAGATCGAGATGATCGTCTCGCCCGACTTGAGGATCACGTGGCCCCATGGGTCGAGCTCCACGACCTCTCCGTCGGCCCTGCGCATGAACGGGCGCAAGAGCGCTCCAGGCTCGCCGCCGCGCGCGCCGAGCGCGGGGTTCACGGTGCCGTCGGCGGCGTAGTGGACCTCTAGCTCGGTGTCGATGGGCCCGTACTCGACGTACAGCGAGGGCGCGCCGCGGAAGCGCCCGTCGCCGCCGGTGTCGGGCACGATGCGATCGGCCCACACGCGGATCGGGCGCAGCAGCTCGAGCACCTCGGTGCTGTCGCGCATCATCGAGCCGCCGTCGCTTGTCTCGCCGTTGGTCAGCCAGCCGTCGCCGCGCGCGTGCGCCGCGCCGCCGGAGTTGCCGAGGATCATCATGTCGACGAACGGCGCATCGCCGTGGCGCGGGTCGCGGCCGGAGAGGCTCGCCGTCGCCGGCGGGCACTCCGGTCCGGGTGAGGCCATGCCCATGCCGTCCTTGAACTCCGCGAGCGTGCGCTGCACGATGCCGCCGAGGCGCTCGGCCAGGCCGGTCGTCGCCAGCGAGCAGCTCGCCGGGTGCACGGGGATGCCGACACAGCAGTTCTCGCGCAGCAGCACCTTGATCGCGCGGGCGCTGCCGGAGTTGCGCGGGACGGTGTGCTCGATGCTGTTGAACACGCCGATCAGCGCCGATGTCGCCGAGGTGGACTCGGTCAGGTTCAGCCCACAGGGCAGGCAGTCGGGGTTGTTGCGCAGGTCGATCTCGATCTCGCCCGCCTCGGGGTCGACCGCGACCGTGACCTCCATCTTCACGCCGTCTTCCACGCCCGGCAATGGCACGGAGTCGTGCAGGTCATAGCCCGTGCGCCGTCCGGCGGGCAGCTTGCGAATCGTCGCGCGGATGCGCTCCTCGCTGTAGTCGAGCCAGTCCTCGACGTAGCGGTCGAAGGCATCCCAGCCGCCCTCCTCGCCGATCTTCTGCAGCTCGCGCTCGCCGACGCGCGCCGCGCCGATCATTCCCATGTAGTCGCCGTACCAGTCCTCGGGCACGCGGATGCGCGCCTCACAGAGGCGGATGATGTCCTGCACGTCGCGGTAGTCCTGCTGCACCTTCGTGCAATTGAAGATCAGCGCGCCCTCCTCGTATACGTCGCGCGCCGTCGCGGTCATCGTCGTCGGTTCGGCGTTGCCGATGTCGGCCATGTGCGCCTTCACCACGGCCGTGGCGCGCACGCGGCCCTGCTCGTCGACGATCGGCACGAGCACGCAGTGATCGCCCGCGTGGGAGTTGCCGTGATAGGGGGAGTTATGCAGGAAGGCATCGCCGCGGCGAGGCTTGGGGTGGTAATGCGCGAGCCAGCGCGACATCAGGTCCGGGCCCCGCATCACGTGGATCGGCAGCGACTCGGCCATCACGAGCAGCTCGTGCTCGGCCGTCACGACACAGCAGGAGAAATCGCGCGCGGTGTTCAGGAGCGTCGAGCGCGCGGTGCGAAACAGCGTGTTGGTCATCTTGCGCACGACGCCTTCCATGCGGTTGGTCATCACCGCCAGCGCGACCACGTCGCGGCTGCCCGCGCCCGCGGCCATCAGCTCAACACCTCGGAGGAGCCCACGCGTTCGCCCATGCGCTCACGGGCGTCGGGGACGATCACGAGGCTGCCGCTCGGGGCCCGCTCCGCCACCGCGCCGGGGTCCAGCACGATCGTCGTGAACGAGGACTCGACGATCGCGGGCCCCTCGATCCGCGTTCCCACGTCCATTGACTCCAGGCGCCAGATCGCCGCCTCGACGCTGCCCGCCTCGCTGAAGAACACGCGCCTGCTCGACGGGGGCGCGCCACCCTGCTCGAGCGCCACGGCGTCGGCCGCGCCGCCGCCGAGTGGGCAGGTGACGCGCGCGCGCAGGTTCACGATCTCGATCACGGCGCGCTCGTCGCGCACCGCGTAGACCTCCTCGTGCACGGCGTGGAAGTCCTCGACGAGCAGTGCGAGGCCCTCGGGCTCGGCCAGCTCGCCGCGCAGCAGCACGTCGAGCTGCCACACCTGGTGGCGGTAGCGCGCCTCGGCGATCAGCTCGATCTGCGCCTCGGCGCTCGATGTCGCACGCCTCGCGAACTCCAGACAGCAGCCGCGCAGGTCCCCGAGCAGCTCGTCTGCGCGCGCGTGATCGAAGTCATCCGAGCCGGTGAAGAAGGCCGCTGCATATTCGCTCATCAGATCGGACATCAGCGCCCCGCGCGCGCTGAGCACGGCGCCCGCTTGGGGGATCACGATGCGCGGCGAACCGAGCCGGCGAGCGATCGCCACCGCATTCAGCCCCGCCGCCCCGCCGCCGCCGATCAGCACGGCGGTGCGCGGGTCCACGCCCTGGTTGACCGTGATCTCCTCGATCGAGGAGATCATGCGCTCGGTGGCGACGGCCATGATCGCCGCAGCGGCCTCGTTGCTCGGCAGGCCGAGAGGCCCGCCGATCCGCTCGGCGATCACTCGCTGCGCCGAGCGCTCATCGAGCGCCATCGTGCCGCCGAGGAAGTAGTCGGGGTCGATGTGGCCGAGCACCACCGCCGCGTCGGTCACGGTCGGCTCGCCCCCGCCGCGCCCGTAACAGACGGGGCCCGGGTCCGCGGCGGCGCTCTGTGGGCCGACGTGCAGGAGGCCGCCCGAGTCGATCCAGGCGATCGAGCCGCCGCCGGCGCCGACGCTGCGCACGTCGACGGCCGGGAAGCCTGTGATGTGCCCCTCGTACTCCAGGCCCAGCCAGGTCTCGCGCGTGACAGGGATGCGCCCGCGGCGCACGAGCGCCACGTCGTAGCTCGTGCCGCCGGTGTCGGCCACGACGGCGTTCTCGCTGAGACCGTCGAGCGCCGCGTAGTGGCGCCCGGCCACGGGCGCCATCGCGGGCCCCGAGTTGACGGAGTGGATCGGCGCCTCGGCCATGTCGGCCGCGTCGATGACGCCGCCACTCGAGGTGACCATCAAGAGGCGCCCGGCGAAGCCGGCCTCGCGCAGGCGCTGCTCGAGGCCCTGCAGGTAGGCGCTCATCAGCGGCTTCAGCGAGGCGTCGATCGCGGCGCAGGAGGCGCGGCGATACTCGCGCAGCGTCGGGTTCAGCGCGTGGGAGAGCGTGTAGGGGACGCCCGGCAGGTGGCGCTCGATCAGCTCGCCGAGCGTGAGCTCATGAGCCGGGTTGGCGATCGACCACAGCAGGCAGACGGCGATCGACTCGACCTCGAGCTCGGCCAGCCGAGCGAGCACCTCGACGGCGCCGTCGCGCTGGAGCGTGCGCACGACCTCGCCCTGGCTGCCGATGCGCTCGTCGATCTCGAACGTCAGCGCGCGCGGGATGTAGGGGTCCGGGTAGCCGTAGCTCCAGTTGAACGCGTCGGTGCGCCCGCCCTCGCGCAGCAGCAGCATGTCGGGGTGCCCGCGCGTGGCGAGCAGCGCGGTCTTCGCGGTGGCGTTCGTGAGGATCGCGTTGATCGCGCGCGTCGTGCCGTGGATGAAGACCTCGACGTCGGCGAGCAGCTCAGCCACCGAGCGCCCGAGGTCCGCGGCGGCCAGCGCGACCGCGTCGAGGATTCCCCTGGCGGGGTCCTGCGGCGTGGTCGAGGACTTGTACAGGCGCACGCTCTCACCCTGCTCGAGCACGAGGTCGGTGAACGTGCCGCCCGTGTCCGCCGCGAGCCTCAGGCCCGGGCGTGCGCTCGCTTGCTCATCCCGCGCCGGCGTCGCCATCCTCACGCCTCCGAGCCGCGCGTGGCGATCATCAGCACGTCGCGCCCGGACTGCACGACCTCGCCGCGGTCGCTGCGCACCTCGACGGCGAGCGTCGCGAAGCCGACTCCCGGACGCGAGCTGCTGGGCCGGGTCTCCAGCACCTCGAGCTCGGCCCACACCGTGTCGCCCGGGTAGACCGGCGCGCGGAAGCGCCGCTGGCACTCCACGAGCGCGAGGATCTTCCAGCCGTCGCGCACGCTCGCGAGGCCGTAGCTCATCGACAGCACGAGCGGCCCGTGCGCGATGCGTCCCTCAAACGGCGTCTGCTCGCACACGAACAGCTCATCGACGTGCAGCGGGTTGAAGTCACCCGAGACGCCCGCGAAGGCGACGATGTCGGCCTCGGTGACGGTGCGCCGCGCTGTTTGAAAGCTCGCGCCGACCTCGATGTCCTCCAGGTGCGCGGCGGCGATCATCGCTCAGCCGGCCGTCCGCATGGACTCAGCCGCGAGCCGAGGCGCC
>JACDGG010000019.1:6993-25632 GCA_013815355.1 Solirubrobacterales bacterium
CCCCCGCCAGAGGTTGCGCGCCGAGAGCGTCGCCGAGCAGCGTGCGGATCACCTCGTCGCGGATCACGCGGCCGTCGAGCTCCGCCTCGGAGGTCAGCGCCTGGAGCGCGAGTCCGTTGAGCACCGCGTCAAAGCGCCAGCTCCACGGGATGCCGTCGGGCTCATCGGCGGGCACGAGGCCCTCGAGGGCGCGGTCGATCATCTCGTACCAGCTCGTCAAGCGCGACTCGATCGTGTGCCTGAGCTCAGGCAGGCGCACCGCCTCGCCGTAGGCGTTGATCCACACACGCCATGTCTCCGTCGCCTCCTCGTCGTCGGCGAGCGCGTTGTCGAGCAGCGCGACGAGGCGCCCACGGCCGGGCGGAACGTCCTTGATCGCCTGGGACATGCGCCCCTGGGCGCGCTCGGAGACGTACAGCAGCGCCTGCGTCAGCAGGTCCTGGCGGTTGGTGAAGTAGTGGTTCAGCATCCCCGTGCTGACACCCGCCTCATCGGCGACCATCCGCATCGTGGACCCGGCGAAACCCTCGCGCGCGATCACGACGGCCGCGGCGCGACAGATCTGCTCCCGCCGGATCGGCCCCATCCCGAGCTTTGGCACTGTGGTCCTCCAATTCGAGTACTTGCGAGGCTTCGCCTCACCCGGCGAGCCGTGGCGCCCGCAGGGTCGGTACTTGACAACGTCATGATGCTAGTGGTTGACGACACGGGCTGCCGCTGAAAAGGCCAACTTGCGTGGGCCTCGATCGCTGCCTATAGTCGCATATCGCGTGATCGGTTTGCAATAGCACCCAGCCGAAAGGAACCACCTCCCGCATGAGCATCGAGCGCCACACCACGAACCCCGCCTCCGGCTTCTCCGACGCCGTCACCGCGGTCGGTCCCGGCCGCCTCATCCATGTCGCCGGCAACGTCGGCTTCGGCCCCGACGGCAAAGTCGTCGAGGGTGGCATGGGCGCCGAGGCGCGCGCCACGTTCGACAACATCGAACGCACGCTGAGGGAAGTCGGCGCGGAGATGTCCGACGTGGTCAAGATCAACGCGTTCGTGACCTCGCTCGAGGATTACTCCGAGTACGCGGAGGCACGGGCCGAGCGCTTCGGCGAGAAGCTGCCGGCGAGCGCGACGGTGCAGGTCGCAGGGCTGCTCGTCGGCGCCCAGATCGAGATCGACGCCGTCGCGTTCCTCGACGCCTGAGCCGTGAGCGAGGCTCCCCTCAGCGCGCGCATCACCTGCGACATCGGCGGCACGTTCACCGATGTGGTCGTGACCGACGAGAGCGGGCGCATGACGGTCGCCAAGGCGCTCACGCAGCCGGCCCATCTGTTCGGCGGTCTGCGGGCAGCGCTGGCGCGCGCAGCCGAGCAGTCCCAGGAGAGCCTCGACGAGATGCTGGCGCGCGCATCTCTATTCATCTTCTCGACCACCCAGGCTACGAACGCGATCCTCGAGGGCACAACCGCGCGTACGGCGTTTCTCTGCACGGAAGGGTTTCCCGACATCCTCGTGCGGCGCGAGGGCGGCTCGCTGCGTCCCTACGACTACACGCGCGAGTTCGCAGACCCCTACGTGCCGCGCCGCCTGACGTTCGAGATCCCGGAGCGGATCGAGGCCGACGGCAGCGTGCGCACCCCGCTCGACGAGCGCACCGCGCGCGCGCACCTCGCGCAGGCGCGCGCCCTCGAGGTGCAGGCGGTCTCCGTCTGCCTGCTGTGGTCGACGGCCAACCCCGCGCACGAGCTGGCGCTGGGCGAGCTGATCGCGCAGGAGCTGCCGGGCGTGCCCTACTCGCTCTCGCACCTGATCAACCCGATCGTGCGCGAGTACCGCCGCGCGTCGGGCACCTCGATCGACGCGTCGCTGAAGCCGCTGATGCAGCGTCATCTGCCGGAGATCGCCGACGGCCTGCGCGCGGAGGGCTTCGGCGGGGAGCTGCTCGCCGCGAGCTCGGCCGGAGGGGTCGTGCCGATGTCGGTGCTGATCGAGAGCCCGCTGTGGTCGGTGCGCTCGGGCCCCTCGCTCGCGCCGGTCGCCGCGCGCACGGTCGCGGGCGCGGAGACCGGCAGCGGCGATGTGATCGTGTGCGACACGGGCGGCACGAGCTTCGACGTGAGCCTCGTGCGCGACAGCGACCTCGTGTTCACGAGCGAGACGTGGCTGGGCGAGCCCTTCTGCGGACACCTCACCGGGCTCTCCTCGGTGGATATCCGTAGCATCGGCGCGGGCGGCGGCTCGATCGCCTGGGTCGACCCCGGGGGCCTCTTGCGTGTGGGTCCCGAGAGCGCCGGAGCCGATCCGGGACCCGCCTGCTACGGGCGTGGCGGCACTCGCCCGACCGTCACCGACGCGGCGCTCGTGCTCGGCTACGTCGACCCCGCGCGCTTCCTCGGGGGCACGATGGCGCTCGACACGGTCGCCGCCGAGACGGCGCTCGCGGGTCTCGGCGAGGCGCTCGGGATCGCCCCGCAGCAGGCGGCGCACGCCGTGCTGCTCGTCGCCAACGAGCGAATGATCGCGGCAATCCACGAGCTCACCGTCAACGAGGGCGTCGACCCGCGCGACTCGACGCTCGTGGCGGGAGGCGGAGCGGCGGGGCTGACGATCGCGCCGATCGCCGGCGAGCTGGGCTGCCGCGAGGTGCTGATCCCGCGCGCGGCCGGCGTGCTCTCGGCCTTCGGCGGCCAGCACTCCGACATCGTGCGCGAGCTCACCGCACCGTTCGTGGCCAGCTCGCAGTGCTTCGACTTCGCCGGCGTGCGGCACACGCTCGACGGACTACGCGAGCGGATGAGCGCGTTTGAGTCCGAGCTGCCGCCGGCCGTCGCCGGCAACGTGCAGCGGCGCTACTTCGTCGAGGCACGCTATGCCCACCAGGTGTGGGATCTCTCGATCGCGCTCGAGGGTGACGGCATCGAGGACGAGGAGCAGCTCGAGCGCCTGCTCGAAAGCTTCCACGACGCGCACGAGCGGATCTTCGCGGTGCGCGAGCCCGGCCAGAAGATCGAGATGAGCCAGTGGAAGGGACGCGTGATCGCGAGCACCGTCAAGCCGCCGCTCGGCGCGGGCGAGCGCGGCTCGGCCGGGAGCGGCGGCGGGGAGCCGCAGCGGCGGCGCGCGTTCTTCCCCGAGCTCGGCGAGGTCGAGATCCCCGTGCACCTCGGCGAACAGCTGCCGCCCGGCACGAGCGTGCTCGGTCCGGCGCTCGTGATCGAGCCCGAGACGACGATCGTCCTCTACCCCGGCTGGAGCGCGGCGGTCACAGACCTTGGCAACTACAAACTGGAGCTCGCGTGATGGCTCAGCCAGGACAGGCCCCGGCACACGACCTCGACCCGACGCTGATGGCGGTGCTCGCGCACCGCTTCGAAGCGATCGTGCGCGAGATGACCAACACGCTGTTCCGCACCGGGCGCTCCTCGATCCTGAACATGGCGCGCGACTTCTCCTGCTCGATCATCACCGCTGAGGATCAGCTGTTCGCAGCGGCCGAGGGGCTGCAGGTCCACGTGCTCGGCGCGGGGCTGCAGACGAGCTCGATGCGCGAGCTGCACCCCGATCTGCGCGAGGGCGACGCCTACCTGCACAACGACCCGATGCTCGGCAACACGCACACCGCCGACCACACGATCCTCGTGCCGGTGTTCGTCGAGGGCGAGCACATCTTCACCGCCTCGGCCAAGGCCCACCAGGCCGACTGCGGCAACGCCGAGCCCTCGACGTACGTGACCTACGTCGAGGACGTCTACGCCGAGGGCGGTCTCGTGTTCCCCTGCGTGAAGGTGCAGGAGGACTACAGCGACATCGAGGACATCATCCGCATGTGCCGCCGGCGCATTCGCGTGCCGGAGGTCTGGTACGGCGACTACCTGGCGACCGTGGGCGCCGCGCGCATCGGCGAGCGTCGCCTGAAGGACACGATCGCGCGCTACGGCACGGCGAGGATCAAGCAGTTCGTCGAGGCCTGGCTCGACTACTCCGAGCGCAGCATGGAGCAGGCGATCCGCAAGCTGCCCGCGCGCCGGCTGCAGGCGCGCTCGCGCCACGACCCGATCCCCGGACTGCCGGACGGCGTCGAGGTCAGCGTCACGATCGATGTCGAACCCGAGCAGGGCCGCGTGATCTTCGACCTGCGCGAGAACCCCGACTGCATCCCGTTCGGGCTGAACGTGTCTGAGAGCTGCGCGCGCGGCGGCTGCATCATCGCTTTGCTCAACTGCCTGGAGGAGGACATCCCGCGCAATGCGGGCTCCTTCCGGCGCGTTGAGGTGCTGCTGCGCGAGGGCTCGATCGCGGGCGGCCTCGTGGAGCCCTACTCCGCGTCGGTGTCGACCACGAACGTGCTCAACCGCATCATCAACTCCGCCCAGAGCGCGTTCTGCCAGCTCGGCGAGGGCGAGGGCCTGGCGGAGGGCGCGGGTGCGCTCGGCGTCGGCTTCGCTGTGTTCTCCGGCACCTATCCGGAGAACGGCGAGCCTTACGTGTCGGAGATGGTGATCGGCAACAACGGCGGCCCTGCCTCGCCGCACTGCGACGGCTGGATCACCTACGCGATGCCCGACTGCTCGAAGACGATCTACATCGACAGCGTCGAGATGCTCGAGCGCACCTACCCGCTGCACTTCCGCTCGCTGCGGCTGCTGGCAGACTCCGGCGGCGCCGGGCGCCTGCGCGGAGGACCGGCCTCGGAGGTGATCTACGGCCCGCGCAAGACGCCGCTGCGGGTTTTCTACCTTGCCGACTTCGCGCGCAACGCGCCGCAGGGCGTGCGCGGCGGGCTTGCCGGCGCGCACGCTTCGGCGAGCGTGATCGACGAGCAGGGCGCAGAGCTCGAGGTCGAGCCTGTCGGCGACTCGCTGCTCGCCGCCGGACAGTGGATACGCGGCGTCGAGGCCGGCGGCGGCGGCTACGGCGATCCGCTCGAGCGCGACCCCGACGCGGTGCTGCGCGACGTGCTCGAGCGATGGGTCAGCGCCAGGGCCGCGCACGACGTCTACGGCGTGGTCTTCGCCGAGGATGCTCCCGGCGGTGGCCTCGCGGTCGATCTGAAGTCCACGCGCGAACGGCGCGAGGAGCTGCTGGGGGCGCGCACGCCACGTAACGGCGCCGGCGCGTGAGGGCGGCTCACGGCACTTGCAGCGCCCCCTCTTGATGGGCTATGCTGAAGGCATACCAATCAGTCGATATGCAACCTCTTAGGTTACGCTGCATCGGCTGGGACCAGCACGAGCGCAGTGGGGAGCCGCACGTGAAGTGTCTGATCAGAACATGACGACGATCGAACAGGAGTATCTGCGCCTCACCCCCGGCTCCGCGCAGCTGATGCAGCGCGCGAGCGCATCGCTGCCGCGCGGGCTGACACGCACGCTCAGCTGGTTCGGACCGTATCCGGTGGCCTTCGACCACGGCCGCGGAGCGACGCTCGTGGACGTCGACGGCAACCGCTACGTGGATCTGTTCAGCAACGGCCTCAGCCTGATGCACGGTCACGCCTACGGCCCGATCGAAGAGGCGCTTCGCACGGCGCTCACGCGCGGCACCGCGTGGCCGGGCGCCTCTGACGCGCAGGTCGAGTTCGCCGAGCTGCTGTGCGAACGCGTGCCGGGCGAGGTGCAGGTGCGCTTCACGAACACCGGCACCGAGGCGACGATGCTCGCGGTCAAACTCGCACGCCACATCACGCAGCGTCCGCTGATCGTCAAGGCGTGGCACGGCTACCACGGCTCCTACGACGATCTCGAGGTGGGCCTGCAGGGTCAGGGCGAGATGCCCGGCCGCGTCGCGCTCGCGAGCTTCGGCGAGATCGAGAGCTACGCCGAGGCGCTCGCGCGCAATGCCGGACAGGTCGCGGCGATCGTCGTCGAGCCGGTGCAGTACACCGGCGTGGTCACGCCCCCACCGGACGGCTTCCTCGCGGAGCTGCGCGAGCTTGCGCGCGACGCGGGTGTGCTGTTCGTGCTCGACGACTGCCTGATGTTCCGCCTCGCCGAAGGCGGCTCGGCCGAGCGCTTCGGCCTGGAGGCGGACATCACCTGCCTGGGCAAGTGGGTCGGCGGCGGCCTGCCCGTCGGCGCGATCGCCGCCTCGGCTGAGCTGATGAGCACCTTCGACCTGGCCCCGGAGCGCCCGCTGTACCACGGCGGCTCCTTCAACGGGAATCTGCTCGGCATGGTCGCCGGAGCGATCGCCGTGCGCGAGCTGAAAGCCGCGGACATCGCACGCATCGACGCTCAGGCCGGGTCGCTGCGGGCGGACATCGGTGCTGCCGCCGCGGCGGCAGGCATCTGCGTGCGCACGAGCGGCGTTGGCTCGGCGTTTGGCCTATACGTGCTCGACGGGCCGGAGGGCGAGATCGACTGGAAGGCCACCTCGCTGCTTCACCTGGCGGCGGTCAACCGCGGTGTGTACTACGGCAGCGGTGGGGAGTTCGGTCTGTGCACCGCGCTCACCGACGAGGATCTGGAGCACGCCCGGGCCGGGCTTGGCGCGGCGCTCTCAGACGTTGCGCAGGCGGTTGTCGGGCAGGTGTGAGTCGCGATTCCCGCGATGCCTGTCGGGTTGCTTCTCAAGAGCTGAGCGTTCGTCGCACGGCATCGAGCGAAACCATCAATATGCGAGGGGCAAGGTGCGAGGGCTCGAAGCCAAAGCGGCGGTAGAACGACGCGGCACGCTCATCGAGCGCGTCGACGGTGACTGCGCGTATGGCGAGCTGCTCGGAGGCGCGTAGGACGCGATGAAGCGCATCGAGCAGGAGGCTGCGGCCGAGGCCGGCACCTTGATGCGTCGTAGTGACGGCGATGCGGGCGATGAGCGCTACGGGTATCGGGAAGTGCCGTGAGAGCCCCTGGCGCACGCTGGTCGTCGCCTGCTCGTGCTCGACCTGTGCAGCTACGAGTGTGTAGTAGCCCGCGACTTTGCCGTCGGTTTCGGTTGTCACGAACGTGCGTGCGGCGTCGCGCTTTTGGTTCTGTCCGGCGTAGGCGCGCAGCCAGCGGTCCAGTGTCTCCTCACCACAGTCGAACTGATCGGCGCGGTGCTCCCTACGATCGAACGGAGCGGTTGCGCTGAGTCGCGGCGTCACGCCTCAGGCAGGAGACTTGGCTTCTCGGTGAGGCGACGCAGCCCCCGTACGGAATCGGGGGAGGGCTGCTCAAGCGCCGTGAGGAATCGCTGTGCTGCTTCGTCGTCGAGGATGTAGCGGGTGCGCTCGGCGAGAGTGCGCTCAGCCTCGTGGCGCGCGGCTCGGCGTACGAACTCGCTCAACGTCTCGCCGTTAACGCTCGCTGCGGCCTGCTCGAGGTTGCGCTCCTCCTCGGTGATCCTGATCTCGATCCTGCGTGTCTTGGTCGTTGCACTGGAAGCCATACGCAAAGTGTACGGCATCCGTCCGGACAGTTATTGATTGTGTCGGCCGGCGGCCTCGCTCACCCCAGTCGGACAGGCGAACCCGCATCCGGCAGAAAACCGATCGGGTCCTCGCCGCTCGCCTCGGCTACGTACTCCAACCCAACCGACCCCTCATACCCCCCAGCCTCAAGCGCCTTCAACATCCGCCCCAGTGCGAGCGACCCGGTGCCGGGCGCGCCCCGTCCGGGAAAGTCAGAGATCTGCACGTGCCCGATCAACGGCCCATATCGTTCGATCTCCGCGAGCGGGTCGCCGCCGCTGCGCGCCACATGGTAGACGTCGAGCAGCATCCCCACGGCGTCGGGTTCGCAGCGCTCGATCACCTCGGCTACGGCCTGCGGGCTCGCCAGCAGGTAGTCCGGATTCTCGATCAGGTTCAGCGGCTCGAGCAGGATGCGCAGTCCCCGTGCCTTGGCCTCCACGGATAGCTCACGCAGAGCGGCGAGGACGTGCCGGCGCTGGCGCGCGAGCGGAACGTCGGCCAAGGCCCGCCCGACGAGCAGGTTCAGGCTGCGAGCGCCGAGCTGCTGCGCGAGCTCGGCAGCCGCTAGGAAGTCTTGCTCGATCTGCTCACGCCGGGTGGCGTCGTTGAGAAAGCCGCGCTCCCCTTCCGCGACGTCGCCCTCGTTGCAGTTGAGCAGCGCCACGCCGAGTCCGTGCTCGACTACGCTCGCGAGGAGCCCGTCGCGGTCTCCCACCTCGCGCGGCCATCCGGTTTCGATGCGCTCGAACCCCGCCCGCCGGGCCGCGCCGACTCGCTGCAGGTATGGCATCTCCGTGAACAGCCAGGAGATGTGAGCCGACCAGACGAGGCTCACGTCTCCTCCTTAGCTCGTTTGCTCGCTGCGCAGGCGCGCCACATCCGCGAGTGCCCGCAACAGTCCCTCGTGCGCACGATCGAGCGCCGCGCCGGCGGTGGCGCTCGACAGCGCTATCTCGCCGCCCGGGCCCATCAGCACGCCGTGGTTGAGCGCCGCGAGATGCAGGAGCTGCGTCGCCTCCCCGGCACTGAAGATACTGTCGTGACGCGCGAGCGAGTCGGTCAGGTAGACGCCCATCACCGACCCCGCGCCGACCGTCATAAGTGGCAGCTCGAGCGCCTCTGCCTCCGCGCGCAGCGCATCGCGCAGGCCCGCCGCGCGCGCGTCCATCGCCGCGATCGTCTCCGCGGTGAAATGCTCGAGGCTGACTCGGCCCGCCACGCAGCTGAGCAGGTTTCCGTTGAAGGAGCCGCCGTGGTAGAGCGGCTCTTCGCGATGGGGGTCGAGCACCTCCATCACCTCCGCGCTTCCCCCGACGACCCCCATCGGCAGGCCGCCGCCGATGAACTTACCGAGGAACGTCAGGTCTGCCTCCAAGCCGTACAGTTCGGCCGAGCCGCCGTGGGCGAGGCGCAGCATCAGGCAGTCGTCGAGCACGAACAGCGCGCCGGCGGCATGCGCGGCCTCCTGCACGCGCCTCAGGAATCCGGGCGGCGCGGTCGTGACGAGTCCGCTGAACATGAGCGGCTCGAGCACGACCGCCGCGATCTCAGAGCCGTGCTCGGTGAGCTTGGCCTCGAACGCCTCCGCGTCGCCGAACGGCGCGAGATAGACACGCCCGGGGATCTCCGGGCGCTCGTAGAGGCCGACCTCGAGGTCGTCGAAGGAGCCGTGGAAGCCGTCGATCGCCTTCAGCACCGCCGGGCGTCCGGTGTGCGTGCGTGCGATCTTGACCGCGAGCATTCCCGACTCCGTGCCCGAGTTGGTGAAGCGAAGGCGCTCGAACGCCGCGATCCGCTCGCACAGCATGCGCGCGAAGGCGATCTGCTCCTGCGAGGGCACGAGCCAGCCCGACCCGCGCTTCAGCGCCGCGCCGAGCGCCTCGACGACGGGCCCATAGGCGTGACCGTGGATCAGGCTGAGACCGTTGTTGACGAGGTCGACGTAGCGGTTGCCGTCGAGGTCGATCAGCTCCGCGCCCTCCCCGCGCGCGCCCACGATCGGATAGGGACGGTGATAGCCCCACCCGCGCGTGATGCCACGCACCATGTAGCGGCGCGCCTGCACCATCGCCTCGGCCGAGCGGGGGGTGCGGCGCCTGTAGGTCTCCTCCAACGTCGCACGCGCGTCAGCTCTCAGAGCGAGACTGCTCATCACGACGGCTCCTCGAAACTTCGTTCGATATTTCACCTGTGAGGCCGATTCAGACTACCACGGTCAGTGAGCTACTCCTAGCGTAATTATTCATGTACAACTACCCAGGTGGTAGGGGCCGTACAGCCGGTCGCGCGCAATCTCCGTCGCTGGAGAATGGCCCGCGAGATGACCCTCTCGGCGCTCGCCGAGCAGGCCGGCGTGGCCAAGTCCACGGTCTCGCTGATCGAGCGCGGGCAGGGCAACCCCTCGATCGACACCCTATGGGCGCTGGCCGAGGCCCTTGGGGTGCCTTTCTCGAGCCTGTTCCACGACGACCCGCCAACCGAAGACCTGACGATCGTGCGCGCCGCGGATGCCGAGGCCGTCGCCGTCGATCGTGCGGGCCTCGAGACCGAGGGCTTCGTCGGGCGCCACCTGCTGACGCGCACCGGCGGCGATCTGATCGAGGTCTACAGCCTCGAGGTCGACGCCGGCGCGGTGCGTCGTGCCGCCGCGCACGTCAGCGGCCTGTTCGAGCACCTGATCATCACGGCCGGCACGGTCGAGATCTCCACCGACGCGTTCTGCGAGACGGTCTCCACGGGCGACATGATCAGCTTCCGCGCGGACCGGCCTCACACCTACCGCGTGATCGACGGTCCGGTGCGTTTCGTCTCGATGCACGAATACCCGAAGACCGGCGCCTGAGGCGCCGCGCCCACGGCGCGCCTTCAGTAGGAGCGCGGCAGGCCGAGCACGTGCTGGGCGACATGGGCCTGGATCAGATTGTTGCTCACCGGCGCCACCTTGTAGAGGCGCGTCTCGCGGAACTTGCGCTCGATGTCGTACTCCTGCGCGAAGCCGAAGCCCCCGTGCGCATCCAGCGCAGCGTTCGCCGCCTCCCAGGAGGCCTCCGATGCGAGGTACTTGGCCATGTTCGCCTCCGCGCCCGCCGGCCTGTCGTTGTCATAGAGCCACGCCGCCTTCCAGCGCATCAGGTCGGCCGCGCTCATCGACATGTGCGCCCTCGCGAGCGGGAACTGCACGCCCTGGTTGGCGCCGATCGGGCGTCCGAACACGACGCGCTCGCTCGCGTAGGCCACGGCCCGGTCGAGGAAGAAGCGGCAGTCGCCGATGCACTCCGCGGCGATCAGGATGCGCTCGGCGTTCATCCCGTCGAGGATGTAGCGAAAGCCCTCGCCCTCCTCGCCGATCAGCGCCTCGGCGGGCAGCTCGAGGTCCTCGAAGAAGACCTCGGTGGTGGCGTGGTTGATCATCGTTTTGATCGGGCGGATGCTCAGCTGCGAGCCGCGCTCTCGCATGTCGAGCACGAACACCGACAGACCCGCCGTGCGCTTCGTGACCTGCTCGATCGGCGTGGTGCGCGCGAGCAACAGCATCAGGTCTGAGTGCTCCGCGCGCGAGGTCCAGATCTTCTGGCCGTTGACCACATAGCCCTCGCCGCGGTGCTCTGCGCGCGTGGTTATCTGCGTCGTGTCCGAGCCGGCCCCCGGCTCGGTGACCGCGAACGCCTGCAGGCGCAGCTCGCCGGAGGCGATCCGCGGCAGCAGCTCTCGCTTCTGCTCATCGCTGCCGTGACGCAGCAGCGTGCCCATCGTGTACATCTGTGCGTGACAGGCGCCCGCGTTCGCGCCCGAGGCGCAGAGCGCCTCGAGGATCGTGCTCGCTGTGGCCAGCGGCAGTCCCGAGCCGCCGTAGGCCTCGGGGATCAGCGCCGCCAGCCAGCCCTGCTCGCTGAGCGCCGCCACGAACTCCGTGGGATAGCGATCGGGCTCAAGGGCGCGCCAGTACTCGCTGGGAAAGCCCGCGCACAGCGCGCGCACCGCCTCGCGGATCGGCGGTGCCTCCTGCGGTTCGCCGAAGTCCATCGCGCCTCAGGCGAGCTCGCGCTCGAGCGCGGCCGCCACCTCGAACAGGTCGGCCACGGCGCCGTAGTGCGCGACGTCGAAGATCCGGGCATCCGGGTCTGAGTTGACCGCGATGATCGTGCGCGAGGATGACATGCCCGCGAGGTGCTGCGCGGCGCCGGAGATGCCGAGCGCGAGATACACGCGCGGCGCAACCGTCTTGCCCGACTGCCCGACCTTGCGAGCGCGCGGCGCCCACCCCGCCTCCACGAGCGGGCCGGAGACCGCGAGCGTCGCGCCGATGCGCGCTGCCAGGCGCTCGAGCTCTGCCACGCGCTCGCGCGCGCCGACCCCGCGCCCGAGCGCGAGCACGAAGTCGGCCTTGGCGATGTCCTCGCCGCTCGCCGGTGGATCGCGCAGCTCGATCCGCTCAGAGCGTGCGCATCCCTCCAGGTCGAGGTCCAGGCGCTCGCTCGAGGCCTTCTCTGCACCCAAGCCTGCCACGGCAGCCGCGAACGCTCCCGGGCGCAGCTGCAAGAGAACCGTGTCGCGGCCGGGGAAGTCGAGCTCGCGCACGAGGCGCTCGCCGTAGGCGCTGCGCACGGCGCCGAGGCCACGCTCGCCCCACGAGAGCTCTGTCACGTCGCTTGCGAAGCCATGCCCGCCGCGCGCGGCGACGGCCGCGAGGAAGCCGAGCGAGTCGACCGTGTGCCCGGCGAGCACGACCGCCGGGCTCGTACGCTCGATCAGCGCCTCGAGCACAGCCTGGGCGACGTGTGCCTCGAAGTGCGCGAGCGGCGAGGGCACGGCAAGCACCTCATCGACGCCCGCGAGCTTCAGCTCTTTGACGTGCGCCTCGGCGTCGGATGCGATCAACGCCACGCTCAGCTCACCGGCGCCCTGCTCGCTCAACATCCGACCCGCGCCGATCAGCTCGAGGCTCACCGGCCGTAGCGCACCACCACGCACCTCCGCGATCACGAGCACGCCGCTCATGCACTCAGCGCCTCGGTAACGATCGTCGCGATGCGCGCCGCGATCTCCGAGGCTTCACCCTCGAGCAGGCTCGCACCCTCGCCACGGTCGCGCTCGCGCAGGCGCACCGTGCGTGAGCCGGCGCTCGCGAGCAGCGCACCGGCGTCGAGCCCGAGATCGCCGAGGGCGAGCACAGAAAGCGGCTTGGCGCGCGCCTGCTTGATCGCGCGCAGGGTGGCGTGGCGCGACTTCGCGACGCCGCTCTGCACCGTCAGGAGCGCGGGCGTGGCGAGCGTGAGCACCTCGACCGCGCCGCCCTCGAGCTCGCGCTGCACCGTCAGGCGCGCGCCGTCGCGCTCGATCGCGCCCACAACCGCGACGCGCGCAACGTCGAGCAGTCCCGCCAGCGCGACGCCGGTCGCCGCGTTTGCGGCGTCTGAGGATTGCGCGCCGCAGAGGATCAGCTCAGGCTCCTCGGCCTGCGCGACGGCGGCGAGCACGCGTGCGACCGTGAGCGGCTCAGCGGCCGCGAGCGCCGCATCCCACACACCGATCGCGCGATCGGCTCCTTTTGCCAGGCAGGCGCGCAGCGCATCCTCGTGGGGCTCCCCGGCGACGGCCACGACGAGCACCTCATCGCCGCCCCGCTCCGCCAGCCCGAGCGCCGACTCCAGCGCGAGCTCGTCCGACTCGCCGAGCTCCTGCTCGAGCGCCTCGGCGGGCACCGACACGGCCGCGGCGTCGAGGACGAAGCCCTCGCGGATGCGCGCGGCCGGCTTGACGGGGACGAGGATCCTCACTCGGGGCCGAGCAGCGTGCCGGTGGAGTCGTGGGAGTGAAAGCCCTTGCGCACCGTCTCGTGCACCTCCCAGCGGGCGCGCGTGCCCTCGGGGATGAACGCGATCTCCCCGGCTCCGATCTCGACCGGCTCGCCGCCCTCGGGCGTGATCGTCACGCGCCCGTCGATCAGCACGATCGTCTCGGCCGGAGATCCGAGCATGAACACCCCGGGCGTGCAGTGCCACACGCCGTTGTAGAGCTTGCCGTCCTGCGAGCGCCACAGGATCGCCATCGAAGACTCGGGGCTGCCGGAGATGATGTCCTCGGGCGGGATCGGCGCGGGTTCGAGCTGCACGTCGCGGACCGAGCACTTCGTGATCTGGGTGGCGAGCTGATGCATGACGCTCCTCGGGTTGTGTGGATGTAGGTGCTCAGCCGGCGCCGGGCGCCGGCGTCAGCGGTCGCGAGCGCTCGACGTCGGGCAGCTCGCGGATGTAGGGCAGCGGTGTCGCCGGGTCGCCCGTGTCGATCTCGCGCGCGAGGCGGTGTCCGTCGAAGATGTTTTCGGCGATCGTGCGCGGCGCCAGGCAATCGCCGATGCGGTAGACCGCCTCTATCTCCTCCGCCGCCAGACGCTGTGGATCGGCCATCAGCTGGTGGTAGAGCGCGTCCTCGGGCTTGCGCTGGGTGACGAGCACGACCGCGTCGGGCGCCCAGCGCACCTCATCGGGCGCCCACACGTTCTGTCCGATCAGCGCCTCGGGGGTGATCTCACTGAGGATGTGCGATGGGACGACGGTGACGCCCTGCGCGCGCAGTTCGCGGTTCACGCGGAAGGCCTCGCCGGTGAAGAACATGAATGGAGAGAGGTTCGCAAAGGGCGTGACGACGCTCACGCGCTTGCCCGCCGCGAGCAGCATCTCGGCCATGCCCACTGCGGTGAAGTAGCCGTCGGCGTCGTACACGAGCACGTTCTCGCCGTCGATCTGCCCGTTGACCGCGGAGACCTGCTCGGGCGTGTGGACGAAGTCGTGCTGCGCGCCCGGGATCGGCGCCTGCGTGGGGCCATTCATGCCGTCGGCGCGCCAGCTCGCGCCTGTCGCGACGACCACGATCTCCGCGCCGTAGGAGAGCACCGTCTCGGCGTCCAGGCGCGTGTTCGTGATGACCTCGACGTTGGCGAGCTTTTGCAGCTGGATCTGGCGGTAGGTCGTGATGCGGCCCCACTCGCCGAGGTGCGGGTAGGCGCTGATCGCACGGATGCAGCCGCCGATCCCGTCCTGCTCGTCGAGCAGATGCACCGCGCTCAGGCCGCGCTTGCCGAGCACCGTCGCGCACTCCATCCCGGCCGGCCCGGCGCCGATCACGAGCACGCTCTTCTCTGCGTTGGCGGCCCTCGTGAAGCGCTCGGGGTGCCAGCCGCGGCGGAACTCCTCGCCGAGCGTCGCGTTCTGCGTGCACACGATCGGCGCTCCGAGGCCGAAGCGCGAGGCGCAGATGTTGCAGCCGATGCACTCACGGATCTCGTCGTAGCGGCCCTGTTCGATCTTCTGCGGCAGGAACGGGTCGGCGATCGATGGGCGCGCTGCGGCGATGATGTCGATCACGCCCGAGCGGATCGCCTCGGCCATCGTGTCGGGGTTCGTGAAGCGCCCGACGGCGGCGATCGGCTTCTTCGTCGCGGGCCTGACCGCTTCGATGTAGCGGCGGTGGGAGAATTCGCCCGCGAAGCGCGAGGCGACGGCATCGTCGCCCGCCCATTCGGCGGCGACCCAGCCGCCGGCCTGCAGGTCCCAGAAGTCGACGAGGTGATCTGCCAGCTCGATGAAGCGGTAGGCCTCCTCGGCCGCGCGGATGCCGCGCGGGTCCTCGTTGAGCGTGTCCACGCACAGGCGGATCGTCACGGCGCAGTCATCGCCCACGGCCTCGCGCACCTGCTCGGTCAGCTCGATCCAGAAGCGCGCACGGTTCTCCAGCGAGCCGCCGTACTCGTCGCTGCGGCGGTTGAACTTCGACATCAGGAAGTGCTGGGTGATCGCGCCACACTCCGCACCCTCGATGTTGATCATGTCGAAGCCGACATCACGCGCGCGCTTGGCCGCCGCGACATACCAGCCCTGGATCTCGCGGATGCCCGCCTTGTCGAGTTCGTAGCAGCTGGTCGAGTAGAGACTCTCGTCGGTCAGCTGGCTGACGCTGCGCGCCGGCATGCGCGACTCGAGGTTGCCGGCAACGCAGCCGCCGTGCCACAGCTCGACCCCGGCGAGCGCGCCGTGCTCGTGCGCGAGCTCGGCCATCTTCGCGAGGTTGCGCGCGTCATCGTCGTCCCAAAGGCGCGCCGAGACGAGCGGGCGCGAGTCGCTGGAGGGGTGCACCGAGCAGAACTCCGTGTTGACCGCCGCCCAGCCGCCCTCGGCCTTCATGCCGCGGATGTGCGCCTGCGCACCCGGCAGCTCGGCGCCGAAGCTCGTGCAGTGTGGGCTCTGGTAGAAGCGGTTGCGCAGCGTCTTGGGCCCGATCCGCACGGGCTCGAAGAGCACGTCATGGCGTGGATCGCGGCCCATCAGACGCTCCGATCAGATCTCATATCGATCAGTCGATATAGGGTACACGAAAGGCATCGCTCGGGTCATCCGACCAGCTCGCGTTCGCTTCGCAGCTCGGCCGCCAGCGCGTCGTCGCGGCGCTTGCGCAGGCGTGCGAGCGCCGCTCGATCACCGGGGACGAACGGGGCGAAGCCCGGCCCGGCGGTGGCATCGCAGAGCAGCGGGAAGAGGTTCGCGGCGATCGCATCGAACGTCTCGGCGCCGCCAAGCCCGACCGTCTCGAACGGGCCGGTCATGCGCCAGCGGCGCGCGAGCCCGTCGCGCATCACCTCATCGATCGTCTCGGGCGTGGCCACGCCCGCCTCGACGAGGTGCACGCACTCGCGCAGCATCGCCAGCTGCAGGCGGTTCCAGAGCAGCCCGGGCAGCTCGCGCTCGAGCACCACCGGGCGCTTGCCGATCCCACGCAGCAGCCCGGCGAGGCGATCGCGCAGCGCCACCGGCGTGCCCTCTGCGCCGAGCACCTCCACCAACGACATCAACAGCGGCGGGTTCCAGTAGTGCGTGGCGAGCGTGCGCTCGGGGGCGCCGACCGCCTCGGCGAGCGTCGTGATCGAAATCGAGGAGGTGTTGCTCGCGAGCACGGCGCGGGGATGGCGCGCGCACAGAGGGCCGATCACCTCGGCCTTCAGCGAGAGCGACTCGGGTAGCGACTCGACGATCAGCTCGGGCTCACCGGCCGCGGCGGGGACCCCGTCGCCGAAGTGCATCCGCGCGCGCGCAGCCTCGATCTGCAGAGCTGTTGCGAGGCCGTGGCCGAGCGCCAGCGCGAACGCCTGCTCGATGCGCTGCTCGGCGCGCGAACCGTCGCGCACGATCCAGCTCACCGAGCATCCGGCTAGCGCGTACTCGCAGCCGATCTGCGAGCCCATCAGTCCGGCGCCGACGATCGCCACGCGCCACTCGGCGCCTGGGCGGGGCTCATCGGGCTCGTGCTCCATCGCTTCGCAGCATAGGCCGAGCGGGGTGCAGGTTGCGCGATCGCACGACATCGAGTTCCATGTCAATGGATGCCGCGAAACGCCCCTGTGCCCGAGCTCCAACAGGCCGATGCGGCGGTGCTCGAGGCAGTGCAGCGACGGGTGCTGTGGCTCGCGATCAGCATCGTGCACCACGCCAACAAGGTGCGCGAGACGAGCTCCGGCGTGAAGGTCGGCGGCCACCAGGCCTCCTCGGCCTCGATGGTCGGCATCATGACCGCGCTCTACTTCGAGCATCTTCGCGGGCCCGATCGCGTGTCGGTCAAGCCGCACGCCGCACCGGTGCTGCACGCGATCAACTACCTGCTCGGGCGCCTGGAGGTGCGCTACCTGACCGAGCTGCGCGCGTTCGGTGGCCTGCAGAGCTACCCGAGCCGCGCGAAGGACCCCGATCCTGTCGACTTCTCGACCGGCTCGGTCGGCATCGGCGCCACAGCAACCCTGTGGAGTGCGCTCGCACACCGCTACGTGGCCGGCCATTTCGACGTGCCCCAGGGTGGGCGCCAGGTGGCGCTGCTCGGCGACGCCGAGCTCGACGAGGGCGCGATCTGGGAGGCCGTGATCGACCCGCTCGTGAGCGGCCTCGGCGAGGTGCTGTGGGTCATCGACGTCAACCGCCAGTCGCTCGATCGCGTCGTGCCGCACCTCGCTGTCGCGCGCATGGAGGCGATGTTCGAGGCCGCGGGCTGGCACACGATCACCGTCAAGTACGGGCGGCGCCTGCGCGCGCTGTTCGAGCGCCCCGGCGGCGAGGCGCTGCGCGCACGCATCGATGCGATGCCGAACGCCGAGTACCAACTGCTGCTGCGCCTGGGAGTGGCCGAGCTGCGCGAGCGCCTGCCGGGCGCCGGGCGCCCGCGCCGCGAGATCGAGCGCCTGCTCGACGGGCTCGACGACGCCGAGCTGGCCGCCGCGCTGAGGGACCTCGCCGGCCACGATCTGCAGGATCTGCGCGCGGCCTTCCACGACGCCGAAGCGATCCGTGACCGCCCGACGGTGATCTTCGCCTACACGATCAAGGCCTGGGGCCTGCCGACCGAGGGCCACCCCGCCAACCACTCGGCGCTGCTCTCCGGCGCGCAGTGGCAGCGACTGGCGGTCGAGCTCGGCACCGACGCCGCGGACCCGTGGGCGCGCTTCGCGGAGGGCTCGCCCGAGGCCCGTCTGTGCGAGGAAGCGGCGCTGCGCCTAAAGCGCGAGGCGCTGCCCGAGCGCAAGCCCCCGTCCCTACCCCACGATGTCGGGCGCTCGCACACCGGCGAGGTCTCCACGCAGCAGGCCTTTGGGCGCTTCTTCATGGACCTCGCGCACGAGGCACCCGAGGTGGCGGCCTCGCTCGTATCGGTCAGCCCCGACGTGGCCTCCTCGACGAGCCTCGGCGGCTGGATCAACCGCGCCGGCGTGTGGAGCGTCGGCGAGCGCATCGACTGGTTCGCCGACGACGGCGACACGCTCGTGCGCTGGCGCGAGACCGAGCACGGCCAGCACATCGAGCTGGGCATCGCAGAGGGCAACCTCGTCGGCCTGCTCGGCGAGCTCGGGGCGACCTGGTCGCGTGACGGCCAGCCGCTGCTGCCGATCGGCACGCTCTATGACCCGTTCGTCAACCGCGCCCTGGAGCAGTGGTCCTTCGGCATCTACGCGGGCGGGCAATCGATCCTCGTCGGCACGCCCGCGGGCGTCACGCTCGCGCCCGAGGGCGGCGCGCACCAGTCGATCATCACGCCCTCGGTCGGCCTGGAGCAGCCGCGCTGCGTGGCGTGGGAGCCGGCCTGGGCGCAGGATCTCGAGTGGATTCTGCTGCACGCCCTCGGCCGGCTCGGGCGCGCGGACGGAACCTCCGCCTACCTGCGCCTCAGCACGCGCCCGCTCGAGCAGTCGCTCGCGGCCGTGCCCGCGGACCCCGAGC
>JACDGG010000183.1 GCA_013815355.1 Solirubrobacterales bacterium
GGCGCGGCGGCGAACAAGCCGCACCTTCGGAGAAATTTCCCCGAAGGTGCGCGCCGCAACACTACCCCGCCCTGTCAGTCTGTCCGCTCTGAGCGAACGCCACTGGTCGCATCGAATGCAACCACTGACAGTCAGATCCATAGCCGACGATCTCGCTCTCCAGGACCGAAGCGCTGCCGCCACGGCGCTCGAGGTCTCCCAGCAGCTCGCGGCGCTCACGGCGAAGATCACTTGCCGGCGTCGATTGCACGCGGGTCAGGCGCTCGATCGTGGCGGACGCCTCGGCGCGGGTACGTGGGGGCGTGAAGGTGACTCCCTTGACGATCGCCAGGCGCCGCAAATACGCGGACTGCTTGGCGGTGGGGGCGCTGCTCCTCATCAGTTCCTCCCTTGGGTTGGGGGTGAGCACGCCCGGCCATTTGCAGACCGCAGGTCTGCTTGGCTAGAGGGCTGCTCGCCACCAACGCGGGGAACCGCCTCAGCGGACGGATCGCGCAGGGGAGCCGGCACAGAGCGTTGTTCTGCGGTCGTGCAATCCTTTGCTGCTCGGACTAAATCCACGAACTGGACTTGACGCTGATGACACCGGGCGATCAATTGGGCGACACCCGCAAGGGACGCTCCTCCTCGCTCGCGCAGGATGGCGGGGCGCCGCGATCGATCGCGCGGAGCGCCATCGCCCCCCAGCGCAGCTGGCGAGCGCGTGTCCGGGCCCGTGAGCCACGCTTCGCCGATACCGACGGTCTCCTGATGGACGCTATGCCCGGCGCGAGGGCGAGCCGCGAGAGCGAGAGCATCCTGGGCGTGGAGAAGCTGCAGGTCGTGATGCGCCGCGCCGTCTCCCATCCTCCCCTGACGCGCGCGCAAGAGCGCGCATTCTTTCGGGACTACCAGCAAGGACTACGGGCCCGCGAACGCCTCACCGGCGAACCGGACATCAACCCCGCCATGCGCGGCGAGCTTGAGATGCTCGCAAGCGACGGCGAGCTTGCCCGTGAAACCCTGATCCGCTGCCACGTGCAGGTCGTGGCCGCGATCGCACGCGTGTATGACCCCGAGGGCCTGGAGACGGCTGACCTGGTGCAGGAGGGCACGATCGGCCTGATGCGCGCGATCGAGAAGTTCGACGAAGCACACGGCGTCAGGTTCCTCAGCTACGCCGTGTGGTGGATCCGCCAAGCGATCCAGCGCGCGGTCGATAACAACGCGAGAACGATCCGGCTGCCCGTCCACATCTGCGAGATGATCCGCGAGATCGCGATGATCGAGGAGCAGTATTGGCGCGAGCACCAGCGCGACGCCACCGACCCCGAGATCGCCGCCGCTCTGTCAGTAGACCTCGCCCAGGTCGCGTTCGTCAAGCGAGCCGCACAGACACCCCTCCCGCTCGATGCTCGCGGCGATCATGATGATCCCGTGAAGTGGTGCGCGGGTGACCTCTCACTCGAGGAGCTGGCGATCGAACGCGAGCGCGCCGAGGCGCTCGCCGCCAGCTTGAAGACGCTGGATCGTCGCGACGGCGAGGTGCTGCGCCTTCGCTTCGGCTTGGGCGGCGAGTCACAGCGGACGCTGGAGCAGGTCGGACGTGCCTATGGCATGACGCGTGAGCGGGTCCGCCAGATCCAAGTCCGCGCCACCGGAAAGCTCGCCGACACACCGGACCTGTACAAGACGATCCTGGAGATGCCGCCACGCACACCCGAGGGGCCCGAAAGCGAGCGTGAGGAATGGCTGCAGATCACCGGGCAGCTGCTGCAGCTCGCGAGCCCCGCGGCACGCCAGGAGCTCACCAACCCCCGAACGGCCGCTTAGCTTAGGCACAGCGCCCGGGCGGCAATCAGGCCGCGCATCAAGCGTCTTGTCTGCGTGGGTTTCAATGATCCGTGCTGGGTGCTCGCGCGCAGGAAAGACATATGTATCGTCTTTGTCCTTCGCGCCGCCTGCTTTCCGGGAGGCGCGCCCGGAGAGGTCTATGACGCTGCCGCCTTGGCTGCGGCCAGCGCAAACACCGGTATCCGCGGCGGACAACGGCGTTCAGAGCCTGCCGTTTGTGCGCGTCGCGACGCATGAGGACGTCGAACGCATCGCCGAGAAGATCCTCGACCCGGGACGCAAGCAGCTGGTGGTCGGGCTCACCTCACGCGAGGGGGAGGATGAGCCCTCTGTTGATCCGTTCGACGTGCGCGCGCTCGTCGGGCCCGGGCCGCAGATCTACTATCTGCCGACCGGTGCGCTGACGGTTGATCTGCGGGCGCGTCTGCCGGAGCGCTTCACGCCGTTCAACGGCTCGCTGCGTGTCTGGTTTCCTGGGATCACGCTGCAGAGCGACCCGTATGAGCACATCAACGTGTTTGACGCTTCGGGTGTGTATGGGTATCGCTCGCTGCAGTTCTTCGCCTACAAGCTCCACGAAGCCCTCACCGCGAGGCAGATCGCGTTGGAGGTCGACCCGGTGCTCGTCTACCGCGAGCTCGCAAGCGCCCGCGCCCGCGAAGACACCGAGCAGCTCCGCACGGAGCTCGAGGAGAAGCTGCGCCGCGTCGGCAGTGACCGCGAGCGCGCAGAGAGGCGCGCCGAGCAGGCACTGGCGCGCGCGGAGCTCGCCGAGCGACGCCTACGGATCGCCGAGCGCGACCACACAAGCACCCCGGCCCGCACCAACGACCCCGCAGGCGCGCTGCATCTGCTGATCCTCGACCGCTGGCTCGAGACGATGACGCTCGAGGACCGCGCCCGCCACCCCCTCGGGAAATACGTCCTGGCCCCCGAGTTCGTGCAGGCCGTGGAGGTCCTCAGCTACCTCGTGCGCGACCGGATCGCGTTCGTGTGCGCGATGATCGCCGCGAACCGCACCACCAACCTGACCGCGCTCGCCGTGACCGCCCGCCACGACCACGGAAGCCAGAACGGAGACGCCAGCCAGGACGGCGATGGCGCTCAAGCCGTCCCGGCGGATGGCACGAGCGCCTGGCAGTGCACGCTCACTCGCGCCGACTCCGACAGTCCCCCCGCAGTGCTCTATCTGCAGTGGGCTGACGGGACGATCGAGTTTCAAGCGCTGAGCAGCGCGAGGGCAACCTCCCTCGAGTGAGGAGGATAGGCAGCCCAAACCCCGACTGAGGCCGATCGGTGGCTGGTCGAACATTCGTCGAGTGTCGCCGCTGCTTTTGGAGCTTTGGGCGGTGATCGTCGGCGTGTGAGCGACGGTTCGATCACAGCGGCTGGGTAGCCGTTTGACATGGTTGTAGGGTTGCTGTATCGCAGGATTACTCCGCTTTTCGAACCAGCACCCGAACATCTACGGTTCGCGTGATGAGACAGCGAAGGCGGAGACTCGGCGTTGAGCGCTCGTCCCTCGCCCAAGAGGACCGGTCGCCTGGCGTCGGCCACGACGCTCCCGGCAGTCCTTGCCGGGAAGAGGGAGCCCGAATGCGCTGGTCATCGGCAAGCCAGGCCGAAGGAGCTGTAACGCGGGCCGAAGTGGCTTGCCGGCGCAGGACGCGCCGGCACCCCCACGAAGACGAGAATGCGTTCTGGGCTGCCGGGCGAAGAACCCGGCGCCGGAGTGGCTAGATGCTGCTTACGATGAGCACCCCGGCGCCGGTACTGGCAAACACGACGCCAGCCAAAGGCCAGCGAAGCGGCTCCCATGCTACCCGAGGGCACCCCAGGACGCACCTGATTTGCGGCCCCGGACGAGCATCCCGGGAGCGGTCGATGCTCGCTTGCGCCCGAGTGAGAAACATTCGTTGAGCCTGCCGGAGCCCAAATCCCGCCCGTCGCGGCGACGGTTAACACCGCGGCCGCATGGCGCTTCCCAAGAGGACGTCCGCACCGATCAGCGTGCGCGTCTGTGCGACGCGATGATCGAACTCGTAGCCACCCAAGGATACGAGGCCACCACAGTGCGGGAGCTGAGCGCGACGGCGGGAGTCTCTACACGCACGTTGTATGAGCGCTTCGGCGGCCCGGAGGGCTCAAAGCAACAATGCTTCCTAACCACCTTCGACGCGCTCGTCGACGGAGCGGTGGGACGGATCGCGGCCTCCAGGGTCGGCGAGCGTGATTGGCGGGAGCATCTCCACGACGCCTTCACGGCATTCGCACAGGAGCTCGCACGCGACCCGAACGGCTCACGGATGGTGCTCGTCGAGGCGCTCGGCGCCGGACCGGCGGGCCTCCAGCGGATGGAGCAGCTCAGCGCGCAGTTCGAGGCGATGGTGTCCTCCTGCCTCGCCCAGGCGCCCGGCGGACCAGCCGTTTCCCCGTTGATGGTGAAGGGGATCGTCGCCGGCGTAATGCGCGTCTCGCGCGTCCGGCTGATGCGCGATCACCCTGAGGAGCTTCCCGGGCTCGCAGACGAGCTACTCGAGTGGGCGCTCTCCTAACGCTCCAAGGACAGCGCGCGCCTCCAAAGCCTCAGACGCATACCCTTCTCGCTAGCCTCAGAGCCACGCACCAAGCATCCCGCGCCGGCGGCCTCCAACAGCGGCGCGGGAGAGCAAAGCGCGTCGCAGAACACCCGCCTGCACATTCTGCGCAGCACCGCAGAGCTCGCAGCGCACGAGGGGTATCAGGCGCTCACCATCGAGCGGATCGCGAGCAGGGCCGGGGTGAGGGCGCGCACCTTCTCGGCGCTGTTTGACGATGAGCAGCAATGCTTCCTCGAGGCGTTCGAGATGCTCGGTGCCCAAGCGCTGCAGGTCGCTGACAGAGCGCGCCGGACCAGCGAGACCTGGCCCGGGGGGGTCTACCGTGCGGTCGCGGCGTTGATGGAGCACACCGCTCGTGATCCGGTATTCGCGTGTGTGGCGTTCGTTGAGATCTTCGTGGTGGGCCCGGCCGGGCTCACGGCCAGAGAACGCGTGATGGAGCAGGTCACCGCCGACATGTTCGCGACAGTGCGCGCGAACCCACAGCTTGGTCCAGGCGAGTCCGAGCTGCCTATGCAAGCCAGCGTCTGTGCGATCTGGGGCATCGCCCACCACCACATCGCAACGGCCAGCGTGAAATCCCTACCCGCGCTGTCAGGAGAGCTCGCGTTCATGTTGCTCGCCCCGATCGTGGGAGCAAGCAGAGCTGTAGAGGCCATCCTCGCCGAGCACACCAATCTCATGGCCAGCCCAAACGTGTAGACACAAAGCATGGCCGCTAGACCAGACCAAAAAAACACGCCCCGAGCACTTCGGCGCGGCGGGTGGACTTGTCCCGAACACGGCGTTATGGTCCCCCTATGCGGAAGACTCTCGATACGGCACCTCCGGTCGTCGCCGGCCGACATCGGGCGGGCGACGTCAGCTGTGCGCCCTCACGAGACCTTCCGCAGCCTGAGTCCCCCACCGAGCGTTCCTGGCGGGGCCGTGCGACCCCGAACGTACCCGAGGTCACCGTGGCGGTAACCAGCCGCCAGCCGCGCCTCACTGAAGGACCCGTTCCAGGTGGCTCTTACGATGAGCGCCCAGGACGGTACTGACAAACACGAATAAACGAAAGGCATCAATACATGTCTCGAATACGCATCATAGGACTCGCAATCATCGCGGTGTTCGCGCTGAGCG
>JACDGG010000020.1 GCA_013815355.1 Solirubrobacterales bacterium
GCTCGGTGTCGTAGTTGTAGAGCGCCGCCGGCACGCGCGGAGCGCAGTCGCGGCCCCACATGTCGAGCGTGTAGAAGCAGTCGCTGCTCAACGCCAGGCGATCGGACTCGCGCCACAGAGCGATCTGGCCGGGCGCGTGGCCGGGGATGTCGAGGACCGTGAAGCCGGCCACCTCATCGCCCTCCTTCACCGTCCCGGAGATCTTCACCGGCCCCCCGTCCCATGCGTAGCGGTGCATCAGCCGGTGCATTCCCCGCATCGGGAAGCGCAGGCCCTCGAGGTCCGCGGGCCAGTAGCGAAAGCCGCCGCTGCCTTCGGCGTCCTGCACCTCCTCAGGGTGACACAACACCGGTACGCCCAGCCCCGGAGCGGAGCCGCGGTGGTCGGTGTGACCGTGCCCGAGCACCACCCTCCGTATGCCGCCGAGCTTCGCGCCGGCGCTCGCCACCGCGCGCGTCATCGTGCGCGCACCCGCGTCGAACACCGTCACGCCGCCCTCCTCCTCGATCAGATAGACGTTGCAGCGCCCCGGCTGTCCCTGCACTATCCAGACGCCCTCGGCCACCAGCTCAGCAGCGCCGCCTGTGAGACCCGCCGTGAGGCGCGTCTTGACGTTGAAGGCGCCCATCATCCGCTGTTCGGTTGCGGAGTCCTGGGGCGGCATCATCCCGACCTGACGCGCGAAGCTCATGCTGTCGGTGAATGCGTCGTTGCTCGCGATCAGCCCCTCGCGGACCGTGATCAGGTCGAAGCCTTCGAGCTCCAGCCGAGCGCCCGTGGGCGCGACGCCGCCGAAACTGCGTGGGCCGGCGAACGTGCCCGTCAGCCGCCACTGCACGCCACAGCGATCCTTCTCGGTGGTCGTCGAGACGACCTGCATGTCGAGATCGGGCACCGCGCCGATCAGCTCGCCGATGAACTCGCGCACCCCCTCCGGGGCGAGCACGTCGACGCGCCCGCGCACGTTCTCCCTGCCTCCGGGCTCCCACATTGCGACCGCGGTCTCGAGATCGTGCTCGTCGATCGCCGCGAAGTAGCGGCGCGCCACCCCCTCCGCCCTGTTGCCCGAAATGCGTTTGCGCGTGGTCGCGAGCTGCATGTTCGCGGCCACCTCCTGCACCTTCGCGCTCGCCTCGCTCGTACTCTCACGATCGGCCATCGCCCGCCTCCTTTACGCCGCTGAAGGGCCTTAGTCTAGTCTCCGGCGCGTGGCCGATGTGACCAGCAAGCGCGAGCTCGGGCGCGGCGAGCGAGTGCTCCCGGGTGTCTACCGCCTGCGCCTGCCACTGCCCTGGCCGGGCGTCCCTCACTGCAATGCCTGGGCCGTCTCCGCCGGCGATGGGTTCGTCCTGTTCGACACCGGCTGGCACGGCCCGGACTCGATGTCCAATCTCGAACGGGCGCTTGCGATGTGCAACCTGCGTCTGCAGGACACGCGCCTCCTCGTCTGTACGCATGCGCACTCCGACCACTGCGGCCAGGCGGCCACGATCGTCGAGCGTGTGGGCTGTGAGCTGTGGATGCACCCGAGCCACGAGCTGATGGCACGGATGGTCGCCGATCCCGACGCTGTGCTCGCGCGCCGCATCGAGGTCGCCCGCCAGAGCGGCGTGCCCGAGGAGCCGCTGCGGCGCTACGCCGAGCAGCGTGGCAGCTCAGAGCCCGGTATCGCCGGGCCGGTCGAGCCCGACCGCGACCTCCTCACGGGCGTGAGCGTCGGCACGGATCTCGGCGAGTGGGTCGCCTATGAGACGCCCGGCCACGCGCCGTCGCACGTATGCCTGTTCCAGCCCGAGCGGCGCCTGTTGATCTCCGGGGATCATCTGCTGGGGCGGATCTCGCTGTACTTCGAGTTCGGCTTCTCGCCCAACCCCGTCGGCGAGTTCCTGAGCTCGCTGGACGTCGCCGAGCGTCTCGGGGCGCGTCTGTGTCTCGCCGGGCACGGACGCACGTTCACCGACGTGCACACCCACATCGAGGGCAACCGCGCGCTCGTTGAGGAACATCTCACACAGGTTGCAGGCGCGCTCGCCGAGGGCGAGCCGACGGCCTTCGAGGTCGTCACGCGGGTCCACGGCGGCGCGCTCTCCCAGCAGAACGCGCACTGGCTGCTCTCCCAGACGCTCGGCTACCTGACCCAGCTGGAGGCGCTCGGCAGCGCGCGCCGCATCGCCGGTGAGCCTGAGCGCTGGGCGGCATAATCTGGATCGATGCGCATCGATCAGATCCTCAGCACCTCCGCGCCCGTCTTCTCTTTCGAGTTCTTTCCACCCAAGACCGAGGCAGGGGAGCACAACCTCTACACGGCCCTATCGGAGCTGAAGACGCTCGAGCCTTCGTTCGTCTCGGTGACCTACGGCGCCGGAGGCTCCACACGTGGCAAGACGCTCGAGATCGTCAAGCGCATCAAGGACGAGTATGGCCTGGAGGCGATGGCCCACTTCACCTGCGTTGGAGCGGACGTGGCAGAACTGCGCGCGACGCTCGATGAGATGCGCGACGCCGGCATCGACAACGTGCTCGCGCTGCGCGGCGATCCGCCGGCCGGCGAGGAGGTCTGGAGCAAGACCGAGGGCGGCCTTGAGTACTCGCGCGAACTGGTAGAGCTGATCTCCGCCGACTACCCGTTCGCGATCGGCGCGGCGTGCTTCCCAGAGACCCACATCCATGCCGCCAGCCCTGAGGAGGATCTGGAGCACCTCGCCGAGAAGGTCTCCGCCGGTGTGGACTTCCTGATCACGCAGCTGTTCTTCGACAACGCTCTGTATTTCGACTTCGTCGAGCGCGCTCGCGCGGCCGGCGTGAACGTGCCGATCATTCCGGGCGTGATGCCGATCACGAAGGTGGGCCAGGTCGAGCGGATGGCGAAGATGTGCGGCTCGGAGATCTCAGAGCCGCTGCACCATGAGCTGCACGCGCGTGGCGAGGATCCCGAGGCGGTGCTCGACTTTGGCGTCGCCTACGCCACGCTGCAGTGCGCAGAGCTGCTCGCCGCCGGCGCGCCCGGCATCCACTTCTACACGCTCAACCGCTCGCCCGCCACACGCGCCATCCTGAGCGCGCTGAAGCTCGCCAAGCCGTGGGAGAAGGCCGTCTACCCCGGTTCGATCTCAAGGCCCTCGGCGACCCGCGGCGAGCCGTCAGCGGCTTCGTAGCGGACGTCGACCGAGTCGTTCTGGCGGTAGGTGCCCACGCCCCATGCTCCGAGCAGCCAGCGCCAGCCGCTGATCTTGTCCTTGCGCAGCTCGCGCGAGAACACGAGCGCGCCTTCGCGCACGTTGAAGTCCACGCCGAGCTGCTGAGGCACCCCGTTGAGGTAGACCGCGTATGGCGCGCGCAGATCGCGTGGCAGTCTCACGAGTGACTTGGGCACGAGCGCATTATGCCGGCGCTCAGCGATCGCCCGCGCCGGGGACGCCCGCCCGAGGCCCTAAGGTGAGCGGCCGTGTCTGAGAGCAGCCCGCTCGCCCAGATCCCCTACACGGTGCGCCGCTCCGATCGCGCTCGCCGCGTACGCGTCAACGTCCACGCCCACTCCGGCGTCGAGGTCGTGTTGCCGGCCCGCGCCCCCGAACGCGCGGCTGCGGCGGCCGTCTCAGAGCTGCGCCCATGGATCGAGCGGCGCCTGCTGGAGGCCCGCGAGGTGCTCGCCGTCGTTGCCGCCCGCGCCGGCACGGTGCCCTACCTCGGAGCCACGCTCGAGCTCGTGCCCCAGGCGGGGCGCACGCGCGTGCACCGCTCCGGTGAGCGCCTGCTCGTACCGGCCGGCGATGCGCGGCAAGCGCTCGAGCGCTTCTACAGGCGCGCGGCGCGCAGCGAGATCGAGCCGCGCCTGGAGCGCGCCGCCGCGCTCACCGGCAGTTCCTACACGGGCCTTGACATCCGTGGGCAGCGCACCCGCTGGGCCTCCTGCTCGGCGAGCGGGCGCATGAGCTTCAACTGGCGCCTGTTGCTGGCGCCCGAGCGGGTGCTCGAATACGTCGTCTGGCATGAGGTTTGCCACCTCGAGGTCCTCGACCACTCGCCCCGCTTCTGGGCGCTCGTGGAGCGCCGCTGGCCGGGTTACCGCGCCGATCGCGACTGGCTCAAGCGCAACGGCGCCACGCTCGTGCTCTGAGTCCGCTCAGCCGCGCTTGGAGATCGGCACGTAGTCGCGGTCGCGCTCGCCGGTGTAGATCTGGCGCGGGCGCGCGATCTTCTGCTCGGAGTCCTGCACCATCTCCAGCCACTGCGCGATCCAGCCGCTGGTGCGTCCGATCGCGAACATCACGGGGAACATCGCCACGGGCAGGCCGAGCGCCTCGTAGATCAGCCCGGAGTAGAAGTCGACGTTGGGATAGAGCTTGCGCGAGGTGAAGTACTCGTCGTCGAGCGCGCGCTTCTCGAGCTCGGTGGCGATCTCCAGCAGCGGGCTCTTGCCACGCACCTCGAAGACGTCGTCGAGATATTTCTTGATGATTCGCGCGCGCGGATCGTAGTTCTTGTACACGCGGTGCCCGAAGCCCATCAGGCGCTCCTCGCCGGCCTTGACGCCCTCGAGAAAGGCGGGGATGTTCTCGACCTTCTCGATCCGCGCCAGCATGCGCAGCGCCGCCTCGTTGGCGCCCCCGTGCAGCGGACCGTAGAGCGCCGCGACGCCCGCGGCGACGGCGGTGTAGGGATCGACCTGCGTGGATCCGACCGAGCGCACGGCGCTCGTGGAGGCGTTCTGTTCGTGGTCGGCGTGGAGGATGAAGAGCACGTCGAGCGCGCGCTCGAGCCGCGGATCGGGCTCGTATTTGAGCTCGGTCATCTTGTACATCATCCCCAGGAAGTTGCCCGCGTAGCTGAGGTCGTTGTCGGGATAGACGTATGGCTGGCCCATGTTGTGGCGGAACGCGAAGGCGGCGAGCGTCGGCATCTTCGCGAGCAGCCGGATGATCTGGATGGCGCGCACACGCTCGTCGTGGATCCTGTTGGCGTCGGGGTAGAACGTCGAGAGCGCACCGACGGAGGCGACGAGCATGCCCATCGGGTTGGCGTCGTAGCGGAAGCCCTGCATGAAGTCCTTGACGTTCTCGTGCACGAACGTGTGGATCGTGATCTCATCGACCCAGTCGGTCAGCTCGCTCTGGGTGGGCAGGCGCCCGTTGATCAGCAGGTAGGCGACCTCGAGGTAGCTTGAGTGCTCGCACAGCTGCTCGATCGGATAGCCGCGGTGCTGCAGGATGCCCGCGTCGCCGTCGATGTAGGTGATCGAGCTGCGGCACGAGGCCGTGTTCATGTAGGCCGGGTCATAGACCATCAGCCCGAAATCATCCTCGTCGGTCTTGACCTGGCGCAGGTCCATGCCGCGCACGGTGCCGTCGGTGATCGGCATCTCATAGCTCTTGCCGGTGCGGTTGTCGGTCACGGTCAGCGAGCCCTCGCCGGCGAGCTCTCCGCCATCGGAGCCCGGCTTGCTCTCACTCTCCGCGGTGCTGGCCGTGATCGTCGACTCCTCGGTGCTCATGTGCATCTCCTATCCGCGGTTTCGAGTGCTCTCACTTCGATTATGCGCAACCGGCGCGCGCTTCTCGCCGCGAGTGGGCGGCGAGGGGCCGAAACGATGCTCAACCGCGTGGCAGGCGCTGGCGTGAGACGACCGCGCGTGTGCGGCATGGCGAGGCCGGCGCCGGCTCGCCGTGGGGCCCGCGCCGGGGCCGGCGGGGGAGTCGCGCGCGGGGATGGTGGGGGTGGTGCGGCCGTGGGCGGGGGCCGATTCCGCCGTCCTGCTCGGAGGCGGTGTCGAGGTCCGGCGTCTGCTTCACAGCCCAGCGCACGATCATGAAGAGCCCGACAATCGGGATCTTCAAGAGGAACATCAGCCAGATGAACGTCCAGGTCGTCACGCTCTTCGATCGTATACCTGCTCGCGCATCCGTACAAGCCCCCGATGCGGTGAGCGCCGGTGGCTGCTAGGGCCGCGTGCGCTCAGCCACGTAGCTCGAGCGAGGCGCCGCTGAACTGGGTCATCGCGTGCAGTTCGCCGATGCGCGCGACGATCTCCTTGCCCGTCAGCCGCGTGATCCGCTCGGTTCCGAACTCCTCGACGTTGAACGACGCGAGCACCGTCGCGTGCGCCATCGCGCGGCGCAGCAGCTCGTCTGAGAGCTTCTCGCCGGGATGGGCCGCGATGTAGCCGACGAGCCCGCCCGCGAACGTGTCGCCGGCGCCGGTCGGATCGATCACGCTCTCGAGTGGATAGGCGGGCAGCGCGAAGAAGCCCTCGCGCGTGATCAGCGCCGCGCCGTACTCACCCTGCTTGGCGACGATCACGCTCGGACCGCGCCCACGGCCGCCGGCGGCGCTCTCCGCAGAGCTCCAGGACAGCACTTCGCGGGCGGCCGAGACGAGGTTCGGCTTGCCAGTCAGCTGGCGCAGCTCGGCGTCGTTGAGGATCACGCAGTCGACGTCGGCGATCGCCGCGACGAGCGAGTCGCGGGCGATGTCGATCCACAGGTTCATCGAGTCGAGCGCCACGAAGCGCGCCTGCGGCAGCTGGGAGCGGACCTCGCGCTGGAGATCGGGCTGGATGTTGGCCAGGAACAGCACATCGCTGGAGCGCGACTGCTCGGAGAGCTTCGGCGCGAAGCCCTCGAACACCCCGAGCTGCGTGTCGAGCGTCTCGCGCGAGTTCAGATCCCAGCCGTACTCGCCCTGCCAGAAGAACGTCTTGCCTCCCTCGATGCGCTCCACGTCTGAGACGTCGATGTTCCTGGCACGCAGCACCGCGAGCTGCTCCTCGCCGAAGTCCTCCCCGACGGGGCCCACGACGCGCACCTCGTCGAAGAACGAAGCCGCCAGCGCGAAGTGCACCGCGGCGCCGCCGAGCATCCGCTCGCGTGCGCCGAACGGCGTCTTGACGGTGTCATACGCGATCGATCCAACGACTGTGATGGGCATCGGCGGGCACCTTAGAGCACCCCGACGGGGGCGTGCCCGCTCGCGCCGGCGCGGAGCTTCGATGTGAACCTGGACGTGCACGGCACTCCGATAGCCTCGGAGCCGATGCGCGCGATCCAGATGACCGAGTTCGGAGGGCCCGAGGTGCTGCGCCTCGCCGAGCTGCCCACCCCTGAGCCCGCACCCGGCGAGGTCCTGATCAGGGTCACGCGCGCCGGGCTCAACTTCGCAGACACGCACACGCGCACGAACTCCTACGTGCAGAAGGCGACGCTCCCGCTGGTGCCCGGAGGCGAGGTCGCGGGCGTTCGGGAGGACAGCGGCGAGCGTGTCGTGGCGCTGGTGGGCAGCGGCGGCTACGCGGAGTACGCGGTCGCGCCCGAGGAGCATTGCTTCCCGATTCCCGACGGCATCGACGACGGGACCGCCCTGGCGCTGATCATCCAGGGCACGACCGCGTGGCATCTGCTGCGCACCGCCGGGCGCGTGGCCGACGGCGAGAGCGTGGTCGTTCACGGCGCCGCCGGCGGCGTCGGCTCGATCGCGGTGCAGCTGGGGCACGCACTGGGCGCCGGACGCGTGATCGCAACCGCCTCGAGCGAGCAGAAGCGCTCAGCTGCGCTGGGGCTCGGCGCGGATGTCGCGATCGACTCGGCCGCGGAGGGCCTCACCGAGCGTCTGATCGAGGCCAACGAGGGCCGCGAGGTCGATGTCGTCCTGGAGATGTCCGGCGGCGCGGTGTTCGATGCCTCCTACAAGGCGCTTGCGCCGTTCGGGCGGATCGTCGCTCACGGCATCGCCACGAGTGAGCCCAACGTGGTCAGGACCGGCTCGCTGCTGCGTCATTCGCGCGCGGTCGTCGGCTTCTACCTGTTTCACTGCCTGACCCGCCCGCAGATGTTCGCCGGCGCGCTCGCCGATCTGTTCGCGCGCGCCGCTCGCGGCGAGCTGCGGGCAGTCGTGGGGCAGACCTATCCACTCGAGCAGGCCGCGCGGGCGCAGAGTGATCTGCGCGAGCGGCGGAGCACCGGCAAGCTGCTGCTCGACCCGGCCGCCTAAGCTCTCATCTCAACCGTCATGACCAAGTCATTTGCTGAGCTCGGACTTTCCGAGTCCACCCTCCGCGCGCTGAGCGACGTCGGCTACGAGTCGCCCAGCCCGATTCAGGAGCAGGCGATCCCCGCGCTGCTGTCAGGTCACGACGTGATCGGCCAGGCCCAGACCGGCACCGGCAAGACGGCGGCCTTCGGCCTGCCGATCATGGAGTACATCGATCCGGCAGAGCGCTCGGTGCAGGCGCTCGTGCTGACCCCGACGCGCGAGCTCTGCATTCAGGTCACCCAGGCGCTGCGCACCTACGGCGCTCATAGCGGGATCGATGTCGTGGCCGTCTTCGGGGGCGCCCCGATCCGCACCCAGCAAGCCCAGCTGCGCGCCGGCGGGCACGTCGTCGTCGGCACCGTCGGGCGTGTGCTGGATCTGATCTCGCGCCATTCGCTCGTGCTTCACGACTGCCGCTTCATGGTGCTCGACGAGGCCGATGAGATGCTCGACCTGGGCTTTCTCGAGGACGTCGAGAAGATCCTCTCACTGACGCCCTCGAGCCGCCAGACAGCGCTCTTCTCCGCCACGATGCCGCCGCCGATCCGCAAGCTCGCCGACCGCTACATGTATGACCCGGAGATCATCAAGGTCGAGGCCGAGACGCTCACGATCGACACGGTCGCGCAGTTCCAGCTGCCCGTCGAGACCAAGAACAAGGCCGACAAGCTCGTCGAGGTGCTGAGCGCCGAGAAACCCGACCAGGCGATCGTGTTTGTGCGCACGAAGATCCGCTGCGATCAGCTGTTCCGGATCCTCAAGGACCGCGGCATGAACGCGCGCGCGCTGCACGGCGACATGTCCCAGGGCTCTCGCGACGGCGTGATGCTCGCCTTCAAGGGCGGGCGCGTGCCGATCCTCGTCGCGACCGACGTGGCGGCCCGTGGCCTTGACATCTCAACCGTCACGCACGTGATCAACTACGACGTGCCGACCTCACCCGACACCTACGTGCACCGCATCGGGCGCACGGGCCGGGTGGGACGCTCCGGCCGTGCGATCACGTTCGTCGAGGACCGCCAGAAGCGCGAGCTGGAGGCGATCGAACGCCACATCGGCACCTCCGTGGCGCAGTGGGAGAAGGGCGCCCAGGCCGCTCCGACTCCCGTTCGCGAGCGCCCCCGCCGCCACTCCAAGCCGCGCATCTCCGGCCGCGACGAGCAGGAGCCATACGTCAAACTCGTGCTCGGCGGTGGGCGCGCCGCGGGGCTGCGGGTCGCCGACATCGTCGCTGCCGTCACCTCTTCCACCGAGCTCGACGGCGAGGCCGTGCGCGACGTGCTCGTGCTCGATCGCTTCTCCTTCCTGTCGGTTCCCGGCGGCGAGGCCGACCGCGTGATCGAGGCGCTCGACGGGCAGGACGTGCGGGGGCGGACGCTGAGTCTTCAGCGGGTAGGGTAGGGGCATGTCAACTGCCACGATGAAAACCACAGAGGGTCCGATCGTCTTCGAGCTCCTCGACGCCGAGGCGCCCAAGACCGTCGAGAACTTCCGCAAGCTGATCGGCGACGGCTTCTACGACGGGCTCACCTTTCACCGCATCATCAAAGACTTCATGATCCAGGGCGGCTGTCCGCTCGGCACCGGCACCGGCGGCCCCGGCTACACCTTCGAGGACGAGATCAACCCGCACAAGATCGTCCGCGGCGCGCTCGCGATGGCCAACGCCGGTCCCGACACGAACGGCTCGCAGTTCTTCATCGTGACCGCCGATGCCTGCCCCTGGCTCGACGGCAAGCACACGGTCTTCGGTCAGGTCAGCGAGGGCATGGAGGTCGTCGAGAAGCTCGAGGCGGTCCCCACCGATGGACGCGACCAGCCGCAGGAGCCGGTCGGCATCGCCACGATCGAGCTGTCTGAGTAACCCCCGGCCTCGCCCCGCCCGTCGGAGTAGTCTTTCCTGCACCGAGTGAACTAGCAGGGAGGGGTCCAGATGGCCACGGTCGAGCAGCAGCTACCCGACGGAGCAGAGCTCCGCAAGCACAACGGCATCATCGGCGCGGGCGAGGGCATACCCGTCGAGAATCCGGCAACGGGCGAGATCGTCGCGACCGTGCCCGACCTGGGCGCCGAGGGGGTCGCTGAGATGGCCGTGCGTGCCAGGGCGGCTCAGCCGGAGTGGGAGGCCTACGGCTTCGACGGTCGCGCACGGGTGCTGATCCGCGCGCAGAAGTGGCTGATGGACAACGCCGAGCGTGTCGTCGAGACGATCGTCTCCGAGACGGGCAAGACCTACGAGGACGCGCAGCTCGCCGAGATCGGCTACGCCGGCAACGCGTTCGGCTTCTGGGCCAAGGAAGGACCGAACTACCTCGCTGACGAGTCGGTCAAGTCGAGCCAGGTGCTCGTCAAGGGCAAGAAGCTCGTGCTGCGCTTCCGCCCACTCGGGCTGATCGGCGTGATCGGGCCCTGGAACTACCCGCTGACGAACTCCTTCGGCGACTGCATCCCCGCGCTGATGGCGGGAAACAGCGTGATCCTCAAGCCTTCGGAGATCACACCGCTGACCTCGCTGCTGCTGGCTGAGGGCCTGCGCGAGTGCGGCCTGCCCGAGAACGTCCTGCAAATCGCCACCGGCCGCGGCGCGACCGGCGCGGCGCTCGTCGAGCACGTCGACATGATCATGTTCACGGGCTCGACCAAGACCGGCACGAAGGTCGCCGAAACCGCCGCGCGGCGGCTGATCCCCGCGTCGCTTGAGCTCGGTGGCAAGGACCCGATGATCGTGCTCGCCGACGCCGACCTTGAGCGTGCTGCCAACTTCGCCACCTACTACTCGATGCAGAACGCCGGGCAGACGTGCATCTCGATCGAGCGCGTCTACGTCGAGGAGCCGGTCTATGACGAGTTCGTCGCCAAAGTCTCTGAGAAAGTGCGCGCGTTGCGTGTCGGCAAGCCCGAGGGCTTCGGCTCGGTCGAGGTCGGCGCGATCACCTTCCCGCCGCAGCTCGAGACGATCAAGGACCACGTGGCAGACGCCGTGCAGAGGGGCGCTCGCGTCGTGACCGGGGGCCAGGAGGTGGCGGGCGCCGGACGCTTCTACGAACCGACAGTGCTCGTGGACGTCGATCACTCGATGAAGTGCATGACCGAGGAGACCTTCGGCCCGACGTTGCCGATCATGAAGGTCTCAGACGCCGATGAGGCCGTGCGCCTCGCCAACGACTCCCCCTACGGCCTAGGCGCATCGGTGTTCTCCAAGGACACCGCGCGCGGTGAGGCGATCGCGCGCCGCCTGGAAGCTGGCGCGGCCAACGTCAACGACGCGATGATCAACTACACCGTGCTTGAGCTGCCGATGGGCGGAGCCAAGGCCTCGGGCCTCGGCTCCCGCCACGGCGCTGGCGGCATCCGCAAGTACTGCTCCCAGCAGGCGATCGTCGTCACGAAACTGGCGATGAAGAAGGAACTGTTCATGTACCCCTACAAGCCGCGCACCTCAAAGATGCTCGCGGGGCTGTTCAAGTTCATGTACGGCCGCGGCAAGCGGGCGTAGAACCTCTAGAAGGAGACATCTCGGCCGTCCCATCGCGCGTGGCGGGGCGTGCCGCAACGATTCGATTGTCACGGTAGCGGTCGGCTGGTAATGCTGCCGGTCTCCATGCGCCTTCACATGCGAAGGCGAAAACGACCGGCAGGAGGATTCAGATGAACATCCGGCTACGCTCGCTCGTCGCCGTACTCACGACCGCGCTCGCGCTCGTCTCGCTGGGCTCGGCCTCGGCGCAGGCCACGACCCCCAGCTCCATGGACGCGCTCGGGGACTCGATCACGCGCGCCTACAACACCTGCAGCTTCCCGTTCACGGACTGCCCCGAAAACTCGTGGGCAACCGGTACGAACACGACCGTCAACAGCTACTACCTGCGCCTGCTCGCGAAAAATCCCAGCATCAAAGGGAACAACTTCAACGACGCGAAAAGCGGCGCGAAAATGAGCGAACTGAACGGGCAGGCCGAAAAAGCCGTTTCGCGGAAAGTCGAACTGGTGGGGAGCCTGATGGGTGCCAACGACGCCTGCACGTCGAGTGTTTCCACAATGACCACCGTCGCCAACTACCAGTCACAATTCGAACAGGCGATGAAAACGCTCACGACCGGCGTACCGAGCGCTCAGATCAACGTCGGCTCGGTGCCGAACGTATACCGGCTGTGGGAAATCCTGCACACGAACTCGAGCGCGGTGAGCACCTGGAACTCGCTGAAAATCTGTCAGTCGCTGCTGGCCAACCCGACGTCGCTGGCGAAAGCCGACGAAGAACGGCGCCTGCAGGTCAAAACACGCGAGGAAGAATACGATTCGGCGCTGTCGAGTGTGTGCGCGAAATACACGAAGTGCAAGTTCGACAACAACGCGGGCTTCAAAACTGCGTTCAACACCAACGACGTCGGGACGAGGGATTACTTCCATCCGACCATCGAAGGGCAGACGTTGATCGCGAAAGTCGCCTGGGAAGCGTTCCCGTTCTAGCGCGGCTCTAGCGCGATCCGGGCGTCCCCTCCAGCGGGGGGCGCCCGGCGCCGTTCTCAGAGCCCAGGTCAAGCCCCAGCAGCTCCTCGAGCTCGGGGATCGTCGCGGCCGCGCTCGTGTGGTGGACCGCGGCCATCCCCATGTCGCGCGCGGGCGTCAGGTTCTGCTCCAGGTCGTCGACGTAGACGCACTCCTCGGGCCCGACTCCGGCCCGCTCGGCGCCGAGCTCGTACATGCGGCGCGAGGGCTTGCGGATGCCCTCCTCGCCCGAGATCACGACGCCGTCGAACAGCTCGTCGAACAGGTCGTGCGGGTAGCGGTGCACGCCCCAGGAGTTGGACACGAGCGCGGTCCTGATCCCTCCTTCGCGGGCGCGGCGCACGGCTTGCACCATCGCCGTGTCGGGTCCGACGCCCGCGAACAACCCGTCGATCAGCCCGTCGGGCTCGACCTCGAGGATATGCGCAAAGCGGCGCTCGAACTCCAGCTCGTCGATCTTGCCGGTCTCCAGCGCGACCAAGAGCTCGCGCGCCTCCGGGTCGATTTTGAAGCGGCCGAGCAGCTTCTTCGGGTCGATCTCGGTCGCCACGCAGTAGTCGTGGAAGGAGACGAACAGGTTGGTCGTCAGCACGCCGCCCCAGTCGATCAGCAGGCCCGTGCGTGGCGCCCGGACGCTGGAGGACTGCTCAGGCGCCATGCGCCACCGCCTCGGCCTGGCTTGCCAGCTCGAGCACGCCGTCGCCGAACTGTCGCAGGTAGGGATCGTCGACCGTGCCGGCGATCGCGCGCTTGTAGTTGCCCTCCATGAACACGACGCTCTTCCACAGCGCGAGCGTCGTGTACCAGCGGATGTTGCTCATCGAGCGCCCTGAGCGCGCTTCGTAGCGCTCGATCAGCTCTGCGCGCGTGGGGAAGCCCTCGCCGCGGGTGACCGCTCCGAGATGCTCGCGCAGGCCGCTCACCGGGTCGCCGGCCTCGGTCCACATCATGCAGAGGTAGCCGATGTCGGCCAGCGGGTCGCCGATCGTTGCCATCTCCCAGTCGAGCACCGCCTCCAGGTGCGCCGGCGACGTCGCCGCGAAGATCGTGTTGCCGAGGCGGAAGTCGCCGTGCACGATCGTGGCCTCTCCGGAGCTCGGCATATGCTCGGCCAGCCAGCGCCCGACGCTCTCCACGGCCTCGATCTCGCGCGTCTTGTTGAGCTCCCACAGGCCGGTGAAGCGGCGCAGTTGGCGTTCCAGGTAGCCGGTCGGCTTACCGAAGCCCTCGAGGCCCGCGGCGCGCCAGTCGACGCCGTGGATCTCCACGAGCGCGTCGATCAGCTGCTCGCCGATCAGGCGCCGCTGTTGCGGCGTGTCCAGCGCGGCGGGCAGGCTCGCGACGATCACCTCGCCGGCGATCAGCTCCATCACGTAGAAGGGCGAGCCGATCACCTGCTCCTCGGCGCAGACGGCGAGCACCGCCGGCACGCGCGCCGGCGTGTCCTTCAGGGCGCTCAGCAGCCGCGCCTCGCGCAGCACATCGTGTGCGCTCGGCGGCAGCGGCGGGCGGGGGGGCCGGCGCAACACGACTTCGCTCCCACCCCGCTCGATCAGGTAGGTCATGTTCGAGTGCCCCTCGCCGATCGGCGTGGCGCGGATCTCGCCGCTGCCGATGCCGTTGGCGTCGAGGAACCGTTCGAGTGGCTCGAGCACGAGCAGCGGAACGCGGCTGTTAGCCTCCCCGTCCGCAGCGGTCTGCACTATGTCGTCGGGTGCAATCGGAGCGCTCACGGCCACGAACCGTACAAACACCGCAACCTTCTCTGCGCTGAGGTGTCTCAAGCCACCATGTCCAAACTTCGCAAGCTCATCACATCCCTGGCCGCCTGCGCCCTGCTGGGCGGCGCCGCGGGAGCAGCCCCGGCGCTCGCTTCCCACTCCCAGCTGACCTTCTTCGAGGCCTCCAGCGAGCTCTTGAGCCCGGCGACCCAGCCCCAGGTGATCGCCCAGCTGCAGACGCTCGGCGTCAAAGCGCTGCGCGTCGAGCTCTACTGGGCCTCTGTCGCGCCCGGCGCCGAAGTCGCCACGCGCCCGAGCTTCGACGCGACCAACCCTGCGAACTACACGTGGGGCGAATACGACGCGCTGATCGCCGAAGCCAAGCGGCTTCACTGGCCGGTGCTGCTGACTGTCACCTCGCCGGTGCCGCGCTGGGCGACCTCGAACAAGAAGGCGCCCTACATCACGCGCCCGGGCGATAAGGACTTCCAGGAATTCATGACCGCGGTGGGGCGTCACTACGGCTCGCAGGTCTCGCTGTTCGCGATCTGGAACGAGCCCAACCACCCCGCTTTCCTGCTGCCGCAATGGAGCTCGAACGGCACGCCGGCCTCGCCGCGGATCTACCGGGGCCTCTTCCAGGCGGGCTTTGAAGGCTTGAAAGCAGGGGGCATTGCCCACCCGCGCGTGCTGTTCGGCGAAACGGCGCCGACGGGTTACACGACCGTCAACGTGCGCAAGGAAAAATCGAAGGCGCTGCTGCATGACGTGGCGCCGCTGGCGTTCCTGCGCAGCGCGCTGTGCCTGAACGCGAAGTACAAGCGCGCAGGCGCCTGCGGGGCGCTGTCGGTGACCGGCTACGCTCACCACGCCTACACGCTGCCGGCGGGTCCCCACTACGTCTCATCCCAGCCCGACAGCGTCACGCTCGGCTCGCTCTCGCGCCTGACCCACGCGCTCGACCGCGCGGCCGCGGCGCACACGATCAACTCGCATGTGCCGGTCTACCTGACGGAGTTCGGCGTGCAGAGCAAGCCGAACAAGCAGCTCGGCGTGTCGGTCGCCAAGCAGGCCGAATTCGACGCGATCTCCGAGCACATCGCCTATTCCAACCCCCGCGTGGCGGCGTTCTCCCAGTATCTGCTGCGCGATGACCCGGTGGGAGGCGCGCCGGGCTCCAGCGTGCACGGCGGCACCGTCGGCTTCCAGACGGGCCTGGAGTACGTCAGCGGCTCGCGCAAGCCTCTGTACTTCGGCTGGCCGGTTCCGCTGACCGTCTCACGGATGCACCACGGCGCCTCGCTGTGGGGCCTCGTGCGGCCCGCGACGGGCGCCACCAAGGTGACGGTGCTCGTGCGCCTGAAGGGCGCCAGGAGCTACAAGACGTTCAAGACCATAACCACGAACAGCGCCGGCTACTGGCGTCTGAGCACCTCCACGCGCGGCCGGCTCTGGCGCGTGCGCTGGGTGAGCCCGGCGGGCCTGAAGTACGAAGGGCCGCCGATCGCCGGCTGAGCGGCCCGCGGGCCACGAGCTCGCTTGAACGCCGGTGCGGGGCGAGAGTCCCGCCGCACGCGCCCCCTACGATGGGGCGATGCCGGAGCTGCCCGAGGTTGAGATAACCGCGCGCCTGCTCGACCGCGAGCTTCGCGGCGAGCAGATCGAGTCGGTGCTCGCGCCGGGGATCAACGCGTTGAAGACCTTCGAGCCGCCCTTGGCGGCGCTCGAGGGCAAGCGGATCGAGGCGATCCGCCGCCGCGGCAAGCACCTGATCCTCGACGCCGATGGGGAGCTGACGCTGCTCATGCACCTGATGTCCGCGGGGCGCCTGCAGCTCTATGACAAGCGCGCGGGACCGCGCGATCGCACCTCGCGGCTGCTCGTGCGGTTGGAGGGCGGGCGCGAGCTGCGCCTGCGCGAGTTCGGCTCCAAGCAGGCCGCCTGGGTAAAGCTCTTGAGAAGCGGCGAGCTCGAGCAGGACCACGCGCTCGCCACGCTCGGCCCGGAAGCGTGGCCGGAGCCGCCGCCGCTGGCCGAGCTGCTCGACGCACCCCGCCCGCTTCATGCGCTGCTGCGCGATCAGCGCACGATCGCCGGGATCGGGCGCTCCTGGGTCGATGAGATCCTCTGGGGCGCGATGCTCTCGCCGTTCAAGCGCGGCAGCGATCTCGACGAGGCCGAGGCGGCCCGCCTGCGCGAGGAGACGATCGGCGTGCTCGGCGGGGCGCTCACGCACTACGATCAGAGCGTCAGCCTGCCGCTCCCCGACAAGCTGCCGCTGCCGCTGCAGGTCCATCGCCACGAGGGCGAGCCGTGCCCGCGCTGCGGCGCGATCCTGCAGGCCGTGCACTTCGAGGACTACGTGATCGCCTACTGCCCGACCTGCCAGACCGAGGGGCGCGTTCTGAAGGACCGTCGCCTCTCGCGCCTGCTGCGCTGAGCGCGCGCGGCGCGGTTGCGGCGTCACGATCGCCGCCGCAGCGCAGGCCTGGACACAGACCGTTGCTCCTGCCACAATCCACGACCGGCCGCCGGCATTCCCGAAGCGATCGGACATATGGAATGACGGCATTCACCCTTCTATCCCACGGCCGCGTCGCCGTCCTGGCCACGCTCGCGGCCTGCCTGCTCTGGACGGGCGGCCCGCTCACCGCGAACGCCGGCGCGGAAGCGGCCTGGACGACCTATCACCACGACGCGGCGCGCTCGGGCGCCGATCCCGATGCGACCAACCCCGTGCCGCCGAGCTTCGCCTGGCAGTCGGTCGACCTGGGCGCGCCGCTGTGGAACCAGCCGCTGATCCTCGGCTCACGCGTCTACGTCGCGACCGTCGGAAACGAGATCTACGCGCTCGACGCCGCGACCGGCGCGGTCATCTGGAGCAAGAGCGCCGGTGTGCCCGTGCCCGAAGCGGAAGTGACGTGCGGCAATGTCAAACCGACCGTCGGCGTCGTCGGCACCCCCGTGATCGACCCCGCGACGCAGACGCTCTACGCGGTGGCCGAGGTGTGGGACGCGGCCACCAAAGAAGCTCACCATCTGCTGCGCGGCTTCAAGCTCTCAGACGGCGAAGACGTGCTGAGTACGCCCGTCGATCCGCCCGGCTCCAACCCGAAAACCCTGCTGGAGCGCCCTGCCCTGAACCTCTCGCAGGGGAAGGTGATCTTCGGCTACGGCGGCAACGCGGGCGACTGCGGGCTCTACAACGGCGCCGTCGTGGCGGCGCCCGAGGCGGGCGGTGCGCCGAGCTTCTGGAGCTATCACCCGGCGGCGCCCGCATACGGCGGTGCCGCGGTGTGGGGGCCGGGCGGCCCTGCGGTCGACGAAGAAGGCCACATCTACATCGCCACCGGCAACCCGAACTTCCCCGAAGGAAAAGCCGTCAGCACCTACGACTACTCCGACAGCCTCCTGGAGCTCAGCTCCTCGATGGCGCTGCTTGGCAACTTCGAGCCGCCGAGCTGGCTCAGTGACAGCAACGAAGACCGCGACCTCGGCTCATCCGGACCCGAGCTCCTGCCCGGCCACGTCCTCTTCCAGGCGGGCAAGAACGAACTCGGCTATCTGATAGACGAGACGACGATGGGCTCTGGTGCGCCCGCGCTCTACAGCCACAAAGTCTGCAAAGGCATCAAGGAAGGCGAAGGCGAAGGCAGCTTCGGCGGCGACGCCTACGCCGCGGGCACGATCTATGTGCCGTGCACCGACGGCGTGCGCGCGCTCAGCTACGACCAGGTCGCGCATACCTTCACCGAACTCTGGCAGGGGCCTACCGACGCGACGGGGCCGCCGATCGTCTCCGGCGGCCTGGTGTGGGTCATCAGCGGCAAGTTCCTGCACGGCGGCGGCACGAAGCTCTACGGCCTCGACCCCGCCACGGGTGTGCCGCGCTACACGGAGACGCTTCCAAGCCCGACGATCGATCACTTCGCGTCGCCCAGCGCCGCCGGCGGCAGGGTGTTCGTGGCCACGGGCTCGAGCGTCACCGCCTACCAGATCGCCGACTTGGCGAGGAACCCGCCGACGCCGAGCGTCGTGACCGGCGCACCGGGCGCTACGACGCAGACGACTGCGAGCCTGCAGTCGAGCGTCAACCCCAACGGCGGTGAAGTCAGCAACTGCACGTTCTTCTACGGGATGACGAGCGCCTACGGAGAGCAGGCGCCGTGCGACTCGCTCCCGGGCGCCGGCACAAGCCCGGTCGCGGTGACGGGCTCGCTCGCGGGACTGACCCCCAACACCACCTACCACTTCAACCTCACCGCGGTGAACGAAGGCGGCGAAGGCGAGGGCGCCGACGCGACCTTCAAGACGCTCCCGAACGCTCCCGCGGTCGTGAGCGGATCGGCGACGGCTGTCACGCAGACGACGGCGAGCCTGAGCGCGACCGTCAACCCGATGGGCGCCGAAATCGAGGAATGCGTCTTTGAATACGGCCCGACGAGCGCCTACGGCGCGAGCGCCCCGTGCTCCTCGCTGCTCGCTTCGGAGGAAGCTCCAAGCGCGGTCACCGTGGCGCTGGCAGGGCTGCAGGCTCACGCCGTCTACCACTTCCGCACCTTCGCGCGTGGTCCCGGAGGATCGAGCCAGGGGAGCGATGAGAGCTTCGCCACCCTTCCGCGTGCACCTGTCGCGGTGACCGGGACGGCGTCGTCGTTGACGCAGGGCTCTGCCACGCTGAACGCGACGGTCGACCCTGGCGGCGTCGCGCTCGATGACTGCCACTTCGACTACGGCAGCACGGTTGCCTACGGCTCCGCCGTGCCCTGCACGATGCTGCTCGCCGGCGGTCTCGGCGCCCAGCCCGTTTCCGCGCCCGTCACTGGTCTCTCGGCGGGCACGAGCTACTTCTTTCGGATAGCCGCCGCCAACGTAGGCGGCGCCGGATATGGGGAAGCACAGAGCGTGAGCACGCCCGCTCCCACCACGCTCCTCGTCGAAGCGCCGGGCCCTCAGCAGGGCCCGCCCGGCAAGCAGGGCCTGCTGACCTTCCAAGAACAGCGACCCCGCTTCGTGCAGGCGAGCATCACAACCCGCGCGTTGCGCGCCGCGCCCGACGGTCGCATCGGGCTGGCGCTGAGCTGCCCGGGAGGGCAGAGCCGCTGTGTGGGCAGCGTGCTGCTGCGCACAGCCGTCGCCGTTCGCCTCGGCAAGGCCAGGCCCGCCGTACTGAGCCTCGCCGGCGGCTCCTTCGCGATCGCCGCCGGGCAGCGGGTCACGGTGAGCCTGCGCCTCTCCGCCAGGGCGTGGAGCCTCGTGAAGCGCGGGCGCCTCTTGCGCGTGCGCGCCATCCTGAGCGCGCGAGACGCCGAAGGCTCGCTGCACAGCAGCCAGGCGCTGCTCACGCTGCAGCGACGGGCGCCGACGTCGAGATAGCATCGGCGCATGGGCAAACCCAGCGAGAGGCAAGCATGAGCGAGACGATGATGGTCACCGGCGTGGACTTCGTATGCGTACCCACGCGCGACCACGACCGCGCGGTCGAGTTCTACGGCGAGACGCTCGGCCTCGAGCGCGGCAAGCGCTGGGGGGACAGGCCGGCGACGGAGTTCCAGGCGGGCGCACTGACGCTCGCGGTGATGGACCCGAGCGCGTTCGGTCAGAGCGAGGCGCGTCCCAACAGCGCGCCGATCGCGCTGCAGGTCGCCGACGTCGAGGCCGCACGGGCCGAGCTCGAAGCCAAGGGCGTGAGCTTTCACGTAACAATGATCGACTCCGGTGTCTGCCACCAGGCGATCTTCAGCGATCCCGACGGCAACCCTCTGATCCTGCATCATCGCTACGCGTGAGCGGCTCAGCTCCCAGCGTCGGCACGGAGGCCGGACCCTGGGACGGGAGGCTCACCGAGCGCTTGGCCCACGATCGCCGCGCGGTGAGCCGGGCGACGTTCTGCGCAAGCACCGTCGAGCGCAGAGCACTCGGCGCGAGGAGCTAGGATCACACCCATGATTCAGCCCGGCGATGAGGCCCCAGACTTCGAGTTGCCAGACCAGGACGGCCGCTCCGTGAAGCTCGGCGACTTCGCCGGGCAGATGCTCGTCCTCTACTTCTACCCAAAGGCCGACACGCCGGGTTGTACGACGCAGGCCTGCGGCGTTCGTGACCGCATCGGCGACTACTCAGACGCCGGGGCGGTGGTGCTGGGGATCTCCCCTGACCCCGTGGCGAAGGTCAAGAAATTTCACGAGAAGCAGAGCCTCAACTTCTCGCTGCTCGCCGATGAGGGCCACCACGTGGCCGACGCGTACGGGGTTTGGGTGGAGAAGTCGATGTACGGCAAAACGTACATGGGCAACGAGCGCACGACCTTCATCATCGACTCCGACGGGCGCATCTCCGAGGTGCTGCGCAAGGTCAAGCCGGCCGAGCACGACGAGCAGGTCCTGAGCGCGCTCGCCAAGGCGGAGCCACCGGTCCTATAGCCGGCCCCGCGGCGCTGCTGGAGGAGCTCGTGGACGTGCGCGGCCGCGACGTGCTCGACGTGGGCTGCGGCGAGGGCGCGCTCGTGCGGCGGCTGATCGCGAAGGGGGCGCGGGCGGTAGGCGTCGAGCCGCTGCCCGGGGCGATCGTGCAGGCGCGCCGCGAGGACGCCTCGGACTCCCCGGCGCGCTATCTCCAGGGCAAGGCGGAGGCGCTCGCCTTCCCCGACGCCAGCTTCGATGTCGTGATCTTCTTCAACAGCCTGCACCATGTGCCCGTCCAGTCGATGGACGCCGCTCTCGCCGAGGCCGCACGCGTGTTGCGCCGCGACGGCGTGCTGTACGTGCAGGAGCCGCTCGCCGAAGGCTCGGCATTCGAGCTGCTGCACCTGGTGGAGGATGAGACGCCGACGCGTGCTGCGGCACAGCAGGCGCTCGGTCGCGCGCTTCAGGGGCGATTCGTGCAGCTGGCCTGTCGCGAGACGCTCGTCACCGTGCACCACGCCGACTTCAGCGCGCTGCGCAGGCACATGCTCAGCGTCGAGCCCGCGCGTGCCGCCGCCGTCGATGAGCACGAACGCTCGCTGCGCGACGCCTTCGAGCGTCTCGGGCGCCGCTGCGAGAGCGGGTTCGAGTTCGATCAGCCGTTGCGGACAAAGCTTCTCAGCCTCGCGGAGTGAGATGCTCGGTCGAGGGCTCTCAGACACATTTGCCGGGTTCCTGCGCAAGGCCGCAGCCTGCGGCCGCGCTTGAGCGCTGAGGCGGCGCGACGGGCTCAGCCTCTGCCCGAGGTGCGCATTCCCTGAAGTGCCACGCGGGATCGCGTCATCCCTCCGACGAGCATTCCGGCGCCGAGGTGCGCGCCGAGCACTGGCCCCACCTGGGTGCAGAACAAAGGCTCGAACCCGAAGATCTCACGACCCGCGGCGAGCAGCGCCTCGGCGTCGTGCGGCGATTGCGCGTGCTGCACGATCCAGTCGCTGGCGCCGCGCTCCTGCAGCTCGCGTAGGTAGGCGACCATGCGCTCGAACGCCCGGCGATGCGTGCGCACGCGCCCGACGGGCGCGATCTCGGTGCCGAACGTCAGGATCGGCTTGACCTTCAGCGCCGTGCCGAGCGCCGCCTGCGCTGCGCCGATGCGCCCGCCGCGGCGCAGGTACTCCAGGGTGTCCAGGCAGAACCAGATGTCGAGCGTCGCGCGCGTGGCCTGCACCGCCTCGATGATCTCTGCGGCCGTGTCGCCCTGCGCAGCCAGCTCGCCTGCCATCGCCACTAGGCAGCCGAGGCCGCCGGCTCCGGTCTGGCCGTCGATCGTGTGCACCGTGCCCTCGCCGCCTTCCTCGGCGAGCAGGCTCGCCGCCTCGCGCGAGCTCGCGCACGTGCCCGAGAGCCCGCTTGCGATGTGCAGCGACACCACGTCGCGCCCGGAGTCCAGCAGCGGCCTGTAGACGGCGAGGAAGTCGCCCACCGACGGCTGGGAGGTGGTGGGGAGCTGCGGTGAGGCGCTCAGGCGCGCATAGAAGGAGTCGAGGTCGGTGTACTCGTGCTCGGGACGCAGCTGCCCCGCCCAACCAACGTAAAGGCTGACCTGCGCGATCGAATAGCGCTCGATCAGCTCGAGTGGCAGGTAGGGCGTGCTGTCTGTGACGATCGCCACCGGGCGGGCTGGGGTCTCGTCGTCGGCGATCTCCGCGCTCACTGTTGTCAAGCCTACGTGGGCGCCGCGCCTAGCGGATCAGCGGGTCGAGCCTGCTCGCCGTGATCGTCTGGCGCAGCGTGTCCATCGCGTCGTGTTTGGGACGCCAGCGCAACTCGCGCCGCGCCTTGGCCGTGCTCATGATCACCGGCTCGCGGAAGGCGGCGATCCACTGCGCCTGCGCGGGCAGGAAGCCGAGCCGCCCGATCACCTCCGCCAATGCGTCGACGGCCAGCTCGGGTACCGGGATCGAATACCAGCCGAGCGCCTCGGCGAGCTGCTTGACGGTCAGCTGCCCGGGGCCGGCGAGGTTGTAGATGCCCGGCTTGCCGCGCCCGAGCACGCCGGCGCGCATCGCGGCGGCGACGTCGTCGTGGTGGACGAGCTGGAAGGGGACGCCGGGATCGGGCAGCACCGGCTTGAGGATCGGGACGCCGTCGAGCAGGCTCAGCACGGGCCCCGGCAGGCGGCCGGAGATCTGCGTGTAGGGGAGGCTGTCGATCAAGAGTGGCGCGCTCGGCCCCGCCACGATGCAGGGACGGAACACATAGGCCGCGGTGCGGCTGCCGTGCAGCGTGTCGGCGAGCAGCTCCTCCACCTCGGCCTTCTGCGCTGAGTAGTAGTGCTCGTTGGTCCCGCGCGCGGGCACCTCCTCGGTGAGAGGTTGCGGGTTGCCCTCATAGAAGCCGTAGGCCGCGACGGAGGAGGCGTAGACGAGCCGTTTGACGCCCGCCGCGACCGCCGCTTCGAACACGTTGCGCGAGCCGTTGAGGTTGACGCGCCGGCTCTCGCGGGCGCCGCCCATGATCATGAAGGCGAGGTGCACGACGACGTCGGCCTCCTCGACGAGCGTGGCCACGCGCCGGCGGTTGAGCACGTCGCCGCGGCGGTAGCTGACCTTCTTCCAGCCCCTGCTGGCCGGGTCGAAGGGCCGCCGAGCCATGCCCAGGATCTGACCGACCTCGGGCGCGCGCTCAAGCGCGGCGACCACCGCCTGACCGATCTCGCCCGTGGGGCCTGTCACCGCGACCGTGAGACGTTTCTTGGGGCGTGTGCCTGGTGCCACAAGAGCGTTTTACCGCATCGCCGCCTCGCGGGCGGCGAGCGCTAGATTCATGAGCGTGATTGGAGCGCAGCTGGGGCTGGCCACATCGGTGTTCCTGGCGTGCGCCGTCGAGGCGGTGGAGGCGCTCACGATCGTGATGGCTGTGGGGAACACGCGCAGCTGGCGCTCAGCGCTGTCGGGTGTGGCCGCCGCCTGCGTGGTGCTCGCCGCGATCGTGGCCGGTCTCGGCAGTGCGCTCTTGACGCTTCCGATCGACACGCTGCGTCTGGTGATAGGGGTGTTGCTGCTCATGGTCGGGCTGCAGTGGCTGCGTAAGGCCGTGCTTCGCGCCGCCGGCCTGAAGGCGCTGCACGACGAGCAGAGCGCCTATGAGCGCGAACGCGCTGCCGCGCGCGCGGCCGGGCGTCCGCATCGGGGCTGGGATGCGTATTCGTTCGCCGTCGCCGCCAAAGGCGTCCTGCTGGAGGGGTTTGAGGTGGTGCTGATCGTGGTCACATTCGGCACCAACCAGCACCACCTCGTGCTCGCTGGTGCGGCCGCGGGGCTCGCGGTGGCCGTCGTGACGGGCGCCGGCATCGCCGTCCGCGCTCCGCTCGCGCGCGTGCCGGAGAACACGATGAAGTTCGCCGTGGGCGTGATGCTCAGCTCTTACGGGCTGTTCTTCGCCGGTGAGGGCCTGGGGCTGCGCTGGCCGGGCGGCGATGCGATCCTGCTCGCGCTCGTGGTGAGCGTGCTCGGTGTCTCGCTGCTGGCCGTGCGCTCGCTGCGCGCCGCAGCCCTGAGCTGAGCTGGAGCTCGGCTCGCTCGCGGTGCTTCTGTGGTGGCGCGCCGCGCGCGCCGCCGGGGGAGCCCCTCCGCATTGGCCTACTCGCGCCAGGGTCTGCTGCTGGCGCCGCTCGCTCTCGCCGGGGGCGCTCCTATCCACGTACGCTTGAGGCTGTGCTCGCACCTCTCGCCTCGACCTCGCTCGGTCAGAGCCTCAGCTCGTTCTTCGACGCCGTCGGGCAGTTCTTCACCGACCTCGCCGCCGTGCACTGGCCGGCGCTGCTGCTCGGGCTGGCGTTCTTCGGGCTGAACCTCACGATTCGCTCGCGCGCCTTCTTTCACAGCCTGCGCGCCGCCTACCCCGCCGTTTGGTTTCAGTGGCGGCGGGTGTGGGGCGCATATTTCGCGGCGGTCGGCTTCAACAACGTCGTGCCGGCGCGCGGCGGCGACGTGATCAAGCTGTTCCTGACGCGCTCCTCGATCCCCGGCTCGCGCTATCCAACCGTCGCGGCGGCGTTCTTCGTCGAGTCGATCTTCGACGCGACCGTCGGCGTGCTCGTGCTGATCTTCGCCTTCACCCAGGGCGTGTTCCCGAAGCCGCCGGACTTCTCGAAACTGAGCTCCTTCGACATCTCCTATCTCGCTGAGCATTTCCGGCTGACGCTGTTCTTGATCACGCTGCTGGGTGTGCTCGGCCTGCTCGCCTTCGCGATGCTCTCCGTGCGGGTGAAGGCCTTCTGGTCGCGCGTGCGCCAGGGCGTGACGATCCTCAGCGACAGGCGCCGCTATCTACGCGAGGTCGCGGCGCTGCAGGTGCTCGCATGGCTCGCGCGATTCGCGGCCTTCTGGTTCCTGCTCGACGCCTTCCGGGTGGGCGGCTCGGTCAGGAACGTGCTGCTCGTGTTCGCCGTCAACCAGGTCGCCGGCGCCGTGCCGTTCACTCCCGGGGGCGCCGGCGTGCAGCAGGCGCTGCTCGTGAAGGTCTTTGCGGCGAGCGCATCGACGAGCGTGGTCGCGGCCTACTCGGTCGGCCAGCAGATCGCGATCGCCGCCTTCACCGCGGCATCGGGCCTGGGCGCGGTCGTGTTCATCTTTCGCTTCCGCTCCTTCAAGGAGGTCATCTCCGCCGGGCGCGCCTCGCGCGAGGCCGAGCGTGCCGAGGAGCGGGACGAGGG
>JACDGG010000184.1 GCA_013815355.1 Solirubrobacterales bacterium
GACGAGCACGCCGTGGTGTAGGCCGCAGAGCGTGAGCGCGGAAATCGCGGCTTCCTCGGGTGGGTCCTCCAGCGCAAGGTCTTCTCCGCGGGCGAGCGCGATGACGAATGAGGTGTCGAGGAGGGCGCGCTTCACGCGAATGGGTCGCGCGGGGCCTCGTCGAGCTCGCGGAGCTCTTCGTCGAGAGGATCGTCGGGGAGCATCTTGCCGCGGAGCTCATCGACGAGCTCATTGAAGGGCACGAACTGTTGGGCGCGATCGACGGGTACGAGATCAGCGACGGGGTGGCCGTGAACCGTGATGCGTAGCTGCTCGCCGGCTTCAACGCGGCGCAGCAGATCAGCGGTGTTGTTGCGGAGCTCGCGTTGGGGAACCTCTGTAGCCATTGGGCTACAATGTAGCAGTTGGATTGCCGGCGGGCTGAATTCTGCAGTCGAAGGGCGGGTCCTCTTGGGAGCTGATCAGCCCCGCAGGTGTCGTCCTCGAGTTCGGCCCGGGCGTTCGCTGGCAGATCAGTAGCGCCGACGCTCCGGTCACGGCGCGTCGCTGATCGCAGTCACCGAATTCGCGCCGGGATCGTCGGCCGGCGTCAGCTGGCTCTCGCCTTCAGCCCCCGGCTTGGTGGTGGCCTGCCCGCCGTTGTCCGCCCACATCTTCCGTGCCGACTCGTAGACGATCATCCCCTGGGACATGAGGCCCGCTGTCACGTTGGCCAACCCGTCGGATCCATCGAGAATGTTCACGCTGGCGTTGGAGAGCCCGACGGCAGCCTTCTCGACTATCTCCGGGAGCTGTTCGATGAGCATCCTGTCGAGCGCCACACGATCGTTCGACGCTGCCGCAGTGGACTTGACGGTCATCGCCTCCGCTTCTGCCGCGGCCTGTACCCGGGTGCGCTCGGCTTCTGCCTCGGCGGGCTTTACGACCTCGGCCACCAGCTCCTGCTGGCGGAGATCGGCCTTCTTCTGCGCGAGTTTCGTCTGCTCCTCGGTGACAGCTCGCTGAGCCTCGGCTTCGGCGAGCGGACCCGCTTGCGCAGCTGCGGCCTGGGCCTTGTCGACTTCCGCCTTGTATCCCGCCTGCGCCACGGCGGTCTCTCGCTGGTATTCGGCCTGCTTGCGCGCGGACTCCTGTTCGGCTTCGGCGGAGGCTCGGTTGGCCTCGGCTTGGGCGATCTTCGCTTCCTGCTGAATTTTGGCGGTGTGGGGAGCTGCCATCGCCTGGATGTAGCCGGATCCCATGTCGTCGATTGAGCTGATCTGGAAGGAGTCGACGAGTAGGCCGAGCGCTCCCAGCTCGCTCTTGGAGGCCTCGAGCACCTCTTGGGCAAGCGCTTGGCGCTCGCGCACGATCATCTCCACAGTCATCGAACCGATGATCGAGCGCAGGTGCCCGGCGACGATCCGCCCCACGAGCACCGACATCTGGTTCTCGTCTGAGAGGAACCGCTGGGACGCCGCCACGATCGAAGGCGTGTCGTTGCCCACCTTGAACGCACACACCGCGTCTGCCTCGATCGTGATCCCCTGCTGTGTGACGCAGTGCTCCTGAACGACGGACTCCTGCATCGCAAGCGTGAGGAAGTTCACGTGACGAAAGAACGGCATCACAAACGCGCCGCTGCCTGTGACGACGCGGAATGGGGCGTCATCTTTTCCAGCCTTCCCACCTGAGATGAGCATGGCCTGGTCCGGATCGGGCACTCGGTATCCCAGCATCTCAGTCTCCTGTGGTCAGCGGCTCGACGTCGACGCGACGCCCGCCATGGGTTTCGTAGATCACAACGGCCGTTCCTCTGCGAAGAGGCTCAGCGGAATAGGCGATGAATGTCTCCCCAGCGTCGACCTGAACCTCTCCTGGTCCCTCGCTCCCGCGGGTGGCAATCGTCAGCATGCCTCGCGAGCCAATCGTCAGATCCGCCATCACGTCATCTCCCCTGTCACCTTGCGTCCTCTCGAATGAGCAACGGTTCACTTCAGCGGCCTTGCCGCGACCGGATCGAAGCGTACAGATCCTGCATGGCCAAACGAGTGGCCTCAAATGCGGAGATCACATACGACAGCGCAACACATATGGGTGTGGTACCGTAGTGCTACCATAACGGTATGAGCAAGCAGATCGCCGTACGTCTCCCGGATGAGCTGGTGGAGTTTGTGGACCGAGCCGTCGAGTCCGGCAGCGCAGGCTCGCGCGCATCCGTGGTCAGGCAGGCGCTTGAACGAGAGCGCCGGCGCGCCGCCGCTGAAAACGATGCGGCGATCCTCGCGCGTAGCGGACCGGACCCGGAGCTCGCCGGCTTGGCTGACTACGCAGCGCGCGTCCCATCTGAAGCTTTGTGATGCGCCCGATTCACGTCGCGCAGCTGGATAACGCTCGGCCGGTGCTCGTCCTGACTCGCGAGCTCGTGCGCCCGCACCTGGGGACGGTCACAGTCGCGCCGATCACAACCACGGTCCGTGGGCTCTCCACGGAGGTACTCCTCGATACGGCCAATGGGCTCTCGGCGCCCTCGGTTGTGAGCTGTGACAACGTCACCACGATTCCCGCGGAGGCCCTCCGCGAGCAGATCGGGATATTGCTCGATCGCCAGGAGCCGCTGCTGGGCGAGGCGATACGCGCCGCCTTCGATCTCGATTGATGCGCTCGAGCGCTCGAGCGCCTACCCGACAGCACCCAGCTCCACCAGACGCTCCGCGAGCTCGCCGGGCCGCGAGAGCATCGGCAGATGCCCGCCGGCCATCTCATCGACCTCGACGCCGAGCCGCTCCCGCGCGATGCGCCGCTGGAACTCGAGCGGGAAGAGCCGATCCTCGCGCGGCGCGAGCACGCGCGTCGGCACCTCGGGCCACGCGTCCAGCGGCCACGGCTCGGTGAACATTCCCCCGCCGGGCGCGCCCGCGTATCGCTCGTTCTCCTCGATCACACGGGGGTCGACGTCGTGGAGGAACACATCGGCCATCGCCTCGGGGCCCCACGTGCCCATCGGCCCGTGGCGCTCGAGCACCTCAGCGATCGCTTCCTCGTGGCGCGTGTTCTCCCACCACTCGCCGGCGCTCTCGCCGGGCTTCGGGATCATTGGTGCGAGCAGGATCAGCTGCGCCACCGGCACGCGCGCGGCGACGAGGGGCCCGGCAAACGCGCCGAGTGACTGGGCGACGACGACGATCTCCCCGGTGCGCGGCACGACGGTCGCCACCGCGTCGGCGTGAGCGCTCGGACCCGCCCGCTCATCGTGCAGCGGTAGCGGTGGCGCGATCGCGTCGTGTCCGAGCCCGTGCAGCGACTCGACCGTCGCGCCGTAGACGCGAGGGTCGGCTCCCGCACCGGGGATCAGGACGAAGATCGCCACACGGCAAGTCTTACAAACGGATCGCAGACCCGGCCGGGTCTGAGGGTGGCGAGCAGCATGGTGTGCTCCCGTCCGATCTGCGCTCCGTGTCACATGCTCCGCACGAAGCGGCTCGGGCCTGCGGGCGATGAGCGCCGGCAGGCCCGATCTGCGCTAGACGACCTGTACGTTCGCGGCCTTGGGGCCTTTGTCGCTTGCTTCGGCCTCGTATGAGACTTTCGCGCCTTCGGCCAGAGAGCGGTAGCCCTCGCCGACGATCGCGCTGTGATGCACGAACAGGTCCTTCGACTGGTCATCGGGGGTGATGAACCCGAAGCCCTTGTCGTCGCTGAACCACTTGACGGTTCCTGTAGCCATGTTTGAGTATTCCTCCTGCGTTGAAGTGCTGCGAACGCGGAGATTGCTGAGCAAAGGCTACGAGCGCGGGCACAACGGCGTCGGGCTGATTGCCCGACCTGAGCAACGAACGGTAGCAGTGGGAGCGCTTCCGCACCGGTGGGGCACAGCCACATCGGCATGTAGCTATAATGCTTGCCGATAAGCAATTATTAGAGAGGATGCGATGCGGGTGGCGCAGACCGAAGCTGTCGAAGGACAGCGGCACGAGACCGACATGGCCGATGAGGGTGCACGCCTGCGCGCCGCGATCGGCAAGCTCTCACGACGGCTGCGCCCCACGCTCGCGGGATCGGGGTTGACGCCCTCGCAGATCTCGGTCCTCTTCACGATCGTGCGCCTCGGCCCACTGCGCCTCTCCGAGCTTGCGGAGCTCGAGGGCCTGAATCCGACGATGCTCTCGCGCATCGCCGCGCAGCTCTGCGAGGCCGAGCTGATCCGCCGCGAGGCCGACCCCGAGGATGGCCGCGCCGCGCTCGTGCGCGCCACCGCCGCGGGGCGGCGCATCCGCGAGCGCATCCACCTCGAGCGCAGCGAGGCCCTCAGCGCGCACGTCGCCGAGCTCGAGCCCCACCAGCGCGAGGCGCTCTGGACCGCGCTGCCCGTGCTCGAGGAGCTCGCCGAGCTGCTTCCCGGACGGCGCCCGTGACGCGCCTGCTCGGCGCCGGGCGCCTGACCTTCGCAGCGCTTGCGATCCCCAACTTTCGCCGCTACTACGCCGGGCAGTCGGTGTCGCTCGTCGGAACCTGGATGCAGATGGCGGCGCAGTCCTGGCTCGTGCTGACGCTGACGCACTCGGCCACCGCGCTCGGCTTCATCATCGCGGCGCAGACGCTGCCCGTGCTGCTGCTCGGTCCCTACGGCGGCGTCGTCGCCGACCGCGTCGACAAGAGACGGCTGATGGTGATGCTGCAGATCGCGATGGGGCTGCAGGCGCTCGCGCTCGGCGTGCTCAGCGTCACCGGCGCGGTGCGGCTGTGGGAGGTTGCCGCACTGGCTGCGCTGCTCGGCCTCAACAACGCGTTTGAGAACCCGGCCCGTCAGGCCTTCATGCTCGAGCTCGTCGGAGCGGAGAGCCTGCGCAACGCGGTCAGCCTCAACTCCGTGATCGTCAACATCGCGCGCATGATAGGCCCCGCGCTCGCCGGCGTGCTGATCGCCACCGTCGGCGAGGGCCCCTGCTTCCTGCTCAACGCCGCGAGCTTCGCGGCCGTCGTCGCCTCGCTGATCAGCCTCGACCGCAGCGCGCTGCGCCCGAGCCCTCCGAGTCCGCGCGAGCCCGGCCAGCTGCGCGCCGGGCTGCGCTATGTGCAGAGCTCTCCAGAGCTGGCCGTGCCGCTGGTGATGATGGCGCTGGCCGGCTGCCTCGCCTACGAGTTCCAGGTCACGCTGCCGGTGATGGCGCGCGAGGGCCTGCACGTCGGCGCCACGGGCTTCGGCTTCATGACCTCAGCGATGGGCGTGGGCGCCGTGTTCGGCGGCCTGCTCGTGGCCGCGAAGGGAAGGACCGGCCTGCCCACGCTCGTCGCCTCCGCCGCGGCCTTCGGGGTCGTGCTGGTGGGAGCGAGCCTCGCTCCGAACCTGCCGGTCGAGCTCGTCGCACTGGCGCTCGCCGGCGGCGCCAGCATCGCGTTCATGGCGAGCGGCAACTCGACCCTGCAGCTCGCCGCCGCCCCGAGCATGCGCGGCCGCGTGATGTCGCTCTGGTTCGTCGCCTTCCAGGGCTCGACGCCGATCGGCGGCCCTTTGATCGGCTGGGTGATCGCCCAGGCCGGAGCG
>JACDGG010000185.1 GCA_013815355.1 Solirubrobacterales bacterium
GTCCAGGCGCAGGCCGCGCCCGCGCGTCTCGAGCTCGAGGCCCTCCAGGCCCGGCACCGTCAGCTCGGGGGCGGCCTGCAGCCGCACCGCGATCGCGCCCGCCTTGGCGCTTGCGTGGCCGATCAGGGCATCGCCCTGCTCGGCGAGGGACTCGACTGTCCAGTCCAGACAGGAGGCGAGCCAGCCCGTGAGCAGCATCGCCGCGGCGCGTGAGGCCGGGTGGTGGCGGACAGTCACCGCGCTGATCGCACGCAGCTCGGCGCGTAGGGGGGGCGGATCGAAGCTCGCCGCGACGCGCTCGCGCCAGGGTGTCGTGCGCAGCCATGCGAGATCCACGACGTAGGCCTGGCCGCTCAGCTCGCACGCGCGATCCAGCGCCTCGCGTGCGTCGGGCTCCTCGACGGAGTCGAGCAGGATCGCCTGGGAGAGCGCGAGCAGCTCGGCGACGATCTCGTGATGGCCGTGCGGCGACCACAGCAGAGTCGGCAGGTCGGTGACGACGAGCGGATCGGCGATCGTCGGCAGGTCGTCGAGGTGGCGCTCGCCGAGTTCCACGACGACGGTCTCGTGCAGCAGCGCGACCTCGCCCGGACGCGGCTCGCCTTCGGCGGCGATCATCACGCGCGCGTCGAGGCGCTCGCGCCCCGGCTCGTAGGCGAGCACCACCATGCGCGAGGCGTGATAGCGCCCGACGCCGCGCAGGCGGTTGGCGATCTCCCCGCTCCACTCACGATCCACGAAGGCGATCATGTTCAGCACGCGCGCCGGCACGAAGCTGTCGTTTTCGGCGTGAACCTCGACCAGCAGCCGCCGCAGCGCCGCTTCGATCGCATCGGGCGTCGTGCCCTCTTCGCTCCAGACCGCGTCGCTGTGGTTCATCAGATCGCGCGCCAGCTGTCGCCTTCGCGGAGCAGGCCCTCGGCCTCCTTGGGGCCCTGCGAGCCGGACTCGTAGCTCGGCAGCGGTCCTGGCTGATCGCTCCACGCGGCGACGATGGGGTCGCAGATCTGCCACTGCGCCTCGACCTCGTCGTTACGCGTGAACAGGGTCGCGTCGCCGCGCATGGCGTCTGTGATCAGGCGCTCGTAGGCCTCCGGCGACTGCGACAGGAACGCGGTGCCGTAGAGGAACTCCATGTTCACGGGGCGGATGATCATGCGCGTGCCCGGGATCTTCGCGCCGAGGCGCAGCGAGACACCCTCGTTGGGTTGCAGCGTCAGCACCAGCTGGTTGGGCTGCACGCCGAGCGAGCCGTCCTGGCTGAAGGCGAGGTGCGGGACGGGCTTCAGCGTCACGGCGATCTCTGTGATCTTGCGCCCCAGGCGCTTGCCGGTGCGTAGATAGAAGGGCACGCCGGCCCAGCGCCAGTTGTCGACTTCCAGGCGCAGCGCCGCATATGTCTCGGTGTTGGAGCCCTCCGGCACCCCCTCCTCTTCGAGGTAGCCCGGCACGGCATCGCCGCCCGAGTGCCCGCGGCCGTACTGCGCGCGCACCGACATCTCCGGGATCTCCACAGCGGTCGGCTTGAGGATCGCCTGCAGGACCTTGACCTTCTCGTTGCGGACCTCTTCCGCGGTGAAGCTCACAGGCGGCTCCATCGCGACATGGCAGAGCAGCTGCAGCATGTGGTTCTGGATCAGGTCGCGCAGCGCCCCCGCGGCGTCGTAGTAGTCCGCGCGCGAGCCGATGCCGAGGTCCTCGGCGGCGGTGATCTGCACGCTGTCGATGTAGTTGCGGTTCCACAGCGGCTCGAACATGCCGTTGGCGAACCGGAACGCCATCATGTTCTGCACCGTCTCCTTGCCCAGGTAGTGGTCGATGCGGAACACCTGGTGCTCCTCGAAGATCGCGAGCACGCGCCGGTTCAGCTCGCGTGCCTCCTGAAGCGTCGTGCCGAACGGCTTCTCGACGATCAGGCGCACCTCGCCCTGCTCGTGCTGGGCGAGCTCGGAACTGCCGAGCTCCTCGACGATCACGGGGAAGAAGGTCGGGGCCGTCGAGAGGTAGAAGGCGCGGTTGAGCGGCTCGCCCGCGAGCCGCTCGAACTCGTCGAGCACCTTGCCCAGCTCGCTGTAGACGGCATCGTCGTCGAAGGTGCCGGGGACGTACTTGACGTTTTCGAGCAGTCCCTTGAGGACCGCCTCATCGGGCTTGCGCCTGGAGAAGCGGCGAATCGCCTGCTCGCACTCTGCGCGATAGTCCTCGTGCGCTTTTTCTTTGCGCGAGACCCCGACGAGGTGAAAACGCTCGGGCAGCGCACCGTCGTGGGCGAGGTTGTAGAGGGCGGGGAGCAGTTTGCGCCGGGCGAGATCGCCGGTGGCGCCGAAGATCACGAGCGTCGTCGGTGCGACCGGCATGCGCTCGAGGCCTTTGGTGAGCGGGTTCTCCGGCATCGGCTCCGGTGTCGGCTCGCCGGCCGCAAGCGCCAACTCTCAGCGCCCCTTGCCGCGCGTCGCGGCTCTCGCCACCGGCGTCGCGGCGGCCTTGGCCGGCGCGCTCTTGACCGCGTGTCCGCCGAACTGGTTACGCAGCGCCGCGAGCATACGGTCGGCGAAGTCCCCGTTGCCACGCGAGCGAAATCGCGCATACAGCGAGGCTGTGATCACCGGCGTCGGCACGTCGTGCGCGGTGGCGTCCTCGATCGTCCAGCGTCCCTCGCCGGAGTCGGCTGTGTAGCCCTCGAGTGAGCCGAGGTCGTTACCGTCGGCCTCGAAGGCGCGGGCCGTGAGCTCGCACAGCCACGATCGCACGACTGAGCCCTGCCCCCAGAGGTGGGCGATCTTGGCGTTGTCGAGCTTGTACTCGCACTTGTCGAACAGGTCGAAGCCCTCCGCATAGGCCTGCATCAGCCCGTACTCCACGCCGTTGTGGACCATCTTCACGTAGTGCCCGGCGCCGGAGGGCCCGAAGCGCAGCCAGCCGCGGGGACCGATCGCCGCCTGGCTCTGCTCGGTGGTCTCGGGCGCGAGCACGTCGAGGATCGGGGACAGGCGCTTGACTGCTTTGGGAGGCCCGCCGACCATCATGCAGTAGCCGACCTCCAGGCCCCACACGCCACCGGAGACGCCGACGTCGACGTAGTCGATGCCGGGCGTCTTCAGCTCGGCGGCCCGGGCCTTGTCGTCGCTCCACTTGGAGTTGCCGCCGTCGACGATCATGTCGCCGCGATCGAGCAGCTTGGCGAGCTTCTCGACGGTCTGCTGTGTCGGCTCGCCCGCCGGCACCATGATCCACACGATCCGCGGCGCCTGCAGCTGCTTGACGAGGTCCTTCAGCGTGCCCGCGCCCGCGGCTCCGTTCTTGACGGCCTGCTTGACGGCCTTCTCGTCGAAGTCGAACGCGACCACCTCGTGCTCGGAGTCGCGCCGGATGCGATGCACCATGTTGCCGCCCATCTTGCCCAGCCCGACGAAACCGATCTGTGTCACGTTGGCTCCTTGATCATCGCGGTCAGAGCGCGCAATGCGCTCACGGGGTCCTCACCCTCGAGCCGCACGCGCTCGGCCGGACGTCCCAGCTCGCGCAGAGTGTCGAGATCGCCGATCGCCTGTGCGTTCTTGAGCGTGGTGAAGCTGTAGGCGGCCCCGGGGATCTCGACGTCGCTCGGAGCGTCGTGGAGCAATTGCAGGAATCGCCCGGTCGGCGGCCCGCCCTTGTGGAACTGGCCGGTGGAATGCAGGAAGCGCGGCCCGTAGCCGAACGTGCTCGTCAGCTTCGTGCGCGCCCGCACCACCTTGCGCAGCTCACCGGCCGCCCGGTCGAGCTCGGGCGAGGGCTCCAGGTAGGCCATGATCGCGAGGTATTCCGGCGGGCTGCCGTCGAGCAGGGCGCGCACGCTCGCCTCGCCGGCGCTCGGTGCCTGTGGGAGTGAGTGCTGGGCCTCGTAGTCGGCGAGCACGCGCTTGGTCGCATCCTTGGCCTGCTGCACGTTGGGCTGGTCGAAGGGGTTGATCGAAAGCCCCCAGCCGGCCACGGCCACGGCCAGCTCGGCGAGCATGAACACGCGACCGAGATCCTCGGGCCCGTGGGTGGCGATCGTGATCAGCGGATGGCCCGCCGCCGCCAGCGCCTGAGCGCGCTCCTCGAGCGCTGGGTCCGGCGCGCCGAGATCGGGCAGGTAGGCGAACACACGGTCGGCGCCGTATTCGCCGGGCTCGCCGACGGGCTCCTCGGCCACGGGCAGGATGCCCGTGGCGTGCTTGCCGGTCGACTCGGCCACGAGCTGCTCGAGCCACAGCCCGAGCCCAGGGAGCGTCTCGGCGATCAGGAACGTGAGCTTGTCGCGCCCTGCGAGCGCGAGTGCGCTAAGCGCGGCGCCCAGCCACACACCGGCCGTCTCGGCGCCGGCCTCATGCGCCGTGGAGGCAGCGAGGGATGTCTGCCACGCTTCTGCGGCGCCCGCGAGCAGGCGGCGCACGTCGATGCCGATCAACGCGGCGGGGACGATCCCGAAAGCGGAAAGCGCGCTGTAGCGCCCCCCGATGTCCGGGTTGCCCCAGAACGTCGCGCGGAAGCCGTGCTGCGCCGCGAGCTCGGCCAGGCCGGAGCCGGGGTCGGTGATCGCCAGGAACTGCCTGCCGTCCTCGACGAGGGCGTGGAAGTGCGCAAACAGCGACAGCGGCTCGATCGTGCCCCCCGACTTCGAGGAGACGATGAACAGCGTGCGCTCCAGATCGACGGCGCCTCCGACGGAGCGAACCCTCGCGGCGTCCGTCGAGTCGAGCACGTGCAGCTGCGGATAGCCGACTCGCTGCGCAAAGGTGCGCCGCAGCACCTCGGGCGCGAGCGAGGAGCCGCCCATGCCGAGGAGCACGACGTGCTGGAAGCCCTCCTCGCGGACCTCCCGAGCGAGCTGCTCGATCGCTCCGAGCTCGTCCTGCATGCGCTCGGCGATCGTGAGCCAACCGAGGCGGTTGGCGATCTCCGGCGTGCCCTCGGGCCCCCACAACGACGCGTCGCCCTCGCGCAGGCGCGCCGCGAGGCGCTGCTCGCTCGCCAGCCCCAGGCGCTCGGTGACAGCCGCGGCGAGCTGGGACGGAATCAGCGCCTGGACGGCGGGTGGCTTCTCGCGCACGCCCCGATCGTAGTGGCAGCGGTCCTCGCCACGGCCCCAGGCGCGTGAGAGCGTCGATCGGCCGCCTCGCTTCACGCTTACCGGGCCGCAGGGTGGAAGGGGAGAGCCATTCTCCTCGGTTACCATCACGCCCACCGTGAGCTCACCAAAGCTTCAACTGCTCAAGCTATGGGTCGGGCGTCTCTGGCTGTTCAGCCCCGAGCGGCTGTGGCTGGCATCGATCGCGCTGCACCGCCGGGGACACTGGGTGCTGGCGTTCTGGGTAAAGCAGCTGAACTCGCTCGTCTACCACAACTCGCTCGCCGCAGGCGCATCCGTCAGCCCCGATATTCGGCTCGGCCACAACAGCATCGGCATCGTCGTCAACAGCGAGGTCGAGATCGGCCGGCGCGTGAAAATCTGGCAGAACGTGACGCTCTCCGCCGGTCGCCCGCTGCAC
>JACDGG010000021.1 GCA_013815355.1 Solirubrobacterales bacterium
GGCCTTCTGTGCATCGACATGTCGACGATCGCACCGCCCGACACGCGCCGCATCGGCGCGGCGCTCGCGGCCGCAGGGGTGAGCATGCTCGACGCGCCCGTGACCGGCTCCTCGCCGCGCGCCGAGGACGGGTCGCTGACGATCATGGTCGGCGGCGAGCAGCGGGACTTCGCCCGCGCCCGTCCGCTGCTGGAGAGCATGGGCGCTCTCATCGCCCACGTCGGCGAGCTCGGCCAGGGCGAGCGGCTGAAGCTGATCAACAACGCGCTCGGCGCCGCCAACGCAGCGGCGGTGGCGGAGGCGCTCTTGCTCGCGGACGCCTGCGGCATCGAGCTCGACGCGTTTGTGGAGATCGTCTCCTCGGGCTCAGGCGCCTCCGCGCAGCTGGCACTGAAGTCCGCGGCGATGCGCGCTCACGACTACACGCCGCTGTTCAAGACGGCGCACATGCTCAAGGACGTGCGCCTGTGCCTCGAGGAGGCCCAGACCGAGGCGGTGCCGTTCCCGGCGGCCGCCCACGCGCGCGACCTCCTGAGCGCGACGATGGCGCGTGGTTACGCCGAGCAGGACTACGCATCGTTGATCGAGGCAGCTGAGGGGCTCGCGGCCCGCCGTCTATAGCGACGCTGGCTACTGCGCACTCCCTGAGAACTGGCCGACTGGACAGTCAATCCGCGCTGATCGGCGCAACAGTCGTCAAAAAACACGCTATTTGCAGGCGATTTGGGATTTTCGCTCAGGTTTCGTATCTTTAACGAGTCGGCGCGTCTCCCTCACGGAGACGAAGCCCGAGCAGGTCAGATGTTTCCTCGTCACATTGCTGGACCTTCTTTTATGCCAATTGCTTTCAAAGAATGGGCGGTCACCGTCCGCGCCCTAGCGGAAGGGGAGCAGCTCATCACACTGCGCAAGGGCGTTCTGCCGCCCGGTCAGAAGCCGTTCCGCCTCGCGCACGAACGATTCTTCCTCTACCCCACCTTCGACCACCAGCCGGGCGATCTGGTGCGCGAGTCCCACCAGCCCGAGCTGCGCAGGGCGCTCGAGGAGGGTGTCTGGAGCGACGGCGAGCCGCCGCTGCACAGCTTCGTCTCCGGTGCTCCTCTGCAGCAGCCCGACCGCGTGCGGATCCGCGCGTGGGCTGAAGTAACGGACCATTTCACGATCGTCGACCCGCGCTGCGTGGACGCTCTGTCCCCGTTCTACGTGTGGACGCCCGACTACGCCGAAAAGCGTCTCGGCTGGCGCGGACGCCAGCCGCTACATGTGCTTCTGCTGCGTACCTACCGCATCCCGCGACCTGTAACGGTCAAGGTCAAGGACGAGTACACCGGCCCTCACGCCTGGGTCGAGCTTGCGCGCGAACTCCCCTTCGAGGGCACACCGGTGCTCTCCGACGCCGAGTTCGAGCGCGCCTCGGAGGAGATCCGCTCGATCACCTCAGAGGCCGGCCAGCCCGTCCTCGTCTAGTCGCTCTGGAAGTCGAGCGCTTCGCGCGCCGCCTGCGCCCCGGACTCCGGGACGAGCACTTCGCGCGGCCCTGCAGCGAGGAATTCGGCCACGTCGAAGCCGCCCGCGCGGCGCACCATGCTCGGGATGCCCTCCTCGAGCAGCAGCCCGGCGATGAACTCCGCCTCCGGCCCGCTCTCTGCGCGCGCCACCTTGACGAGCCGGCCCTCGGCGTACTGGGGGTTGATCTTGCGCGCGGTCTTGCGTCGCTCGCTGGCCTGCGTGGCGGGAGCGTCGGCGTGCACGAGGGGCATGCCGCAGTCCTCGCAGAAGCGCTCGCTGGGCGGATAGGTGTTCGAGCAGGCGGGGCAGAGGAGGCGCTCGTCGGACATCAGCGCACCTGGAGGGCGACCTCCCGGACCTCGCCCCCCTCGATCAGATAGCAGCGGACCTCGGGCTCCTCGCCGGCGAGGCCGACGATCACCCACTCAAGACCGGGCCAGTTGGCAGCGAAGTTGATGTCCGTCTGGGAGGGATAGGGCGCGGTGTGGGTGTGGGAGTGATAGATCCCACCCAGCTCCCACCCCTCCTCCTCAAATCCGTCGATCGCCCGGAGAACCTCTTTGCCGTCGATCTCAAAGCGCTTGCGGCTGGCGAAAACGTTCCTCGCGCGATGCACGCGGGTCGCGCGCAGGCCCTCCTGCTCCCCGTCACGGCCATAGGCGATCATGCCGCAGCACTCCGCGTCGTACTCCTCGCGGGCGTGGGCGATTACGTCGTCCAGGAGGGCGGCCGCGATGATCATCTTGGGCGAGTGGGAGCGCCTACCACCAGACGGTCGACTCGAGGTTCTCGACCTCGTCGACCGGCAGCGTGTAGATGCCACTGGAGAGGTACTTCCAGCCGTCGTCGGCCACCACGAACACGACGTTGCCCTCGTCGAGCTCACCGGCGATGCGCACCGCGATGCTCGCTATCGCCCCCGTCGAGACGCCCGCGAACAGGCCCTCCTCGTCGAGCAGCCGCCGCGTCCAGACGATCGCGTCGTGGTTGGTCACGAAGATCTTGCGGTCCAGCAGCGAGATGTCGATGATCGGCGGGATGAAGCCGTCGTCGAGCGAGCGCAGACCCTGCACCGGCTCGCCCTGCATCGGCTCGGCGGCCACGATCTTGACGGCGTCGCCGAGGCTCTCCTTCAGGCGGCGCCCGTTGCCCATCAGCGTGCCGCCCGTGCCGAGGCCCGCGACGAACGCGCTCACCTCGTCGAGCTCTTCGAGGATCTCCAGGGCGGTGCCGTTGTAGTGGGCGTTGGGATTGGCCTGGTTGCCGTACTGGTAGGGCATGTACACCGAGGGGTCTTCCGCGGCCATCTCCAGCGACATCGCGACCGCGCCGTTTGAGCCCTGATCGCCCGGCGAGTAGACGATCTCCGCGCCGTACATCTTCAGCAGCTGCGTGCGCTCGGGCGTGACGTTCTCGGGCATCACGACCTTCAGGTTGTAGCCCTTGAGTTTGCAGATCAGCGCCAGCGAGATGCCGGTGTTGCCGGAGGTCGGTTCGAGGATCGTCGAGCCCACCGAGATCGCGCCCTTCTCCTCGGCGTCCTCGATCAGCGCGCGCGCGACGCGGTCCTTGACAGAGCCCGTCGGGTTGCGCGACTCGAGCTTGGCCCAGATGCGCACGCCCGGCTTGGGCGAGAGGTGCGGCAGCTCGACTAGCGGCGTGTTGCCGATCGACTGCACGATGTCGCCGTAGCGACCCCCGCAGGGCCGGTTGCTGAGCCTCTCCACAGCCATTACTTCAGGAAATATAGCGACGTCGGTGTGTGACGGCGAGGGAACCGACCGGCTAGTAGGATCCCGACAGGGCGATGAGCATCGTTTCAGACTTCGAAGCGACGCGAGGCAGGCGAGGAGCAGCCCGAACGCTGGCATCGGGCTGTTGTCTCTCTCTGCGTCTCGCGCGGCCGGCGAAGACCCGCGGCGCGGGCGCCGGCCTGCCGGCGTGCACGCCCTACGCCGCGGCGCTCCACAGCTTCTGCGAAAGCCTGCGTACAGACGCCGCGCGCTACCTCTCGGCGCTCAGGCGCGCCGGCGCCATCGATGGCGCGCTGCTGATCACGGTCGATCGTGTCACCGGCGCCGCGCGCGCCCACCGCGGCAGTGCGCTGAGCACAGGTCCGTCATGCAACCTCGCTGCGCTCCCGCTTCCGCGCGGCCGCCTCGGCAGAGCGCGCCGCGGCGCGGGCGATCGCCAAGCTCGTCTCCGCCGAGGGCCTCGAACTCAACCTCACCGCTGCCCAGACCGACGCGGGCATCGCCAAAGCGCTCGCGGCGCTCGCCCGGCGCCACATCTCCCGGCAGGCCCTCGAACACCTGACCGGCGCACCGGTGCCCGCAGGTCCCACCAGCGTGCTCGGCGTCCTCGCCGGCTAGCAGCTCGCGTGGTCTGGCCACGCAGCCAGTTCAGGCACTAGAATGGCGCGGATACCGAGTGTGGAGGGCGGCGAGCATGGCTGAGGGACAGCAGGGCTTTGATTTCGACTGGCTGGTCGTTGGGTCCGGCTTCGGCGGCAGCGTCTCAGCGCTGCGCCTGTCCGAGAAGGGCTACTCAGTCGGCGTGCTGGAGTGCGGGCGGCGCTTCGCCGATCACGAGTTCGCGAAGTCCACGGCGGATCTGAAGCGCTACTTCTGGAACCCTCGCCTCGGGATGAAGGGCATCTTCCGCCTGACGACGTTCAAGGACGTCTCGGTCGTCTCGGGCTGCGGCGTCGGCGGCGGCAGCCTCGGCTACGCGTGCACGCTGTATGTGCCCCCGCAGGCGTTCTTCGAGGACCGCCAGTGGGCCGGAATGGAGGACTGGCAGAGTGCCCTGGCCCCCCACTACGACGAGGCGCAGCGGATGCTCGGCGTTGTGCAGAACCCGCACGAGGACCCGGCCGATCAGCTGCTGCGGGAGCTCGGCGAGGAGCTCGGCGTGGGCGACTCCTACAAACACACGCCTGTCGGCATCTACTTCGGTGAGCAGGGCAAGACCGTGCCCGACCCCTTCTTCGGCGGCGAGGGGCCCGACCGCACCGGCTGCCATCTGTGCGGGCGCTGCATGGTGGGCTGCGTGCACGGCGCGAAGAACACGCTCGTCAAGAACTACCTCTTCTTCGCCGAGAAGCGTGGCGCGCAGGTGATGCCCGAACGCACCGTGATCGACATCCGCCCGCTCGGGGCGGCCGACGGGAGCGAGGGCTATGAGGTCGAAAGCGTCCGCTCGGGCGCGTGGCTCAAAAAGGAACGCCGTGTGCAGCGCGCGCGTGGCGTGGTCGTCTCGGCGGGGCCGTTGGGCACCAACAAGCTGCTGCAGCGCTGCCGCCTGGAGGGCTCGCTGCCACGGATCTCAACGCGCCTGGGCGAGCTCGTGCGCACGAACTCCGAGTCGATCCTGACCGTCACCGTGCCCGAGGACTACCACGACGATCTGATCAAGCGCGTGGCGATCACCTCCTCGATCTATCCCGATCCGAACACGCACATCGAGACGGTCACCTACGGCGACGACGGCGACTCGATGCGCATGCTCTACACGCTGCTGACCGGCGACGGCACGCGCGTGACGCGGCCCTTGAAGCTGCTCGCGCAGATCCTGCGCCATCCCAAGCGCCTCGCTCAGGTGCTCTTCGCCAAGCACTGGTCCAGGCGCACGATCATCATCCTCGTGATGCAGACACTCGACAACGCAATCGCACTGCGTCCGCGCAAAGGCCCGTTCGGATCGTTCTGGCTGCAGACAGAACAGGACCCCGAGCGCCCGAACCCCACATTCATCCCCGTCGCCAATGAGACCGCCGAATGGTTCGCCAAGCGCACCGGCGGCATCGCACAGAGCTCGTTCACCGAGGCGATGTTCAACATCCCCTCAACCGCGCACATCCTCGGCGGCGCGGTGATCGCAGCCGACCCCAGCGAGGGTGTCCTCGACGCCGCTCAGCGGGTGTTCGGCTATGAGAACCTGCTCGTCTGCGACGGCTCGGCGATCCCGGCGAACGTCGGTGTGAACCCGTCGCTGACGATCACTGCGTTGGCCGAGCACGCGATGAGCCAGGTGCCGGCAGCCGGTACCCTCGCCACGGCCGAGCCGGCGCAGAGCCCAGCCGCGGCTTAGCCGGAGCGTCGCGGGCCGATCGTGCGCCGCAGGCCGGGCGATGCTCCCGTCCTCGAGCGCGCGGCGAAACGAGCGCGCGAAGCGCGCGTCTTGCTCAGCGACTGCCGCCGGCCATCGCCGGCAGGATGACAAGCGTGTCGCTCTCGCCCACGGCAGTGTCGAGCCCGTCGAGCACGCGCACATCCTCGTCATTCAGGTACACGTTCACGTAGCGGTTCAGCTCGCCCTCGCTCGAGAACAGCTGGCTCTCGGTTGCGGGATGGTTCGCGGCGAGGTCGCGCAGCACCTCGCCGACGTTCCCGCCCGTGGCGTCGAGCAGCTTCTCGCCGCCGACGGAGGCGCGCAGCACCGGCGGTATCTTGATCGTGGCCATCGCGCGCTCAGATTACCCGGCCGCGGCGCAGAACGCCTCGTAATCCGGAAACACGCCGAGCTCATCGTCGCGGATGTCCTCGGGATCGCGCGAGCAGATCGGGCACTCCGGATCGCGGTGGACCTTGACCTCCGTCAGCGTCGCGCCGAGCGCGTCGTAGAGCAAGAGGCGCCCGATCGCGGGCTCGCCGATGTTGAGGATCAGCTTGACGACCTCTGTGGCCTGCAGCAGACCCATCGTGCCGGGGAGCACGCCGAGCACGCCGTTGGCGCCGCAGGACGGTGCGAGCTCCGCCGGCGGCGGCTCGCGGAAGAGGCAGCGGTAGCAGGGGCCCTCGTAGGGCTTGAACACCGAGAGCTGCCCGTCGAAGCCGAGGATCGAGGCTGAGACGACCGGGATCTGCAGCCGCACCGTCGCATCGTTGAGCAGATAGCGCGTCGGGAAGTTATCGACGCCATCGACGATCACGTCATAGCCCTCGATGATCTCCATGATGTTCGAGGCGTCGATGCGTGTCTGGTACTTGACCACATCGACGTCGGGGTTCAGGGCATGGATCGCCTCCTCGGCGGAGTCGACCTTGGGGGTGCCGACGCCGGCGGTCGTGTGAATCACCTGGCGCTGCAGGTTCGAGAGGTCCACGACGTCGTCGTCGACGATGCCGAGCGTGCCCACGCCGGCGGCCGCCAGGTACAGCGCCGTCGGCGAGCCGAGGCCACCGGCGCCGAGCAGCAGCACCTTGGCGTCGAGCAGCTTCTGCTGCCCATCGGCCCCAATCTCGGGGACGAGCATGTGGCGTGAGTAGCGCTCGCGCTGCTCGGGTGTGAGCGCGCGTGGCACGTCGACCTCGTAGCCGCGGTCCTTCCACAGCGTGATGCCGCCCGTCATCGAGCGCACGTGCTCGTAGCCGAGCTCCTCGCTCAGCGTGCGCGCCGCGTAGGCGGAGCGGTTGCCCGACTGGCAGTAGAGGATGATCTGGGTCGAGCGATCGGGCACGACGCCCTCGATCCGCGTCTCCAGGTAGCTGCGGGGAACGTGCTTGGCTCCAGGCAAATGCCCGCCGGTGAACTCCTCTGTCTCGCGCACATCGACGATCGCAACGCCCTCGTCGATCAGCTCCTTGACCTCGGACGGATCGACCTCTTGGATCTGGCTCTTGACTTGGCGGAGCAGCTCGGCGCCGGAGGGACTCATCAGAAACTCCTAAACCACACTCGGGATTTATGGACTTCAGAAAGTGTAGCGCCCCCGGGCGCAGGTTTTAACCTCTCTCGAGAGCTCCGCTAACGGTTCAGCTCACGAGCAGGTAGCGGTAGCCGACTGCGCTCGGGCTGGCCGCGCGCGAGCCGCCGAATGAGGCCTTTGCGCGCCAGCGCCCCACGGCGGGCGGTGTGAATGCGATGCGCGCACGTCCCGCCCGCGCGAAGGCGCTGTCCTGACGGTAGAACTGCCAGCCGAAGACGGGATCGAAGCGTTCGATCTGCACCGTGACCGGCCCGGAGAGCCCCGGCGCGATCCCGACGGCGATCGCCAGAGGCTGCCCCGCCCCGACGCGAGCCCGCGAGAAGGAGATCGACGTGGTCGTGATCGTGCGCGACTCGCGCGTGAGCGTGAAGTTACCTGCGCTCGTGCCACGCACGGAGACCACGGCGTAGTAGCGCCCGGGGCGCAGCTGGTGCTGGAGCATCTGCGCACCGCTGCTGCCGCACTGGCATTCGATCACGTGGCCGTTCTGCCCGCGCAGTTGCAGGTTGAATTCGGCGGCGACGGGCGCCTTCAGCTTTAGCGTCAGGTTGGAATGGCTCGTGACCTCGAGCCGATACAGGCGCAGCACGCGGACGCCGCCGCCGTTCAGGTGCCCGCGCACGCGCGCGTAGTTCGCGAGTGAGAGGCCGGGCGCCGTCTCGGCGCTGCTCGCCGCGGCTACCTGCAGGTGAAAGCGCTGCACGCCCGTGTGCGAGAGCCGCGGCGTGAGCTCCACGACGTAGCGCCCGCCCTGCCCGGCGCCCGGCGTGAACAGCCGGTATCCCCCGCACTTGATGTGGGCGAGCGTCGTGCCTTCTTCAAAGGAGCGCGTGCCTGGCGCATACAGCGTCGCGCTCACGCAGCCGCCCGGCGTGCGGTTGGCGAGGTTGACCAGGTAGCTGACGCCGGCGCGCATGTTCACGAAGTAGGCAGCGTTGATGTTCTGGATGCGGTCGACCTGGCCGGCCGCGCCGCCCGCGCCCAACGGCTGGCCCGGCGGGTTGACCGCGGGCGTGGGCAGGAACACGTCGAGCGTGAACGGCGCGAGCTGCGAGCCGGGAAGCGCTGCGATGCGGATCTCATATACGCCGTTCTTGGAGGCGGGGAAGGACAGCGCGGCCTTGCCGTGGGCGTCGGTTCGCTCGCATCCCAGCGACTGCAGCTGCGAGCGCACCGCGTGGTAGACGTCGATCGTCCCATCGAGGGCTCCCCCGGCGGCGAGGTCGATCGCGACCCGCGCGGCGGCGGGCGTGCGCAGCGTGTACCAGACCGAGCTGACCGTGGCGACGCCGCAGTTCGATTCCGGTTCGCGCGCCTCCTGCGTGGCGCCGACGGTGCTTCCGGCAATCGTCGCCGGCAGCGCACGCACGAGCTGGGCGTTTGCCAGTTCGTCGTTGGCGGGAGCGGGCGTGGGCTGCGGCGCTTCGGCGGCCAGCCCCGACGCCGGCCAGCAGCACGCCAACACCAGCACCGAAAAGAGCCCGGCGAACGTCCTCGACGCTGTACGCATCTCCCCCACCCTCCTTGAGCTTGCTCTCGCGCCCGTGGCGCCCAGGTTCCTGCCATTCGAACCCGCACGTCCGCGCAGAGTTGCGCGCGAACGCCGCCTGCGGGTGACGATCGCACCGCAAGGGCCATACGCTGCGGCGATGCGTGCCCTGACCCGCACGGCGCTGGCGCTCCTCACCGGTCTGCTCGCGCTCGCGCTGATCCTCGTGATCCTGTTGCACAGCTCCGGCAACGGCGCCGGATCGGCCACCTCGCCGACAGCGCCGGCCTCGCGCTTCGGAGGCGCCGCCCTGCCACCCGGATCGCCCGCCCCCGACTTCACGCTGGTCGATCAGGACGGCCGTCCGGTCTCGCTGAGTCAGACGCGTGGCGAGGTGACTGTGCTCAGCTTTCTCTACTCCGGCTGCGGCGCCGCGTGCGTCGTGATCGCCCAGCAGATTCGCGGCGCGCTGGATCAGCTCAGACGCCCGGCGCGTGTGCTGATCCTCAGCGCGGACCCGCGCGCCGACACCCCGGCGCGCATGGGCCGCTTCCTCACTCAGCAGTCGCTGAGTGGCCGCGCCAGCTACCTGAGCGGCTCGCTCGCGCAGCTGCGCCCGATCTGGCGGGCCTTCGGAGTGACGCCGGCCAGCGCGGGGCGCGTTGCGTTCGACCGCACCGCGACGGTCACGCTGCTCGACCCGCAGCGGCGCCGCCGGGTGCTGTTCGGATCCGAACAGCTGACCCCCGAGGCCCTGGCGCACGACATCGGGAGACTGGATGGAGAGCCCACCCACCCCTGATACCCTAGCTGGCAGGTAGGAAATCTGACGATGATGTTCTCAACCAAGGCCGAGTACGGCGTACGCGTGATGGTCGAGCTCGCCCGGCGTGCCGGCGAGGAGCCGATTCCGCTCGCCGAGATCGCCTCCCACGACGGTCTACCGCTGGCCTACCTCGAGCATCTCGTGGCGCGTCTGCGCAAGGCGAACCTCGTCACCTCCAGGCGCGGATCGCGCGGCGGCTACATGCTGGCGCGCCCCGCCGCGGAGATCACGATGGCCGAGGTCGTCGAGGCGCTGGAGGGCTCGATCGCACCGATCGAGTGCATCTCCGAGGCCGCCGACGGCTCGATCGTCTGCTCGCGCGAGTCAGACGCCAGCCACGCCTGTCCGACGAAGCTCTTGTGGACACGCGTGCGCTTCTCGATCGTCACGACGCTGCGCGAGACCAGCCTCGCCGACCTGCTGGCCCCGACGATGCCCGTCGGGCCCGAACTGCCGACCCTGCAAATTGCCCCTCTCACGACCGGAGCTTGAGTACAGAACATGGCCGACCTAGAGATCACAGACCTGCACGTCCGCACCGAGGACCGCGAGATCCTGCGCGGCGTGAACCTCGAGATCAGCCGCGGCGAGATCCATGCCCTGATGGGCCCCAACGGCTCGGGCAAGTCCACCCTCGCGAACACGCTGCTGGGCCACCCCTCATATGAGATCACGCAGGGCTCGATCACGTTCAAGGGCGAGGACATCACCGAGCAGGAACCGCACGAGCGCGCCAAGGCCGGCCTGTTCCTCGCGTTCCAGTACCCCGTCTCGATCCCCGGCGTGTCGGTCGCGAACTTCCTGCGCATGGCGATCAACGCCAAGCGCGAGGAGCCGATCCAGGTCAAGGAGTTCCGCAATCAGCTCCAGCACGCGATCGAGCTGCTCGACGTCGATAAAGCCTTCACCTCGCGCCACCTCAACGACGGCTTCTCAGGCGGGGAGAAGAAGCGCGCGGAGATCCTGCAGATGGCGATGCTCGCGCCCGACATCGCGATCCTCGACGAGACCGACTCGGGCCTGGACATCGACGCGCTGCGCACGGTCGCCGAGGGCGTGCAGAAGCTGCACGACGAGCAGGGCCTCGGCGCGCTGATCATCACGCACTACCAGCGCATCCTGCACTACGTGAAGCCCGAGTTCGTGCACATCCTGATGGAGGGACGAATCGTGCTCGAGGGCGGCGTCGAGCTCGTCGAGCGCCTGGAGCGCGAGGGCTATGACCAGATTCGCCAGGAGGCCGGCGCGGGCGCCGTCGCAGCCGGTGAGCACGGTGTCTGAGCCGAGCGCGGCGAGTACCACTGAGAACGCCGCCGACGGCGCGGCCCCGGTCCAGGTCAAGCCCGGGCGCCACCGTGAGGCCAGCCTCTACCACGCGCTTGCGGGAGCGGGCGCGGGCGACGGGCGCACGCTCGATCAGCTGCGCGCGGCGGCGCTCACGGCATACGAAGCCGCAGAGCTTCCGATCTGGAGACGCTCTGGCTTCTGGACGACGAGCCTGCAAACGCTCGATCTCGACGCGCTGGACTCCTCGCTGGACGTGGACGGCGTACCGGAGGTCGTGAGCCGCACGGTTCCCGACGGCCCGCGTGCGGGTCGCATCGTGCAGAGCGCCGGGCAGACGGTGCACCTGGAGCTCGATGCGAGCCTTGCCGAGCAGGGCGTGATCCTCTGCTCGCTCGAGGATGGCATCCGCGATCACTCAGAGCTCGTGGCGCCCTGGTACTCCAAGCGTCTGACGCTCGACCGCCACAAGCTCGAGGCCGCCAACGCGGCGCTGTGGCGCGGTGGCGCGTTCCTGCACGTGCCCGCCGGCGTCAAGGTGGCGGAGCCGTTTGAGATCGTCTATGCGATCGACCGCCCGGGTGTGGCGCAGTACGGGCGCACGCTCGTACTCGGCGGCGCCGGCAGCGAGTTCCGCGTGCATGAGTACGACCTTGCCGAGGACTTCGAGGGCCAGGCGCTGCATGCAGGCGCGTTTGAGCTCTACCTCCAAGACGGTGCGCGCTGTCGCCTCGCACAGCTCCAGGACTGGGGCTCGGGCGAGGTCTACGACGTCTCGACGCGCTTTGTGGGCGTCGGTCGCGACGCCTACTGCCACTGGCTGCCGGCGCTGCTCGGCGGGCACCTGGTGCGCCAGCATCTCGAGCTGGCGATCTCCGAGAAGGGCGGCGACATGGCCTTCCGCGGGCTGCTGTTCACCGAGGAGCACGAGCATCTCGACGTGTTCGCGGTCGACCTGCACGAGACCGGACCCTCCGGCGGCGATGTGCACTGGCGCGGCGCCGCCACCGGCGAGAGCCGCGCGAGCTTCGAGGGCCTGATCCAGATCGACCCGGGCGCGCAGCAGACGCACACCTACCTGCAGTTCCACTCGATGATGCTCTCGCCCAAGGCCCGCATCGACGCGATCCCCTCGGTTCTCGTATCCGCAGACGACGTGTCGGCCTCGCACGGCGGCACCGTGGGCGAGCTCGACGAGAACGCGATCTACTACATGCAGACGCGGGGCCTCGACCGCCCGGCCGCGGTGCGCGTGATCGTGGAGGGCTTCTTCGAGCCGCTCGTGGCCGAGATCGGCGACGAGGCGCTGGAGGTGCTCGTGCGCGGCAAGGTCGCACAGAAGCTCGCGGCGGCGCGCGCAGACATCGAGGCCTATGCCACCAGTCGCTGAGAGCCGTCTTTTTATGGAGACCCCCTCCGGGGGTCGGGCGGGCGTGCGGGCTGACTTCCCGATCTTCATGCGCAGGTTCGACGGACGCGAGCTGATCTACCTCGACTCCGGGGCGACCTCCCAGAAGCCGCAGGTCGTGATCGACGCGCAGGCCGAGCACCTGCGCAGCCACAACGCGAACGTGCACCGCGGCGTCTACGCGCTCGCACAGGAGGCCGATGCGGCCTACGACGAGGCACGCGGCAAGGTGGCGGCGTTCGTCGGCGCGGCGCCCGAGACGACGATCTTCACGAAGAACGCCACCGAGGCGATCAACCTCGTGGCCTACTCCTGGGGCCGCGCGAACGTGGGTGCGGGCGATGCGGTGCTGATCACCCAGATGGAGCACCACGCGAACATCGTGCCATGGCAGGTGCTCTGCCGCGAGCGCGGCGCGACGCTGCGCTACCTCGAGGTCGACGAGCGCGGCGAGCTCTCGCTGGAGGCCCTGGACGCGGAGCTCGCGCGCGGCGACGTGCGCCTGGTTGCCTTCGCGCACGTCTCAAACGTGCTCGGCACGATCAACCCCGTGGCCGAGATGACGCGGCGCATCCGGGCCGCCGGGGCCGTATCGCTCGTGGACGGCGCGCAGGCCGTGCCGCAAATGCCCGTCGATCTCGACTCGCTCGGCGCCGACTTCTATGCCTGGACCGGCCACAAGGCGCTGGGGCCGACCGGCGTCGGCGTGCTGCACGGCCGCCGTGAGCTGCTCGAGGCGATGGAGCCCTTCCTGACCGGTGGGGACATGATCGCCTCGGTCGACTTCCAGACATCGACGTGGAACGAGCTGCCCTACAAGTTCGAGGCCGGCACGCCGCCGATCGCCGAGGCCGTGGGGCTCGGCGCTGCCGTCGACTATCTCTCCGCGCTGGGCATGCAGAACGTGCGTGAGCACGAGCGCAGGCTCACCGCCTACATGCTCGAGCGCCTGAGCGACGTTCCCGGCCTGCGCGTGGTCGGACCGCCCGAGGCCGAGCACCGCGGCGCGCTCGCGTCGTTCACGCTCGAGGGCATCCACCCGCACGACGTCGCCGAGCTGGCCGATCGCGGCGGCGTCTGCATCCGTGCCGGCCATCACTGTGCGCAGCCGCTGATGCGCTGCCTCGGCGTCAGCGCGACCGCTCGCGCCTCGGTGGGCGTCTACAACGAGACCTCCGACGTCGACGCGCTCGTGCAGGCGCTGCGCGCCGGGCGCGAGGTATTCGGGCTCTGAGATGGACGACCTCTACCGCGACTACATACTCGACCACTACAAGCGCCCCAGGAACTTCGGCGAGCTCGAGCCCCACGACCATGAGGCGCTCGAGCACAACCCGCTGTGCGGCGATGAGCTGGGCGTGCACGTCGTCGTCAAGGACGGGCGCGTCGAAGACCTGCGCTTCCACGGCCATGGCTGCGCGATCTCTCAGGCCTCGGCATCGATCGCCTCCGAGGAGCTCAAAGGGATGACCGTCGAGGAGATCGGCAAGCTCGACGCGGACTGGATGATCGACCTGCTCGGCATCCCGGTCTCGGCCACGCGGCGCAAGTGCGCACTGCTGAACCTGAAGGTCGTCAAGGGCGCGGTCACGGGCGATAACGCCTGGCCGACCTGAGACCCAGCAGAGATATCTGATTTATCTGATACCTTGGGAGCATGGTTCGTTTGAGCGCCACAGAGGTGGCCCGCAATTTCTCCGCAGTAATGAATCGAGTTGGAGCGGGCGAGGAGATCGAGATCGTGCGCAATGGAGCACCAATCGCCGAGCTGCGCCCTCCTTCCAAGCCCCATGGCATCTCTGGTTCGGCACTGAAGACGATGATGGCGCACCGCTCGCACCTCGACGGGGACTTTGCGCGCGACGTCGGGGCCGCGGGGAGAGATATCTGGCCCGCCGCTGATCAGTGGCCTGCCTCCTAGACACCTCGATCCTGATCGACGCCGAGCGCGATGCGCAGGTCCTCGATCGCCTCGACGACGAGGAGACTCAGCTGATCAGCGTCATCACGGCCAGCGAGCTGCTTCATGGGGTCCATCGCGCAAACGACTCGACGCGGCGTGGACGCCGCGAGGCATTTGTGGAGCAGATGCTCGGAGCCTTCGATGTCATCCCGATCACGCTTGAAGTCGCCCGGATTCACGCGAGCATCGGGGCGCGCCTTGCGAGCTCAGGTGACGTCATCGGCCCGCATGACCTGTGGATCGCCGCCACGGCCATCAGCCACGGCCTGCGTGTCGCGACAACGAACGCACGCGAGTTCGAGCGCGTGCCCGGCCTGGATCTGCTGGCGCTCTAAATCCGATACCGGGCAGGCGTGAGCAGCCCGATACAATTCCTACCTCGGAGCACAGGATTCGCAAGCGACCAGCCAGCGAGGAGTCTCATGGCCACCATCGAGCGCACGAGCATCGCCAAACCAAGCCCGATCGTCGAGGACGAGCAGGGTCAGCTTCGCGCCCGCCAGGGCATCTCACGCGAGGTGGTCTCAGAGCTCTCGAAGATCAAGGGAGAGCCCGACTGGATGGCCGAGAAACGAATCAAGTCGCTAGAAATCTTCGAACGCAAGCCGATCCCGACGTGGGGACCTGACCTCGGCGGACTGAACCTCGACGAGCTCGTCCTCTACTCGCCGCCCACCGCCGGGCGCTTCAACAGCTGGGACGACGTGCCCCAGGAGATGAAGCAGACCTACGAGGACCTGGGCATCCCCCAGGCCGAGCGCGAGCACCTCGCGGGCGTCGTCGGCGTATGGCGCCAGGAGCCCGTGTACGAGGGGCTGAAGGAGGAGTACGCCAAGCAGGGGATCCTGTTCTGCTCGATGGACACCGCCATCACCGAGTACCCCGAGCTCGTGCAGAAATACTTCATGAACAAATGCGTGCCGCCCCAGGACAACAAGTTCTCGGCGCTGCACGGCGCCGTGTGGTCCGGCGGAGCCTTCTGTTACATCCCCAAGGGCGTCAAGTGCGACCTGCCACTGCAGTCCTACTTCCGCATGGAGGGCGCCGGCGAGGGCACCTTCGAGCACACGCTGATCATCGCCGACGAGGGCTCGGAGGTGAACTACATCGAGGGCTGCACCGCGCAGACCTACAGCGTCAACTCGATGCACTCGGCCGTCGTCGAGATCTTTGTGCACGAGGGCGCGAAGGCCCGCTACACGACCGTGCAGAACTGGTCCAAGGACGTCTACAACCTCAACACCAAGCGCGCCGTGGTCGACGCCAACGGCACGGTCGAGTGGGTCGGAGGCTCGATGGGCGCCAAGTACGTGATGCTCTACCCCGGCTCCTACCTGATGGGCGAGGGCGCGCGAGCCGACCACCTCAACGTCGGCGTCGCCGGCAAAGGCGTGCACAAGGACACGGGCGCCAAGGTCGTGCACCTAGCCCCCAACACGACGTCGAACATCCTCGCCAAGTCGATCTCCAAGGACGGCGGCATCATGGGCTATCGGGGCCTCGTCAAGATGGGCCACAACTCCGCCGGCTCGAAAGCCCGCGTGCAGTGTGACGGGCTGATGATGGACGGCGAATCGCGCTCTGACACCTGGCCCGACATCCAGATCCAGAACCCGCATGTGACGGTCGCCCACGAGGCCACCGTCGGGCGCATCTCCGACGATCAGCTCTTCTACATGGGCTCGCGCGGCTTCACCGAGGACGAGGCGGCCGCGATGATCGTCAACGGCTTCATCGAGCCCGTCACGAAGGAGCTGCCGATGGAGTACGCGGTCGAGCTCAATCGGCTGATTCAACTAGAGATGGTCGGCTCCATCGGCTGATCTGGAAGCCGATGGCCGGCGCCTGGCGGCGTCCTCCCTCGTTCGCGTGCTGGCGCACGCAACACTCGGTGCGTCCTTGCCAGGCTTGACCCTCGACCCCCAGATCCCGTCCTTGCTCCCGGCGGCGGAGCCGGTGATGACCCGGCCGCGTGCGGCCGGGTCCGGGGCCGCACGTGTGCGACGAACAGCAGCGGCAAACGACGGCTGAGCTGTGCGCGCGCCCGTCGACAGAATCCTCGCGCCGCTGTTCCCCACGAAGGGGCCGTGGGTCAACGTGCTCGGGCAGCAGGCGAGCATCATCCAGCGCGGCAAGCCGATGCTGGTCGAGTTCTGGGACTTCTGCCGGCCGAACTCGATGCGCACGCTGCCCTACCTGAAGGCCTGGCACGAGCGCTACGCCGAGCATGGCCTGCGCGTGATCGGTGTGCACTCCCCCGGCTTCGAGATCGCCAAGGACGAGCAGGCCGTCCGCGACGCGGTGGTGCGCCTCGGCATCTCCTACCCGGTGCTGATCGACAGTGAGCTCGAGGTGTGGCAGGACTACGGCAACGAGGGCTGGCCCTCGCGCTACCTGTTCGACGGGCGTGCGCGACTGTTCGACTACCACCGCGGCGAGGGTGCCTACGAGGAAACCGAGCTGGCGATCCAGGAGCTGCTCGAGATCGAGCGCGAACCGCTCGCGCCGCTGCGGGCGGAGGACGCCCCCGACGCACGGCTCCGAGCTCAGACGGCCGACCAGCCGGGCACCTACTGCGGGCCCTACGAGGCGGGGGCCGTGTGGGGCGTGTTCGATGGTGCGGGTGAGATCGCCGTGAATGGCGTCGCGGTCGCGATCCCCCACGCGGGGGCGCATGTGCTCGTGGAGCACGAGCGCCACTGCAGCGGGGTGCTCGAGCTTCGCGCCGGGCCAGACGTGCGTTGTCTGGCGACCTGCTTCACCCCCGGCGTGGCCTAACAGGCCGCGCCGAGCTGCGGACGCGAGCGCGGCTCAGTGCTTCTTGTGCTCGTGACTCTTCGGAGCGCGCTTGAGCGTGATCCGCTTGACGATCACGCGCGTTTCGCCCGCGGGCGTGAGCGCACTGGAGAGGTGCACGGTGAGCCGCAGCGTGAGCGTGACGCTGTTGCGCTTGCCCGCGAGCTTCGCGAGCGCCGCGCGGTTGAGATGCAGCTTCAACTTGAGCCTGCCGGCGGCGACGTTCTTCTTGACCACGTAGACCAGCGACTTGACGATGCGTACCTTCGGCTTGGATGATCTGTGGCGGGCCGCCTCGACGGCCGACCCCTTGGCGTTCTTGATCGCTTCCTTCTGGGCTTCGCTCTGCTTCTGAAGCGCCTTGTTGAGGGCTTCGAGCATTTCGGTGCTCTGCTTCTGCAGGATCTGGCCATTCGCCTGGTCAGCCTGGCTCGGGCTCTTCAGCAGTTCGCCGACGCGGCCGAGCACCGTCTGGATGTCGGCGTCCAGCTTCGGGATCGTCTTGAAAACCGGTTCCACGGCAGAGCCGACTTCACGGGTGATCGAGCCGAGCAGCGACAACTCCGTCGCGGACTGGGGATCGAGGCGCGGGTCAGGCGTGGGGAGCTTCAGCGTTTCGCCGAGGAGCTTGTGGCTGGACCCCTGGAGCGCGGCTTCCACGCTCGCGGCCAGCGACGGCAGCGTGGTTTCCAGGACGACTTCGTTCGGGTACTGCCCGGGAGGCGACTTTGCGCCTTCAGCGCTCGTTTCTTCCGGTCCCCCGCCACCGAGGTACTGCGTGTGCCCGACGCTCCCCGCGTGGTGTGCGTCGCCGGAGTAGGTGGCGGTGATCGAGGGCAGTCCGCTGTTTGCGGTCTGGTAGACGATCGTGCAGCTGGCCACCTGCGGCGAGAGCGGCGTGGCGGTGAGGGTGCAGCTCGTGCCATTGGCGAAGCCGCCGCTGGTGGTGGTGAACGACACGGTGCCGGTGGGCGTCACCGGCGGCTGCGGGCCGCCGTCTCCGACGGACGCCGCGCACGTGTTCTGGAGTGTCGCGAACGCGTAATTGCAGATGATGCTCGTGCCCGTCGGGCGCTTTTCGCCTTCTGCCTTTTCTTTGGCTTCTTTGGCAGCTCTTTCGCTTTCGGATTCCCCACACCCCTGCCCCGCAGAGCGCTTGGCGAAGGTCGGCTGGTTTTTCCTGCCGAAGCTGTCGTTGAACGTGCCCCGCAGCGTCGTGCCATCGGCGCTGAGCGTCTGGGTGGATTCGGAGGTGTAGCCGGGCTGAGTCGTGTGGAGGTTGACGGTGCAGCCGACGATCACCCCGGTGATCGTGTAGCTCGGTTCGTGCGCGAGGGTTTCGCCTTTGCCGACGAGCGCGCCGCTTGCGAAGTCCTCGGTTTCGAGGTTCACGATCTGCGGGTACGTGGGGTTCGCTTCGCATTCGGCGAGCGTTCCGCCAACACATGCATACCCGGTGTAGGACCCGCGCACGTCCGGCGGGGCGGCCTGCGCGCTCGACACGGCCCCCGCCGAGGCGAGCAACGCCAGCAGGAAAATCGGCAACAGCTTGTTTCTGAAAACCCCGGACACGAGGGTGGCAGTAAACCAGAGGCGTACACGGCGCTCATACGTCATAGCGACGTATGCCGGGCCGCCGGCGCTCCGGCGCCCCGCTCAGCCGACGGCGGGCGCCCGCGCGGGACGGATCTGCTCGCGTGTGCGCTCCTGCAGCAGCCGCAGCACCTGCGGCGGTCCAGAGTCCTCGACGAGCACGCACCCGCCCGGCCAGTAGGGGCTCTCGCCGGCCGTGTCCGACAGGAAGATCGACGCGTAGGTCCAGCTGCCGGTGTTGAGGAGCCGCGCGCCGGCGCGCCCGACCCACTCGGCGGGGTCGTCGTCGGGCAGCGGGCCCGTGCGATGGGTATGGCCGAAGACGACGTATGCCTCGCCGAGCCCGAGCCGAGCTGCGACCTCGCCCATCGCCCGCAGGCCGGCCCTGCGCAGCTCGGCGGTCGAGACCTCCGCCTTCAACGGCCCCACGCCCGCGCGGTTGAGCGCAGCGACGGCGATCGGAAAGCCGAGCACGAGCGCGCGGGCACGCAGCGAGCGCAGCGCTTTCGCGCTCCGGACGTTGCGCGGCAGCCTCCTGGCCTCCTGGCCTCCGAGGTCGCCGCCGCCACGAAGCGTGCGCCAGGCACTGACGGTGGCGATCCCGTTGAGCGCATCGCCCGTACGCTCCTCGCGTGCCACGGCGTCGCGCCAGGCGAACACCGGCGCTCCCATCGCCTCGTAGTCGGCGGCTCCGGCGAAGCTCGCCGCGGGACGACCGAGCAGGCGACTCATCACGCCGACGCTGAGACGCTCGAGCGTCGGCACGGTCAGGTGCGAGTCGAGGTAGTGACCGTGCGTGGCGTACACGTCATCGCGTACCCACAAGCCGGGGTAGGCGACGCGGGTGCGCGCGGGCGAGGACCACTCGGCGATCCGGGCAAGCGCCGCAGAGGCCGAGGCCGGCTCGAGCAGCTGCTCGACGCCCAGCGGGCCGGGAGCCTCCTGGAGTCCGCGCGCCGCGAGCCACGGGTCGATCAGCGCATGGTCATGGTTGCCCGCCGTGATCACGAGCTCACGCCCCGACAGCGCCTGTCCGAGATCCTCGAAGAAGGGCCGCGCCGCAAGCATCGCCTCGCGCACCGGCCCGTGGCGCAACTCGAGCACGTCGCCCAGCAGCACCACGCGGTCGACCTCGGCGGCCAGCTCGAGCAGCGGTGCGCGCAGCTCGGGCCTGCGCAGGACGTCGGCGCCGGAGACGCTGCCGAGGTGCAGGTCGGAGAGGATCAGTGTGCGCATCGCTGGCGCTCGCCTCCGCAGCCGGGTCCTCGAGCTCCGAACGCGAACATCTGCGTCCGGGCGGCGGGCGGTGTCAGGGAGCCCCGACCGCGCCGGCGGGTGCAACCGCGTCGCGGATCTGCTTGGGGAGCATGAAGCGAACGTCCTCGCGCACGACGTCGAACTCTGAGATGTCGCTCACGCCGCGCGCGCGAAAGAACTCGACGAGCTCGGCGACGAGGTTCTCGGGCGCGCTCGCGCCGGAGGAGATGCCGAGCACGCGCACGCCCTCGAGCCACTGCTCCTCGACCTCCCCGAAGTTGTCGATCAGGTACGAGGCCGTGCCGCAATCGCGTGCGACCTCCACCAGGCGAACCGAGTTCGAGGAGTTGCGCGAGCCGATCACGAGCAGCAGATCGCAGCTCGCCGCCATCTGCTTGACCGCGGCCTGGCGGTTGGTGGTCGCGTAGCAGATGTCGTCGATGCGAGGACCGACGATCTTCGGGAAACGCTCGCGCAGACGCGTCAGAATCGCCGTCGTTTCATCGACTGCGAGCGTCGTCTGGGTGATGTAGGCGACGCGCTCGGGGTTCTCGATCTCGAGCGTTTCGACATCCGCCTCGTCCTGCACGAGCACGATCTGATCGGGCGCCTCCCCCATCGTGCCTTCGACCTCCTCGTGGCCGTCGTGGCCGACGAGCACGATCGTGTAGCCCTGCTCGGCGAAGCGCACGGCCTCGCGGTGGACCTTCGTGACGAGCGGGCACGTCGCGTCGATCGTCTGCAGGCTGCGCTCGATCGCTCCCGCACGGACGCTGGGTGCGACACCATGAGCGGAGAACACGCACACCGCACCCTCAGGGACCTCGGTCGCCTCATCGACGAAGATCGCGCCGCGGTCGCGCAGCGTCTCGACGACGTGCTTGTTGTGCACGATCTCCTTGCGCACGTACACGGGCGCGCCGTGCATGTCGAGCGCGCGTTCAACCGTCTGCACCGCACGATCCACGCCCGCGCAGTAACCACGCGGGGCCGCCAGCAGGACCTTTTCGACTGTGTTGGCCATGGGCGTCATTGTAGGGGGCGTCTCGGTACGCTAAGCGCTGATGCCTCAGCGCCACCTCGATCGCCTGACGCCCGTAGACGCCTCCTTCCTGCACCAGGAGGGCCCGGTCTCGCACATGCACATCGGCGGTCTGACGATCGTCGAAGGTCCGCCGCCGAGCATGGAGGAGTTCCTCGAACAGATTCGCCGGCGCCTGCACGTCGTGCCCCGCTATCGCCACAAGCTCGCCTACACGGCCCTGGACAGCGGCCGCCCCGTGTGGATCGATGACCCGAGCTTCAACCTCGAGTACCACGTACGCCACACCGCGCTCCCGGAGCCGGGGGGCTGGGAGCAGCTGCAGGACCTGACCGCGCGGATCTTCTCCCAGCAGCTCGACCGCTCCAAGCCGCTGTGGGAGATGTGGCTGATCGAGGGACTCGAGCAGGATCGCTTCGCGCTGATCACCAAGACCCACCACGCGCTGATCGACGGCATCGCGGGCGTTGACCTCGCGACGGTGCTCTTCGACCTCTCCCCCGACCCGCCGCCGCTTCCGACGAGCGGCCGACCGTGGCGGCCGCACCCCGAACCGGGCACCGCACACCTGCTCGCCGCCGGGCTGACGGGCGCGCTGCGCACGGGGATGACGCTCGCAGAGGGCGCGGTCGACGCGCTGACGCACCCCGAGCGCGCGCTCACGCGGGCGCGCGAAGCGGCGGAGGGCGTCGGAGAGATCATCTGGGCGGGTCTGAACCCGGCGCCGCAGACGCCGCTGAACGTCCCGATCGGCCCGCACCGGCGCTTCGTCGGCGTGACCAGCCAGCTCGCCGACCTGAAGGCCGTGAAGAACGCGTTCGGCGGAACCGTCAACGACGTGGTGCTCGCGGTCGTCGCCGGGGCGCTGCGCTCCTTCTTGATCTCCCGCGGGCGGCGCACGGCCGGGGTGGAGATGCGTGCGCTCGTGCCCGTCTCGGTGCGCACCGAGGACGACGACGGCGGCGGCAATCGCATCGTCGTGATGCGCGGTCCGCTGCCCGTCTACATCTCAGGCCCGCTGAACCGGCTGCGCTTCGTCTCGAACGCGATGGACGGCCTGAAGGAGTCCAAGCAGGCGCTCGGCGCCGAGGTTATCTCCGGCGCCCAGAACTTCGCGCCGCCGACGATCCTCGCGCAGGCCTCGCGGCTGAACTTCTCAACGCGCCTGTTCAACCTGATCGTCACCAACGTGCCCGGGCCCCAGTTTCCGCTGTACGTCCTCGGGCGCGAGATGCTGCAGGCGATACCCGTCGCCTTCCTGCCCGAAAACCACGCGCTCGCGATCGCGATCATGTCCTACAACGGCCAGATGAACTTCGGCCTGCTCGGCGACTTCGACGCGCTGCCCGACATCGACATGATCGGCAAGAACATCGCCGCCGAACTGGCCACGCTGCTCGAGCTGGCGCGCGAGTCCGCGCCTGCCGCCGTCTGAGCCGGCCCGGCCCTGCCGCCCGCTGGGTGCGGGGGCACTCCTGGCGCTCGCGCACGTCTCGATCATGCAGCAGGCGGAAGCTGCCGCCGGTCGCCCGTGGGCTCAGCGGCTCAGTAGCCGAGCGCGAACTTGGCGTCCTCGCTCATCAAATCCGGCGACCACGCCGGCGTGAAGACCATTTCCGAAGCGACAGTCTTGACGCCGTCGAGCTCACCCACGAACTCTTCGATCTGTTCGTTGACCTGAGGGCCGATCGGACATCCGGGCGTGGTCAGTGTGAAGGTGACCTTGACGTTGCCATCGAGCAGCTCGACGCCATAGATCAGACCGAGCTCGACGAAATCGAGGCCCAGCTCGGGGTCGATCACGTTGGAGAGCGCGTCCATCACGTCCTCCTCGCTCAACACAGCTGCGCTCTCATCGGCCATTGCGCCATTCTAGCCCTCCGGCGGGTTACGCCCGCGCCCGCGCGCGGCCAGCCGCGCGTCCAACAGGCTGGCGTCGGCACGCCGGATCATCTCCTCGGCCGAGTCGGTCTCGAGCAGCGCCGCGAAGCCGACCGTGATCGAGCCGCCGGTGGGACTCGCCGCGAGCGCTCTTGCCACATCGGCGAAGCGCTCTCGCACCGTCTCTGCGTCTGCGTCTGGAAGCACGCACACGAACTCGTCGCCTCCGTAGCGCATGATCAGGTCGTAGGAGCGCAGGCAGCCGCTCAGACATTCGGCGACCGCGAGCAGCATGGCGTCTCCCGCGATGTGGCCCCGGGTGTCGTTGACGCGCTTGAGACCGTCCACGTCCACGAACGCAACGACGAGCTCGCCGTGGCGGCGGTGCGCGCGGGTGATCTCTTGACCGAGCTGCTCCATGCCGGCGCCCCTGCGCCGCACGTGGGTCAGCTCATCGATGTGCGCAGAAGAAGTTGGCGCGGGGACACCATGTGGGGGCGGCGTCCCCGCGCCGCTTCGAGCGCGGGAGGGGGTTGGAGTTGACCTCCGCGCCGTCCTGGACCGCGGCTCGAGCACTCGCGAGCCGCGTTCCAAGCCGTTCGCCGGTTGCCGCGCTACGGCCGCCGGACATGAGAGCGCTCGCCGTTGCCTCGGGCACTCGGTGCACCTCGGCTCATCGCGCCACATCGTGATCTGGGCAGAATGCTGCGGGCATAGTCGCTCCCCTCATATGAGTGACTCATCGGACCTCGGCGTGGAGTCCACTGTGTATCCGCCAACCCGTTCCGATCTTCCCGCGCAATCCCAAGAACTGCTACTAGCCGTACATATGGAATCGCTGCTCCGCGATGGTAGCATAGTTGCGGCAAATCACTGATACGGCTGAGTCAGCTAGTCGAAAGCTCGAAGTGGAAGCAAAACCCCAGATCAGCGAGCCGCTCTAGCGCAGGAGCGTGGCCAGGCGAGCTGCCGCGACTTTCAGTTGTCGCAGCCGAGCCGGTCCCACATGTAGAGCTGAATGCACTCGTTGGCGAGCTCGATCGCCCGCTCGTTCGAGAGCCGCGGCAGTACGGTGTCGAGCGCCTGATCCTCGGCGACGCCGGCCTGAAAGGCTTCCTCGCCACGGAATCCCGCGGCGATCTTCAAGGCCTCGCGGCGGTTCTCGCCCAGGCTCGGGAACACGCCGACGAGGAACTCGGTGTTCGGAATCGGCTGTCCAACCTCCAACGACGCGTGCCAGGCAGCGAGCAGATGCAGATCGTCCTCGTCGAGGTCGGCGATCGCCTTGGCGTAGTGCACCGACAGTTCCTGGTCGGGGATGTCATCGACCCAGGCGCGCACGACCTCGCCCACGAGCTGGCGCCGCGCCTCGCGGCCGACGGACTCGGCGATCACGCGGATCGCATCCTGAGGCTCGATAAAACAGAGTGGCATCGCGACTCCCGGTGAGTTAGGAACAGCTGACCACCGAGACTGTAGGTGGCCGTGTGGACGGCATTGTTCGCCGCCCGAGAGCCGGCCATGCGCTGGCGATGCGGGACCCGCCCGCACCCGCGGAGCTAGATCCCCAGAGCCGCCTCGGCGCGCTCCAGCACCCCGTCCGCGACATCGGGCTCGGCCACGCCGGCGCTCGCTCGCTGAGCGCTCCCCCAGTTGAAGAGCGCCAGATCGAGCGCTTCGACGGGCACCCCCACGGCCTCCGCGAGGGCCCCCGCGCGGCGGTCCAGCAGCAGCGGATCGCCGATGCCGAACACGCGCTTGGCCGCCACGGTCGCCGGGTCCTCGCCCGTGCTCGGGCCCGTCGCGGCGAGGTGAAGCGAGCCGGCATGCAGCTCAAAGAGGCCGAGTCGCCCCAGCGTCACCAGCAGTTCGTAGCGACCCGCGCGGCCGAGGCCCGGAAGCGTCAGCCGTTCGAGCAGCCGCTCGAAGCGGCGCTCGGCGCTCCAGGAGGCGTCGCCGACGAGCGCGGAGGCCTGGCTCGCGGGCTGACTGGAGCGCTCGACCCACTGGCGATAGGCGACCAAGGTGTCCGCGCCGCGCCCGGGCACGTGTGAGCTGCGCGGACCGAGCGCAACGCCCTCGAGCGTCGGCAGCGGACCCTCGAAGCTCAGCGTCGGCGCCTGTTCGAGCACCTCGCGGACCCCTGCGAAGGGGTCCTGACCCTCAAGCGGCGCAAGGTAGGCGAGCAGAAAGCAGATCCAGCTGGCTCGCTCGAGATCGCTGGATGCGAGCGCCTGTGCTTCGCCATACAGGCCCGGAGGCTCGATGTCGAGGACGTTCAGACGTACGGCGGAGAAGGCGATTTCCTGCGCCAGACGCCGGGCGTCGGCGCTCGCGCGCACGCCCGGGATCAGCCCCGAGCTGTAGCCGTCCTCCTCGGCGCGGCCCTCGCGGCGAACTCGCACGCTCTCAGCGCGCGTGCCGCGGCGGGCGCCCGCCG
>JACDGG010000022.1 GCA_013815355.1 Solirubrobacterales bacterium
CTACATCCAACGCAGAATCGAAGAAGGAAAGACCAAGCGAGAGGCCATGAGATCCCTCAAGCGATACCTCTCCCGCGACCTCTACCAACACTTCACAAAAACGCCCTTGACAACATAGAAGCATCCACCAACTTTCCGCGGGACGGCGAAGAGGGCGCTGCTGGCTGGGCCACAGAGCCCGCGAACGGCGAGCATCGAGGGCGAGGATCGTCCAAGTTCTCAGCTCGGCGCGGCGGCGTCACGACACGCGGTCGTGACCGTCACAGACGAGACACGTTGCGGGCAGTGCCCGCCGCTAGAGGGCTACCGCCGGGCCAGGCAAGGCGCCAGCCTGATCGAGCGAAACCGGCGGCGCCTGGTTGTAGATGTTGACGAGTACGTTGACAACCAGCTCGTTGACGAGCTCATCGCGATCGAGCGGGAGTGTTGCCCGTTCTTCACCCTGGCTTGGGAGCCGGCTCGGCGGCGGTTGACCGTCTCCGTTTCTCAAGCTGAGCACGAGCCCGCGCTCGACGCCATCGTGTTCGCCCTCGACCTCAAGGCGCCCGGCCAGCAGGCAGCGTCAGACTGACCGCGATGCTCACCGCGTTCGGCGCCGCATCGCTCGGTAGGAACGCCGCGCTAACTTCACTCAACTGATGACCCCCGCGACCGCCAATCCGAAGCTCCACCGGCACGGCTGGCGTGTCCACAGCCATCCGCACAACGGACCTCATCGTCACTTGACACTCGGCCTTCGCCGATCGGAGCGCGTTACCGACCACGATCACGACCATGCGGCCCATGACCACGACCATCCGCATGAGCACGATCATTCCCACCACGACGCTCAGGGCAAGCACGGCCACTCCCACGGGCTGATACACGACAGCATCAAGCGCTCCCGTCAGGGCATCCGTGCCGTCTCGCTCTCACTCGCGATCCTCGGGCTCGCCGCCATCGCACAGACGGCCGTGTTCATCGCTAGCGGCAGCATCGCGCTACTGGCCGACCTGATCCACAACTTCGGTGATGCCCTGACCGCTGTGCCGCTCGGGATCGCGTTCGCTCTGCGCTCACAGGTAGCGGAGCGGAGCGCCGGCCTGGCAGTCGTGGTCGCCATCTTCATCAGCGCGTGCGTCGCCGGTGTCGAGGCTGTGCAGCGCCTCATTCATCCCTCCACGCCAACCCACCTAGCAGCCCTCGCCCTGGCCGGCGCGATTGGGTACGCGGGTAACTTCATCGCGGCTCGCATCCGCCTGAGCGCCGGCCGGCAACTGGACAGCCCGGCCCTGATCACCGACGGCCACCACGCCCGCGCCGACGCCTACGTGAGCCTGGCCGTCATCGCCTCCGCGATCGTGGTCGCGCTCGGAGCGCCGATCGCCGACCCCCTCATCGGTCTCGTCATCACGCTTGTCATCCTGCGCATCACCTGGCAGTCCTGGGGCACCGTGCGCGGCACCCACTCGCACTGAGGACGACCACACATCACAACGGACGTTAGGATGATGGTGTGCTTGAGGACCGTTGCGACCTACTCTGTCTTGATCTGCCCCGTGCCGAGGCGCTGCGTCATGCTCGCCTCGATCCAGAGGTGGCCGACGAGCTGGCGGGCAGCGCGAAGGCGCTCGGCGACCCCACCCGCTTGACGCTGGCCGTCGCATTGCGTGACGGGGAGGAGCTGTGCGTGTGCGACCTGAGCTGGGTCGCCGAGCGCTCGGAGAACCTTGTCTCTCATCACGTCCGGGCGTTGCGTACAGCAGGGTTGGTGCGCTCCCGCCGCGAGGGCAAGATGGTGATGTACGCACTCACCGATCGTGGGCGTGCTCTGCTTGATGTAGTCCTTGAGGGGCGCGTGAAGGTGTGAACTCGCAGACCCCTTCCCTGGTGATTCTCCAGCCCGGCGGTAAGACTCGCTCGGAGCTCGCGCGTCGAGCGAGGACGCTCTCGCTCGTGACGATCGGATGGATGACGGTTGAGGCTGGGGTCGCCATTGTTGCCGCCCTAGCTGTGGGATCGGTCGCGTTGCTTGCGTTCGGGCTGGACTCTCTGATCGAGCTTGCCTCCGCGAGCACGATCCTCTGGCTCTACACCGGCACGCGCACCAACTCCGAGACAGCGGAGCGACGGGCGCAGCAGCTCATCGCCATGTGCTTCGCGGCCCTCGCGTTGTATGTGACGTTCGACGCGATCAGTACGCTCGCCGGGGGCTCACACCCTGACACGAGCTGGCCCGGTTTGGCGGTGTCGGTCGGGGCGATCGTCTTCATGCCGCTGCTGGCCCGCGCCAAGAGCACCGTCGCTGCGCAGCTAGGCTCGGCGGCGACGGCGGGCGAGGCGGCGCAGTCGTGGTTGTGCGCGATCAGCGCAGCGGCGGTGCTGGTGAGCATCTTCTCCAACGCGGCGCTCGGCTGGTGGTGGCTTGACCCGATCATTGGCCTCGGCATTGCTGGCCTCGCGGTGCGTGAGGGACGCGCGGCGTGGGCCGGCGAGGTCTGCGCGGACTGCGCGCCGATTAGGTTCGAGTCAGTCGAGAGCTGCGACTGCGGCTAGGGGCGCCGCGCCACTCCGAGGATGTGCGGGTCGGGCGGCAGGAACGCCGCAGGGCTGAACGTGAAGCGCTCGCATGTCTCGAAGTGAAACCCGGCGTGTTCGATCGCGGCCGTCGTGTCGCGCGCCAGGTGACAGCCGCCGGCAACGTGAGGCCAGAATGTTGCGTCGGCGAGGCGCTGAAAGCGCGACTCCCATTTGGAGTGCGCCACGACGTGCTCGTAAAAGCGCAGCTCGCCACCGGGGCGGATGACACGGAACAGCTCTGCGAGCGCGCGCTGCTGGTCGGGCACGGTGCAGAGGACGAGCGCGACGACCCCGGAATCGAAGGACTCCGCCTCACCGGGAAGAAGATCGGCGCCACCCTCCACAACTGTTATGGCTATTGGCGCTGTTGCCGCAGTTTGCTGGGCGCGTTCGCGCAGATAAGTCTCGGGCTCGACGGCGACGACTTGGCTGACGGATGTCGGGTAGTGAGAGAAGTTCGCCCCGCTTCCGGCTCCAACCTCGACAACACGGCCGCTCAAGCCCGCGAGCAACTTACGGCGGTGCTCGGCGCCGCCACGGCGCTCGCTCATCTCGGCGACCCTCGTATAGACACGGGCGAAGACCGGGTGAGAGCGCGCGCTCCCAGCCAGTCCCTCCGAGGTGGTGGAGCTTGACTCAGACACGGGCGCGGGCCTCGTCGTGGATGCCCGCGCCGGGGGCGGTCTCCTTGATCTCTGCGGGTTGGCCTTTGTTCCCCATCGGCATACAGGTCGCGTGGTTCGCGGCTCGCGCCAGCCGCTCGGCACGTTTTCCGGGGATCGGCGACCGAGCCATTATGGTCGCCGCCCCGTGTCGGCGAGCTCGGCCTCATCCGCGCCAAATCTGCGCCAGTCCGAGCGCGGATCGTTGCGGTTTAGGCGATTTCCAGCGGTTCCGCCCCGCATCTCATGCGGAGCGAGCCTTGCACAATCAGTAGAGCCCAATAAATCGTCACCCCTTCTGACCCATGACTTTCGCAGACGTGGTTTTCAAGACCGGTGCATTCAACCGCTCTGCCACCCTTCCAATGCTGAAGCGAAGGCTAGTCGATTGGGGCCCCTTGGTTGATCGTCGGCGTAGGATCGGCCACTCGTTGGGGTCGACCTTCGGATCGCTGGTCAGGACGACCATCCAGCGGTCAGGCGCTGCGGAGGACTCTTTGATCTGCCCATCCGCGGCGAGGACTCGAAGTCGGTCTTGAATGCGGGCTCTGGCTCGTTGAAGAAGACCGCCAGATCGGCCGCGCTCAAGGTTCGCCCGCTTGTCTCGCCGCGATCGTCCTGGCCGCGGCGCTGGCGGAGCCGGGCGACAATGAGCTGGTCGAGTTCGTCGTCGTTCATTGCCTGGGGACTGTAGCCGCGGTTACGGCGAGGCGGCGAGTCGTGTTGCTGGCTCGCGCCGATGGGTTCGTGTAAAGCCTCCGTGTCCAGTGACCTCGATCGAGCGAAGGTCGCCGTCATCTCGCAAGCTCCCGCATGTATTGCGCGGGCGATACGCTCGCTCTGACCTGGAGAGCAGGCACGAGTGCCGTGGCCGCGGAGATGACTGCGTGTCGTCCGTAGCGATCGTGTCGATGACTGCGAACCGGACGCCCCCTTGGCGCGCAAGGCGGGCGCGCGCGCCAAGGTCGCCTGCTTTCTGTCGAGGAACGGGTCACGAGCGGTGTGGGCCACGCGAGTCCTCGTTTGGCTTGGCCGCCGGGCTCGAGCTTGCAATAGCATCAGACGTGCCGTGACCGCCGACTTTGACTCTGGAGCGAGAGCGATAGCTGCCCTGCGCGCGGCCCTTGATGAGCGCGGCCTCTCGTTCCGCGACTGAAGCTGGAGAGAGTCGAGATGACCAAGCTCATCTATTCGGCGATCGCCTCGCTTGACGGATATGTCGAGGACGCAACGGGGGGCTTCGGCTGGGCAGCGCCGGATGACGAGTTGCACGCGTTCGTCAACGATCTTGAGCGGCCGATCGGCACCTACCTATACGGGCGCAGAATGTACGAGACGATGGTCTTCTGGGAGACCGCGAGCACCGTCGATGAGCCGGCGGTGTTTCGGGACTTTGCGGAGATCTGGCGGGCGGCCGAGAAGATCGTCTACTCGCGAACGCTTCAGGCGACGTCCAGCGCGAACACGCGGATCGAGCGCGATTTCGACATCGACACCATCCGGCGGTATAAGGAGACCTCGGGACCCGACATCACGATCGGCGGTGCCCAGCTAGCCGGACAGGCGCTCAAGGCGGGGCTAGTCGACGAGTGCCATCTATTCCTCACGCCGATCGTGGTCGGTGCCGGCAAGTCAGCACTGCCGGAGAATGTCCGCACGCCGCTCGAGCTCCTGGGCGAGCGGCGCTTCGGTAGCGGGGTTGTTCACCTCCACTACCGCGTGAGCGTTTGACCGAAGCGGGACGCCGCGGCGAGCAGCACCTGCTCTGGCGATAGCGCCCGCATCTGGGTGACGCTCGCAGCGACCCCCGTTACGCGGAAAGGGAGAATATCGCTTCGCCTCGGATGCGAGTGCCCAAGTGGTCGCTTGCGACGCGCCAGCCTTGGACGAAAGCCGGGCGCGTCTCGTGGCGAGACTGTCGGCTTCCGCTTCGGCCTTGCGGAGGCGAGCCGGAGATCAGGACCCTGGTAGCCGAATGCCCTGGAACGCGAGAACTTCGGCGAGCTTCTGAAAGTGTGCATCGTGGTGGAGCACTGCGACGCCGCCGTGTTCGGCAGCGGCCGCGGCGATCAGGGCATCGGTGATAGGCACGCGGTGGTATCCGTCGCTACGTTCAGCGAGCTCGCGGATGGCGGTCATCGCGGCATCGGTGACCGCGCGATCGTTGCGCAGGATTCGGAACCCGTCGAGTTCTGTCTCGAGTGCGATGAACTCGGAGGTGCTTCGGGCGGAGTACAGGATCTCCATCCGTACGATCGGGGTGATCCACAGCCGATCGTTGCCTATCGCTGCGTTGATGAGTCCGGCGAGCTCACCAGGAAGCAACGAGAACCGCCACCATGCTGACGTGTCGACGATGAATGGCGCTTCGCCGCTCAGCAGCTCGACAGCGTCCACTGCAGTTGCTAGGACTCGTCGCCCGTCAGCTGCTCGATGTGTTTGAGCGTGTCCCGATCCAGCCCGTCTGGACTGAAGACGCGCTCGGCAAATCGCTTGCGCCGTTCGGCGCGCTCCTGGTCGGTCAGCGTCGCGCTCTTCTCGGGTCCGGGGATCGTGCTTTGCGCCGAATGCTTCATGCACCAAGGGTAGCGCCTGGACACGACAGTCGGTGCTGCATGTTGGGTTACATGTCGGGGCTGGTAAGGCAGCAAAAACTGATCCATCGAAGATTGGGAGGAGGATCCCATGACCATCTCTGCTGCTGTTGATTCCGCTGGGCGGCGCCGCTCACCGGCGACGCTTCCTGGGTACCACGCTGGCCGCGCACCGCGTAACAAGGGGATGCGCTACCCGGCCGACCCGCCGACCGTTGAGGAGATCATCGCTGTGATGCGCCAGACTGGCGATAATCGTCACGGCTGGCGGTTGCGTGCGTTGATCGTCGTGCTCTGGCGTGGCGGGCTGCGCATCCAGGAGGCACTCGCGCTCAGCGAGCCTGATCTTGACCCGCGCCGCGGGTCGCTTCTGGTACGAAACGGCAAGGGTGGCCGTCGCCGCGAGATCGGGATGGACGCCTGGGGTTGGGAGCAGCTACACCCTTGGCTTACCGCACGCCTCGATCTGCCTGTCGGACCACTTTTCTGCATCATCGACGGTCCCACCTCGGGACGACCCTGGTCAAGCGCTGGTGTTCGTGTCGAGCTGCGCCGGCTCGCCGCCAGGGCTGGCGTGCGACGTCGATTCGCACCACACCAGCTACGCCACGCCCACGCAGTCGAGCTCGCCCGAGAGGGCGTCCCGCTAAACATCATCCAGTGCCAGCTCGGTCACGCCAACCTCGGGACGACATCGATCTATCTGCAGGGCATCGACACCGAGGAGATCATCGCCGCTGTCCACACAAGACGCGCCCCGATGATGTCCGCCACCGCCGGCCTGCGCCTCTGATCCCTCAATGCAGCACCGGGCGGGGGCGCCGCGGGCACTCCCGCCCAGCCGCATTGCGTGACCGCTCGCGCTGCCATGAAGAGCTTCAACCCGCAGCCCATCCGACCGTCCCAATGCGTCCGCTTCGTCCCGGAGCGGTAGCCGCACAGCTGCTGAATCTCACGCTCGGTCTCCCAGAGCTGAGCGAGCGTCAGGCAAGTCCGGCCTTTGACCAACAGGGCACCGTCTCTGCTGCGGCAGTGCCGCCCGCGAAAGCCCTCACCTTCCCGCCGGCCCGCAGCTCACCGGTATCAGCTTCTTCCTCGCGCTCGATGAGGAGCAGCTCGCTCGTCATTCATGCGAGCCGATGTACTCCTCGCGAACGCCGGGATCGAGAGCGTCCAGCAGACGTTGCAGCTCCCGGCAGAGCACCTCGAAGGCGTCCTCGCCAAACGCCCCGGCCCAGTCGACCTCGATCGCCGCGATCAGCCGCCGTCCCTCCCGGATCGCCTGCCACCCGCTCCCGGTGAGGCAGATGAGCTTTGCGCGTCCGTCACTGGGATCGGGTCGCTGGTCGAGATAGCCCAGCTGCTCAAGCCCATCCACGAGCTCGGCCATTGCCGACAGGGACAGGCCCGACCAGCTGGCGAGATCGGTCAGCCGAGTGCCGCTCGCCTTGATCGTCCCGAACACCTGTAGGTGGGCCGGGCGAATGCCCTCAAAACCGGCAGCCGCCTCTCCACGGACGGCGAGCTCTGCGCGGAAAAGCCGCACCAGGTTCCCGAGCAACTGTCCGACGGGCAGCCCATAAAGTGCATGCCCAGCTCGGGGATCAGACGCAGCCGGAAGTCGCTCTCGATCGTGCGGAGCGTGCTCGGCTTGTAGGTGCGCCCTGAGCGATTGCGGATTTCTCCGCTGCGCGCCATTTCCAGCCAGGTGTAGGCGGTCTCCGCGAGCGTGATCCGTGTCGGGGCTCGTAGCTGTCCGCTCTCGGCGAGGCCGTAGTGCTTGCGCCGCCATTTGATCGCGGCCTGCCTCGTGGCACGCGTCTTTCGGATCTTCTTTTGTCGAACGCCGACCTCACCGACGCCTCCCACGGGCACCTGCACGCGCGGCCGGTGCGCTCGGAGGTGCACCTTTCGGAGTGAGCCGATCGGCTCCGGGCACAAGCCCGCTGGCAGCGAGTGACACCTGCCTGAGCGTCGACGCTGAGCCGCAGCGTCCGTCGGTCACGCGAAGATGCTCTCGTGATCGCACTGCACGCCGTCTGGTCTCGTGACTCGCAGCTTTGCGTGTGGGGAGAGCGCTCCGACCTGCCCGCGCGGGCTCCAAGGCGTCGTGGGCGCAGGCCGGCGAAACCGCGGGCGCGCAAGCATCCGTTCGCCTGCTCGGTGCGGGATCTGGCTTGCGCGTTGGACGCCTCGGATGCGTCGCTCGAATTCGATGCGCTCTCCGAGCGCGAGCTCCACTTGAGGCTGCCCTCCTCCGAGGATGGACCCCAGCACTCGCCACAGCTGCTGCGGGGAGACGAGGAGCAACGCGCAACCGCGAAGCTGCTCGACCCCTGGGTCGTTCCCGTGATCGCGCTCGTACCGGCCGTGGCGCTCGACCTGCTGCTCGCGCTGCCGACAGCCGGATACGACAACGATGCCCTTCAACCCGCCGGGGTGGCGTTCGGCGATTCATTGCGGTTTTTGGCCGAGGCGGGAAAGCTCGCGCTCGAGCTGGTGGCGCGCGGCCGTGTGCTCCCTGAGCTGACACGAGGTGAGGAGGGGTGGGTCGCGCGGTGGCGAGCGATGCCCGGCGATCCAGATGATGCGGAGCGCGTGCGGACGCTTGTGGCGGCGATGCCTCCGCTCGTGCGGGCGGAGATCTCACTGTCGGAGGAGAGAAACGCACCCGACGCGGTCGTGGTCGATCTGCTTGGGGTGGTCGTCGATGCATGCGCACGGAGCTTTCTCGCCCGCGGACTCGCCGGGCGAGCGCGCCGACCGTCAAAGCGCAGGCCTCCGGTCGTCGACGCGTGGGTCGCGGCTTTGACGGACCCCGATCCGATCATCGATGGAGACGAGCGGGAGCTGGCGCTGCTCGCCGAGGAGATCGACGAGTGGCGCCAGGCGGGCGAGCGGTATGCGGAGCACCGCATGTTCCGAACCTGCTTCCGGCTGTGCGAGCCGGACGAACCGTCCGATTGGCAGGAGAGCGGGCTTGAAGCCGAGTCCAACGCCGGCGATGGGCCGGACGTGGATGGTGACGGGTTGGACTCCGATCCATGGCGTGTGGAGATTCTGCTCCAGGCGAAGGACGATCCAAGCGTGCTCGTCCCGGCAGAGCAGGTGTGGAGCTCGAACGGAAGCGGACTGAAGGCGCTCGGCCACCGGCTGGCAGACCCGCAGGAGCGTCTGCTCGGCGGGCTCGGTCATGCACTGCGACTGTGGCCCGACCTGGAGCCTGCGTTGCGTGAAGCTGCCCCGACGGGCCTCGATCTGACCCGGGAGGCTGCGATCGGGTTCGTACGTGACGCTGCTCCGGCGCTGGAGCAGGCCGGGTTCGGAGTGCTCGCGCCGCCGTGGTGGAACAAGCGGCTGCGGCTCCAGTTGAAAGTGGAGCCGTTCGCTGAGATCGAGGAGGAGGGGAGTGGGCTGTTCGGCCTGAATGGCCTGTGTGCGTATGAGTGGAGGATCGCCGTCGGCGACGCCACGCTCTCGCTGGCGGAGCTGCGCGAGCTCGCGGCGCTGAAGCTGCCGTTGGTGATGGCTCGCGGACGTTGGATCGTGCTGCGTCCGGAGGACGTCGAGGCGGCGCTCGCGTTCTTCGAACGCCGCGCCGAGCGGGGCCACGCGCCGGCGGGTGAGCTTCTGCGCGAGAGCCTCGGCCTTGATGGCGGCGTCGTGGCCGGGACAGGCGCACCGTCCGTCGAGATCGAGGCCGGTGGTTGGCTGAAAGAGTTGCTGGGCACAGACGGCGATCGCAAGCTGCGCGAGATTCCCACACCCGCCGGTTTCGAGGGTGAGCTGCGTCCTTACCAGCAGCGTGGGCTCGCCTGGCTCTCGTTCCTGTCGAGCCTCGGCCTCGGCGCGTGCTTGGCGGATGACATGGGCCTTGGCAAGACGGTGCAACTGCTGGCGCTCGTGCTCTCCGAGCGCGAGGCGGGTCGCCCGCAGTCCGACGCGTCACCCCAAACAGCTGCCACCCAGGTCCAGGCCGGAGCCGTCAAGCGTGGGCGCAAACGCCTTGCTCCCACGCTGCTGATCTGTCCGATGTCGGTGGTCGGCAACTGGGAGCGCGAGGCGCAGCGGTTCGCGCCGGGCCTGCGGGTGCACGTACATCACGGCCCCGAACGCCTGGTCGGCAAGCAGTTCGCGCGCGCGGCTCGCGCGAGCGATCTGGTGATCACGACATACGCGCTCGCCACCCGCGATCGTGGGCTGCTCGGCGCCGTGCGGTGGGAGCGGATTGCGCTGGATGAGGCACAGAACATCAAGACGATCGACACCAAACAGACGCGCGCGATCCGCTCGTTGGCAGCCCGTCATCGCGTTGCTCTCACGGGCACGCCGGTCGAGAACCGACTGACCGAGCTTCACTCGATCATGGACTTCCTCAATCCGGGGCTGCTGGGCTCGGCCGCGACGTTCAAGCGCTGCTACGCGAGACCGATCGAGCGCTACCGCGACGAGCACGCCACCGCACGTCTGCGTCAGGCGACTGGCCCATTTGTCCTGCGCCGCCTGAAGACCGACAAGCAGATAATCGGCGACCTGCCCGAGAAGATCGAGATGCGCGTCGACTGCCATCTGACCAAGGAGCAGGCGAGCCTCTATGAGGCCGTCGTCGAGGAGATGCTCAAGAAGGCGGCGCAGGTCGACGGGATCGAGCGCTCCGGGGTGATCCTGGGGGCGTTGATGAAGCTCAAGCAGGTCTGCAATCACCCCGCGCACCTGCTCAAGGACCGCTCCGACCTGGACGGACGCTCGGGCAAGCTCGCGCGCCTGGAGGAGATCCTCGCCGAAGCGCTCGCCGAGGGCGACCGCGCGCTCTGCTTCACCCAGTTCGCGGAGTTCGGACACATGCTGCGCGCCCATCTACAGGAGCGCCTCGGCCGCGAGGTCATGTTTCTGCACGGCGGCACCTCCAAGAGCGCCCGCGACGAGATGGTGCAACGGTTCCAGTCCGAGCATGGGCCGGCGGTGTTCGTGCTGTCGTTGAAGGCAGGTGGCACCGGGCTCAACCTGACCGCCGCCAACCACGTGGTCCACTTCGACCGCTGGTGGAATCCCGCGGTCGAGGACCAGGCGACCGACCGGGCCTTCCGGATCGGGCAGAAGAAGAATGTGCAGGTGCGCAAGCTGACGTGTGTGGGCACAGTCGAGGAGCGAATCGACACTCTGATCAACAGGAAGAAGGATCTGGCGGATCGCATCGTGGGCACTGGTGAGGCGTGGATCACGGAGCTCGACACAGCCCAACTGCGCGAGCTGGTGACGCTCTCGGCTGGCGCGGTGGCCGACTGACGATGGCCTCGTTCGATCACTATCCCTTCTATGAGCCGTCGCGGCCACTGCCCGCGGAGGGTGGCATCGAGGCACGCAGTCGGCGTGGAGCGATCGGCGAGACGTGGTGGTCGAGGCGGTTCATCGAGCTGCTCGAGTCCTTCGGCGTCGGCTCGAGGCTGAAGCGCGGACGCAGCTACGCCCGCTCCGGCCAGGTGGTCGAGCTCGACGTCGAGCATGGGGTGGTGCTGGCGAAGGTGCAGGGGTCGCGCTACTCGCCCTATCGCGTGCGCATCCGCTTCAAGGCGCTCTCCGAGAGCCAGTGGGCTCGAGCGGAGAAGGCGATGGCGGCGCAGGCGCTGCCGCTCGCAAAGCTGCTCGCGGGCGAGATGCCTCACGACATCGAGGAGCTGTTCGGCTCGTGCAAGCTCTCGCTGTTTCCGCGCTCGAAGGTCGAGCTGGTCGCGACCTGCACATGTCCGGATGGGGTGAACCCGTGCAAGCACATCGCGGCGGCCTACTACATCCTTGCCGAGCGTTTCGACGAGGATCCGTTCCTGATCTTCACCTGGAGGGGGCGCGACCAGGACGCTCTTGTGGAGAGTTTGCGCAAGCGGCGCACACCCGCCGGGCGTGGCGCCAAGACGGGCACCACTTCGGTCACGGCCTCTGACGCGTTCAAACCCAGCGCGCCGCTGTCCACCCTGCTCGACTCGTTCTGGTCCTGCGGGCCCGAGTTGGGGGGCTTCCACGTCAGCGCGCTCGCCGGCGAGGCACCCGACGCGCTCCTGCGCCAGCTCGGCCCGGCCCCGGTCGAGGTCGGGGAGCAGAACCTCGCCGAGGTCCTCGCGGGCGCGTATGTGACCCTGGCGCACGCGGCGGAGCGCAGAGCGCTGGGCGAGTAGGCTCCTCGCTCGCGCGTCGATCAGCCCATCGGGCGTGCTGCGTCGATGCGCGCGATGATTTCCTTGACGTCGATCGCGGCTCCACGCACACATCTCGTACTCGTGCGCAATCCGCGTCGCGCACGAGCCGATCGACGAGGATCAGGTCGATGAGGTCGCGGTAGCGATCGTTTGACCTCTCATTGTCGGTGTGATCGGTGCAGGCGTGCAGCTTCTGGGCAACGAGGTAGGCGATCGTGACGAGCGGCAGCTCGCCGGGGGACGGTAGACCCAGACGCTCGGGATCGACAAACGTGTTTCCCGTCCAGTGGATTTGGTGGCCCGCAGTCCCTTCGGCCGGTGAGGCCTCGAACTGCACGGTGCTCCAGGGGTCACCCTGGTAGGCGACCTTGACATCGCCACGGAGAGCCGCGGTGTCGCGTACCTGCTCGAGCCCGGTCAGCCTGAAGGTGAATCCCTCCCAGCCGTGAGCCAACGCTGCCCGCAGCCGCGGGCCGATGTCCTCGCGGGCGAGGCGCGCGCTGGCGTCGAGGTCCTTCGTCGCGCGCGCCCTGAGTCCGAGCAGCAGCTCGACTGCGACACCGCCCTTGATCAGGAACAGAGGCTCGTCATGCTCATCGCGTGCATGGCGCATGAGCGTCGCGGCGAGGGCGACGTAGCCAAGCTGTCTGCGTGCACGCTGTTGAAGCTCTGCGTCGGCGATGACGTTGCGCAGGCGCTGCTCCAGCGCACGGCGGTGCTTCGGCGTGGTCTCATAGCGTTTATCGCTCACGGGTGGCTTCCGGGTGACGCTCAGCGAGGGTGTTCCGCGCCCGAGCTACGCCGTCAGCCGTGATTAGGCTTTGCTGCTCGGCGGTATGGATGGCCTGTTCGATCAGCTCGCGGCGCATATGAGTCTCGATCCCATCGAGGATCGCTCTCAGCGGCGTTACGATCGGCAGACCCCGCAGCCCGCCGGCCTCCTCGCTCGCCAGGCTACGAGGATGCAGCCGGTACAGTGCCGGCACCGGTCGGTGAGTGCGATAGCTGTGCGGAACCGTCACGTCGATGCCAGCGGGGTTCACGTCGCACAGCTCATACAGGTCGAGTGCCGTCTCGTGCGAGAGCACCCCGGCGCCCATCGGCCAGAGCACCGCGCGCATGTACTCCTCCAGATCGTCCGGCGGGATCGCCTTCATCCGATAGACGCCATAGGCCACACGCTCAGCCACGCCGCGTCGCTCATAGTCGACCAGCCGCTTAGGATCGAAGCCCGCATCGCGTACGTCCTCGGTACGCAGATACCCGTGCTGGTCCTGTGCCAAATCGAGCAGCTCGGTGTACACACGCCCAGGCATTGCCTGTACAGGATACTGCAAAAAGCGGTATCTCATACACGAAATAGAGCATCTTTCCGGTCACGACGGGGGCGATAACCCTCAACCAACTTGGCCCTGCTCGCGCCAAACTCGCGCCAGTCCAAGCGCGGATCTAGCGGCTTCCAGCGGTCTATAGCGGCTTGAGAGCGACCCACCTGCGCGGCGCCCGTCCCGCCGAATCTCGCTCAACCATGCGGAAAACCGCTCAGCAGAGCCAAGAAATCGACACCTTGCTACGAGACGCGACTTTACGGCCGGTGGGATTTCAAGACCAGTGCATTCAACCGCTCTGCCACCCTTCCACCGCTGAATCGAAAGGCTAGTCGATAAGCGGGGCCGGATCAGCTCGCGGGCACGGCGATCATCCACCGGCCCGGTGCGGCGGCGGTCTGGACGATCCAGCGATCTGCGGCCAGTACCCGAATGCGGGTTTCGACGTGGTCCTCGGGCTCGTTGAAGAAGCTCGCCGGGGAGGTCGCGCGCTGCGCGGCGGCGCTGAGGTCTCCTTCTTTGGCTTGGACTCGGCGGTTGCGTAGCCGGCTGAGAATCAGGTCGTCTAGATCGTGGTCGTTCATCGGCCGGAGAACGTTAGCCGCGCGATCGGAGGCGACGGATGCGCCGACCGCGCGTGGCTTGAGGCCCCCCGCGGCAGGGGGCCGATTGTTTGGGGTCCAAGCGGCCCCGCATAATGCGAGGATGGCCTTCACGCTCGCGCTGAACACCACGCCCGCGATCCGGCAGTTGTGGCTTTGTGCCCTTGCTGATGCGGAGGTACGCGACGAGGTGGACGCGGTCCTGCATGTGCAAAGGGGTCGAGCACGAATCCGCCCTTCGGTGTCAGGAGCCTGACGAGCCAGCGCATCAACTCGATGGGCTTGACGGTCGGGTGGATGTTCGCGACCGGGTTCTCCTTGCAGAGCTTCTCGTTGTACGCGCCGATCTTGAACGTCTGCACGATTCGCCCATCAGTCTCCTTTCGACTGATGCCTACACAGAAGCCCGGACACTCCCTCCAGCCGGCGGAGCTGGCCGAGCGTGCGACTAGCGCGGCCGCGGGCGACGCGGCCAGAGTGGTCGATGTAGGTCAGTCGTACCAACGCGGTTCCCGCAATTTGCGGCGAGCCGGGTGCATTCCAATAACTGGGTCTTGACGGTCAACCCGTGTCTGCGTAACCTCGGGTTCAAGGCAGGCCGATGTGTCGGCCTGCCTCGTGGGTGAAATGCCAGAGCCATCCAATGGCACAGACAAACAGAGAGGCGGGCCATGGGAGACGGACTGCGTAGATTGTTGGCGCGGGCTGGGGTTCAACGGACGAGCGAGACGTGGGGTGCGCGCGTCAGACTCTACAACCGTCTCGTCGTTCTGCTGGCTGTTTTTGCGACGTTGGGGTGTGTCTGGTTGGCCGCTCCCGTGGCGCTCGGCTTCGTGAGCGGTGAAGGGGCATCTGGCTCGGCGGGGCCGGCTGCCGCAGAAGTCCAGATCGTGCGCGAGCTCGTCGGCCTCCGCACCGCCACAGCCGACACCTTTCTGCGGTCAGATGGTTCGCGGTTGGCGCGGGTCTACTCGACGCCCGTCAACTACCGCGCCGCGAGCGGCGAATGGGTGCCGATCGACGACACCCTTCGACCTGGGCCAACCGGCTGGGAAACGAAAGCGTCCGCAACGCCTGTGACCCTCCCCGCTTCGCTTGCCTCGAGCGCCGTTTCCGTTGGTCCTGCCAGCCGAAGGGTTAGCTTCTCTCTCGAGGGTGCGTCAGACAGTGAAGGGCAGAACGTTGGGTCCGCGATGAGCTACGTCAACGCGCAGCCGGGCGTAAGCGTGTCCTATTCTGTCTCCTCGGAGGGTGTCAGAGAGGTTCTCGCGCTCGGGAGCAGCGCCGCACCCTCGGTCTACCGCTACAAGCTCACCTATGCGGCCGGCCTGCGACCCGAACTGACGAGCGCCGGTGGTGTGGCGTTCAGCGACACCACGGGCAAGGTCGCCTACACAATGGCTCCCCCGACCGTCACGGACGCCTCGCCGGGCGCGCAGATGCCCTCGACCGCCCCGGTGCATTACGAACTGAGCCCCGACGGCTCGGCGCTATCGCTGGTGCTCGCAAAGAGTTGGCTCGAAGATCCCCGACGGGTTTTCCCCGTGCGAGTCGACCCCGACATCTACTTCTACGAACAGAGCGATTGCGGCATCGCTAGCGCCAGCTACGCGAACAGCAATCTGTGTGGCGGCCCGCTATACGTCGGCGCAAACACCGAAACACCAAAGAGCATCTCTCGCGCGATGCTGCAGTTCAACCTCTCGTCGATTCCCCGGGACGCCAACGTACTTGACTCTCGGCTAGCACTCTGGTTCAAGGCGGACAGCACGTCGTCGCCGATCCAAATCGAAGCGAACGCCCTCACGCGCAGCTTTACGCAGGCTGCGACTTGGAACAAGTATGACGGCACCAACGCCTGGACAGTCCCGGGTGGGGATTTCGCGGCCACGCTGTCCGGCAAGCAGACAATCCTCGACTCCTACAAGAACTACTGGGTCAATTGGGGCTTTGCGCCACTCGTACAGCGCTGGATCCAAGAACCGGCCAGCAACCACGGGGTCCTGCTGAAAGCGCGCAACGAGACCGTCTCGGGCTACGACGAATTCCTGCGGGTCAACAACAGCGAAAAAACCGACGAACCCAACCTCGAGATCGCGTACGCCCCGCGCACCGGGGTCAACGAAGGCGACATCGTACTCGGCGACGAACTGGCCGCCGGCGGCGAAGTCGCCGTCAACGCCGCCAACGGAAACCTGCTCGTGAACAGCCCAGACGTCAACTACCAAGGCGAAGGCTACGAAACGCGGCTTACGCGCCACTACAACAGCCAAGACGAAAACCAAACCGGCAACTCCTTCGGATCGGGCTGGGTCCTGAACACCGGCAATAACACGCTCCTCTACCCGGCCTCCTGGGACCGGTCATATGCCTTCCACGAACCCGGCGGCGGCTGGACGCGCTTTGACCCGACACCGCCGGCCAACAGCATCGAAAACCAAGCGGGTCTGAAATACACGGCCCAGCCAGGACTCAACGCCGGCCTCGTCGCGCACGAAGACGGAACCCGCACGCTCACGTTCAATGACACGGGCACCGAATGGCTGTTCGACAAATCCGCGAATGGCTTCCCGCAAAAAATAGTCGAACACACCGGCTTGGGCAACACGCTCTCCCTGGGCTACACCGAATCGCGGCTCACGCGCCTCACGGACACGCACGGGCACGAACTGACCATCACCATCGATCCCATGAGCCACCACGCGACCAAGATCCAGAACTCCAACGGCGAACACTGGGAATACGCCTACAACACAAGCCATCAGCTCAGCACATACAAAGACAGCGAAGGCCACGAAGCCAAATACGGCTACACCAGTACCTCCGGCGTCGTCAAGGAAATCACGGACGCCAATGGCACGCACGTGATCACCTACGACACGAAAGGCCGCGTCACTTCCCTGCGCAAGCTTGTGAATGGCACAGTGAAAGAAGTCGGCACGCAAGACGAAGTCACGAGCTTCGCATACAAAGGCGCCGAAGCGCCTACCTGTAAACCCGCAACGGACGTCAACGAGACGACCGTTACCTACATGCCGGGCGGGGCCACCGAAACGTACTGCTTCGACGCGAACGATCACTTTACGGGACCTCCGAGCGAAGCCGAAGAAGCAGAAGCCGGGTCGGGGACATCCGAAGAAATTGCGGCTGGTACCTGCACCGAACCAGAAGTCTTCAAAGACTGCGGCCTGGAAGAAGAACCGCCCGAAACGCCAGCCGACCTGCCCCCCGCCGGCTACGGCCTCGCCGACAATAACTGGCTCCACGCTTATCCAATCGAAATGGGAGCCCCATTCAACTACTTTGCGGAAAGTAAACCATTTCAGGAACTAAAAGTGACGAAGATGCGACGCACGATGTCGTGGAACACGGCGTTTGAAGCGAAGCTTGACGATGAACACCCCGGAGATAACCCAGGCGCTAAAGCACGCCGGGAAGACACGGAAGCCTGGATCAGAGAAGTGAAAGCGATAGGCGGCGAACCGATGATCTCGTTCGACATGTGTCCGGCGGGAGCGCCGTGGGAGGATCCAACAGAGCCGTCGGACAAAGCACCAGGAGCGCCGCAAGAGGAGACAGAGGCGAACTGCAGCACGCCGCCGACCTGGCAACAGTACCAAGCTGCAATGAAATACTTTTTCGAACGACCAGTGCTGGCCGAAGTACAGAGCTTCAGCGCATGGAACGAGCCCAACCGACCCGACGAGTCGACCTTCAAAACACCCTTCGTCACCGGCCAGTACTGGCGAGTTCTCGACGACATGTGCGTCCAGCGTCACGCCGAAAACTTGCTTGTGCCACAATGTCACGTCGCAGCCGGCGAGTTCCTCGACTCGAACATGGGGAACGCGGAAAACGGCGAAGGTAGCAAATATTTTCATGAATACGTCGCCGGTACCGGCCGGCCAACGACGGTCAACCGGTGGGCATGGCACGCCTACAGCGACGGCGTATCAACACAAGAACCCGGGAACAAGAAGACCCCAGCCAAATGGTGGGGCCGATTCAAGCGGTTCCGCGAAGCGATTCTACATGTGATGAAAAACTCGAAATGCAGCGCCTGCGTGCGACCCGCTATCTGGCTGAGCGAGCAAGGCGTAACGTACTTCAGCGGAAATCAACGCCGACAGGTAAAGCTAGCCCGCAAAACCAAAACGACTCCAGAAAGGACGGTCCCGATTTGGGGTCATCCCGGAATAGCGGAAGCCATTATAAACGCTTACGTTAAAGCGCCAGGGGTGCAGCTTACGGCGCAACAGCAGGTGACACGCTTCTATTACTATCAGCTACTAGGGACGCCGAAAACGTTCGACTCCGGCCTGCTGGAAACGCGCGACGCGCTCCCTGAAGGACTGACAAAGACGCGAGCGGAACTCGCCCCCCGGGAAATTTATCGGATCTACAAGCAAAAAACGCTTCACGGAGGATGACCGCCAGAAGACCGCGACGCAGGGTCGAAAGGTTAGCCCGCGACCCGCAACCCGGGAGGTTTCGGTGTGTTGTTATGGGTATGAAGCTACCCGCATGCGGCGACGGCTTGCTCTCCGGGCTGGGCCTCTGCCTGGTGGCCGCCATCGCCGCGTGCGTCATGTGGATCTCAGCTTTCGTCGTCCCGGCCAGCGCGACCGGCTGGAGCAAGCTGGCGAGCGGCACGGCTCGCGTTGCGAGCGACGGCACGCGCTATCTAGCCTGGCAGGGAGAAGACGCAGGGCCGGTGACAGTGTTCGACTCGCGCACGCATCACAGCAAGAGCATCGTTCTACCGAAGGAATGTGTGATCGCAGACGAATGGCGCGGCACCGAAGACGAACACGGACTGCACGCCTCGTCCGGGAGATTTCTCGTCTTCTGTCCCGAAAGGTTATTTGAGCTGCTCGAAGTCGCCACCGGCCGACTCAGGCCCGTGCCGGGGACGATCCGCGGCCAGTGGGGGGTCGTCGGCTCTCGCTACGTCGAGGGATTTGACGCCAGAAACGTTTGCCATCAGACAAGTGAAGAAAGGGCTCGAAGAGAACCGTGTCTTGCCCTGTATGACCTCGCCACCGGCGTCGTGAGCGACCGACCACAGTGGCAGGTCGGCGATCTCGATCAGCGGGGCGCGCCGCTCATCTGCCCGGCGCTACGCCGGGAAGTCCCTGGCCCCGGGGTACGAGCCGGCACCTACAGCCACGGCATCCTCGGACAGGCGACCTCGCCAGTCGAGTTGTTTCGCTGCAACAGGCACCGCACGTACCTGAAGACGTTCGGCGAACCCCGCAGCGCCGTTCTCGCGGGCGGCGTCTTCACCTGGGACGACGGCCAGCGCCCACCGGAAAACTTCCGAGCGCCCCGAGAACCCCGGCACGTGGTCCTATCCAGCTACCGAGTGGGAACCCATCAACGCCGCGACTTCCCGCTCCCCCGGCTCCGACTAACCCTCGCCGGCACGCCCGGAGTGCTCCACGGCGTCTTTGGATACTCCACCCACACCGCATACGCCGTCTTCTGGGTAGCAACCGAAACGCTCTCATCTGGCATGGAGCCATTTACGCCGATGCTGTCCGCTATCTACACCGCCCCACTCTGAGGCTACAGTCGCCCTCAGCGTACGGGCGGCTGCGACGCGACGGTCCCGGCACGCATTAGTCTGCTGTGCTTTTTTGGGCTGGGGTTACTCGTCAACAGAATGAAGGCTTCTTGGGTGTACCGGCGTTCCGTTCGTGCTGCTCTGATGGCGGTCGCGTCCCAGTTCCCGGGTGAATTTCGTTCGGGGGTAGCTCCGCTTGAGGGGGATGTTATGCGGCGATCACCTCCTCGGTGTTCGTCGTGGCTGGCGGGGTGTGGCCGTCACGTAGCTGGCGGCGTAGACGCTCGATCTCGGCGACTGTTCTGGGGTTCATCTTCACGCCGCGCCAGCCGCGTGAGGAGAGCTCGAGCACGGCCCAGATGAGCGATAGTGCGGAGGTCTCGCCGGGGAACCTGCCGATCACCTTGGTGCGCCTGCGGACCTCCACGAACGTTCTCTCAAGGAGATTGGTGGTCCTGATCCTCTTGCGGTGCTCGGAGGGAAACCGCAGATGCGTGACAAGGGCTGGCAGGTCCGTTTCGATGACAGCCATTGCTGAGGGATAGGCGGTCTTGTAGTCGGCGACGATGCCCTGCAGTTCGCGGCTGGCCTCGCCGGGGGAGCGGGCCTCGTCGAATGCTTTCCACCAGCGCGCCTTGATCTCCGTGTGGTGGCGCTCTGGGAGCTTTGAGGTCACGTTCCTGAGGGCGTGGCGATTATGCCGACATCCGCATAATCGCCACTATGCCGAGCTCCGGGTTATGCCGATGTGGCTGGAGGGGTCTTGTGGTGGTGCGCGGATCGGGCTGGTGGAGGTCGGCATAATCAGAGAGCCTGCAGGAAGGCGAGGAGCTTGTCGGGTGGCTGGAAGCGGCCGGGTGGCGTGTCAGGAGGCGTTGTCCGCGAGAGCGCGGCTTCCTTGAGTGCCATGTCGGCGTGGAGGTAGATCTGCGTCGTCTCGACGTGCTCGTGGCCGAGCCAGAGTGCGATCACGGAGGTGTCGATCCCGGCGTGCAGCAGTCGCATCGCGGCTGTGTGTCTGAGCACATGCGGGCTGATCGTCTTGGCGGCCAGCGACGGGCAGGCGAGGGCCGCGGTGCTCGTGTGCTCGGCGAGCCGTTGTTGGAGCGCGTCGCGGCTGAGCGTTCGGCCGGTGCGGGTCGGGAACAGCGGATCGTCGGGCTGGCCAGCGCGCTCGGATGACCAGACGCGCAGGACCGCAACGGTGTGTTTCATCAGCGGGGTGATTCGCTGCTTGCGACCCTTCCCCAGGCAGCTGACGTGTGGGCCGGTGCCGAGGTGGATGTCGCGACGCTTCAGCGCGGTCAGCTCAGATGCTCTGAGCCCGGTCTGGACTGCCAGCAGCAGCATCGCGTGATCGCGCCGGCCGGTCCAGGTGTGGCGGTCGGGCGCGGCGAGTAGCGCGTCGATCTCCGGCTCGGTGAGGAACGTGATCAGCGCCCGCTCAAAGCGCTTGGGTGGGATCGCCAGCACGCGGCTGATCGTGTCAGCGTGCTCAGGGTGCTCGAGCGCCGCGTAGTGAAACAGCGAGCGGATCGCGGCGAGCCGCGCGTTGCGAGTGCGAATGCTGTTGTGACGCTCGTGCTCGAGGTGATCCAGGAACGCGCCGATCAACGGCGCGTCGAGGTCGTCGAGATCGAGCTGGCAGGGCTGCTTGCCGGTCTGCTGCTGAGCGAAAGCGAGCAGCAGACGCAGCGTGTCGCGGTAGGACGCGACCGTGTGCGGGCTGGCATTGCGTTGCCGGGTCAACCGGTCGGTGAAGAACGCTTGTAGCGTCGGCGCGAGCATGCTCATCGGGCGGCTCCCTGTAGATGGCGCTCGAGGCGGTCGCCTGCAAGCGCGAGTAGCTCCGGCGCGGCCTGCAAATACCAATAGGTCGATCCGGGATGAACGTGCCCGAGATAGGTCGAGAGCAGCGGCAGCCTGGTCGCCGGGTTCTCGTCGGTGCGGTAGGCATCGAGCAGCGTGTTGACGGCAAAGGTGTGACGCAGGTCATGCGGCCGTGGCCGGCAGTTGACTGACCGCGGATGTAGTCCGGCTTGCGCAACGATCCGCTTGAACGCGAGATGAACGTTGCAGTAGCTCATCCTCGTGCCGGCTGCCGAGGTGAACACCGCCGCGGTCGGCTCGGGCGCGATAGGCCGGTCGCGACGAGCGAGATAGGCCCGCAGAGCCATGATCGAGCTGGGGTGTAGCGCAACCTCGCGTGACTTGCCGAACTTGCCCTCGCGCACGATCAGCAGCTCGTTGGCGGGGTCGATGTCGCTGCGGTCCAGATGGAGCGCCTCGCCGACTCGTATTCCAGTGACGGCGAGCAGCCCGATCAGCGTGCGCATCGTCGCCGCGCGATGCGGCGTCGGGATCACCCTCGCGCTGTCCATCAGCGTCAGGATCTCGGTGTCGGTATAGAGGTAAGGGACGGCGCGCCGCGGCCGCCACGGCAGCACATCGGCGGGCGGCACCTCGTGCACCGGGTCGATCGCGTGCAGGTGCGCGGCGAAGCCGCGCACGACCGTCAGTCTGTGGCGGTGCCAGTTCGAGTCGGTCGCTGGCGGCGAGGTCGCCCACTGCAGTGCCAACTCGCTGGTGATCACCCGCTGATCACGCTCAGCCATCCATGCGGCGAACTGAGCCAGCAGCTTGCCCGCGCGCGCGAGCTTGTATCCCATCGCGCGCCGGAGCGCCAGATACTCGGTGAGGTGCTGCTCGAGCGAGCTCACGAGCCGGCTCCTGGCCACGGCCGCGCGAGCGAACTCAACGCGGCTCGGTCAACCTTGGCGTAGATCGCGGTCGAGAGCTGCTCTCGGTGGCGAAGAACCTGCCCGATCTCGTGCAGCGGCGCTCCAGCTCTGAGCATCGACGTCGCGGCGGTGTGGCGAAGGCGGTGCGCATGGATCTGACCGAGCCCGGCGCGCCGCCCAGCAGCGGCGACCACCTGGGTGATCCCGCCGGTGCTCAGCCGCCGGTGAGGAGCCTTGACGCGAATGAAAACCGTCCGGTCCAAGGCGCTGTGTGGCCGGCTGTCACGCAGATAGCCCGTGATCGCCTCGCCGACATCGACGGGCAACGGGAGGCGCTCGGAGCGCCGGCCCTTGCCAGTCACGACCAGCTCCCCCGCGCACCAGTCGACATCCTCAAGGCACAGGTCAGCCACCTCTCCTGCCCGCAGACCGAGCCGGAGCAACAACGTCAGGATCGCAAGGTCGCGCCGCCCGACCACGGTCTGCTGATCGCAAGAGTCCAGCAGCGCCCGCGCCTGGTCAGGCTCGAGAAAGCGCGGCAACCCTGACAGCCGCCAAGACGCCACGGACGGAACGGCACCAACCAGCGACCCGCCGATCAGCCCCTCGACATGCAAGAACCCAAGCAGCGACCGCAGCGCAGTGACTGTCATCTTCGCCGCCCCGCGCGACTGACCCGGACAGCGAGCCACGACAAACGCCGTCACCCGACCAGCACTCAGCTCCCGAAGTTCGAGCTGCTCCTCGTCCAGCCCGGCCAGGAACGGCTCGACCGCATCCACATAGCCGGTGACTGTCCCCGACGCAAGGCTCCGCTCGACAGTCAGATACCGGCGAAAGCGCTCACCCAACTCCTCGGCTCTGCTCGACGGCCGCGACGGCGATGCCGGCGCCACCAAACCGAGCCCACGCAAGTAGGCAAGCAGCGGTGCCATCGCACGCGCCGTCACGTAGTCTCGGCGACCGGCCGCCCGTTGCGCTGCCAGGCAACGTTCGACGACATCATCGGTCAGCTGCCCAACCCGCAGGCCCTCGGCCTGCAGCCAACGACTCGTCCTCGCCATCAGCCGCAGCTGCAGCGTTGCCCCCAGCGGCGAGTACCCCTGCCGCGCCAGCTCAACCACGAACCCCTTGCCAAACTCCCGCAGCGGCCCCGACAGCCGCACCCGCGATGGATCCTTCATCAGTGCTCTCCTTTCGAGAATGGAGAGCACAGCCTCCGCCGCGCCGTCAGATTATGCCGAGATCAACCCACGCAAACCCCCCTGCTTGCAGCGCCCCTCCAGCCACATCGGCATAACCCGGAGCTCGGCATAGTGGACGGTGCAGCGTTGCTCAAGCGCGTCGGGCCACAGCTCCTTGGTCGCCTTCCAAATCCCGGGTGCCCCGTCAGCGATCACGAGCGCCGGCGCCCTGAGCCCGCGGGCGATCATGTCGCGGCCGAACGCCAGCCAGCTGTCATAGCTCTCGCGGCTACCGAGCGCGAGCCCGAGCAGGATCTTTCGGCCCTCCAACGTCACGCCCCAGCACACCAGGACGCCCTCTGCGGGCTCATCATCGGGGCGCAGCTTCAGATAGATCGCGTCGAGGAACAGGTAGACGATGTCGTGCGCCTCAAGGCGCCGCCGGCACCACTGGCGGTATCGCTCCCTCGTGTCCTCGCAGATCCGGGACACCGTGCTCTTGGACGCGATCGGCTCCTCGAAGACTTCCTCCAAAGCGGCCTCCACATCACGCGTCGACAGACCCCGCAGGAAGCTGCTGATCACCAGCGACTCGAGCGCGTGCGTGCGGGCCACGCCCTTGCCGAGCACACGGCTCTCAAACCCGAGCTTGCTCGCGTTGCGAACCCTCGGGCGCTCCAGCGCGATCGCTCCGCTCGTGGTCTTTATGGTCCTCGGTTCGTGGCCGTTGCGGTGACTGACCGCCTCCCCGGCGCGCTCATAACGGGCGCGGCCGAGGAACTCGCTTACCTCGTCCTCCAGCGCCTGCTGCAAGATCAGCCTGGCTCCCAGCCGGCCGACCAGCTCGATCGGGTCTTGCTCCTCGCTGACACCGGCCAGCGCCTCGTCCAGCTCGCGGCGAAACCTCTCGCTCGGGGCTACCTTCTCCATGCGGGCGTACCTCCATCGCTTGGTCTTGTCAGGACAAAGCGGAGGCTACGCCCGCAACATCAAATCCCCCGGCTCATGAGACGCGACCCTGATGGCGGCTCCGAGCGCGAGTCGTGAACCCGCGAAGGTCAAGGCCAGGGCCCGGCCGCACAGGGTGCCCCTTAGCCTGAATCCACCGTTCTGGGTTAGGCCGCGTCGTCGCCGCTATTCTGCGCGGCCTGGCCTGAGTCGAGCCGACGCAGAAGGATCTGCGAGATCGGCGTCATCCCGCGCTGCGCATAGAAGGCGAGCGCCCCGCGAACAAGCAAAACCAACCAGACCACGCATAGACCCTGGACCACCAACGAGGACCCCGTCATCGGGTTGCTGGCGCGGCCGGGGCGAGTATTCAGATCGAGCGTTATCCGGCCGGGCTCGATGGGCCGCGCGAGAATGCCGCTGGCGCTAGACATTTGAGCGTCGACGAGTGTGTGCGCGACCGGGGGCTTCGCGAGAGCGCAGCGGTGATCGTGCGTCAGCAATGCAGCAGGAGTGAGTGCGCGGCGCTCGAATGGTCCGCGCGAACGCTTAACTAAGGACCTATCCCGGAAGGGTTATGTAGAGCTGGGTTGAATCTTCTGATCGTCCGGTTGTTGCTACTCGATCAGGAGGTCTGTGGTGGGCTATATGGTCAGTAAGGATGATGGTTGGCGTGTCCCGG
>JACDGG010000186.1 GCA_013815355.1 Solirubrobacterales bacterium
AAGCCGCCGTGGCGGGCGCAGGCGCCGCCGGCCCGGTCGCGCCTGGAGCTTGCGCGTCCAGGGAGGCGCCGCCGAGCACGTCGGCCTTCACGATCCGCCCTCCCGGCCCGCTGCCCGCAATCGTGTGTAGATCGACGCCGCGCTCCTGCGCGATGCGCCGCGCCAACGGCGAGGCCTTCACGCGCTCGCCCTCCCCGCCGCCGGAGCCGTCGCTGGCCGGCGCGTCCTCTGTGGCCGGCGCCACCCCCTGGGCCGGTGTGCCCTCGGTCGATTGCGCGACTTCGTCGGCCGGCGCGTCCTCGGTCGATGGCGCGATTGCGGGCACCGGGGGCTCGGAGCCATCACCGGCCGCGGGCTCGCCGCCCGCCGGCACGCTCGCCGGCCCTGAGGCCGGCTCCTCATCCTGATCCACCGACGGCGCTGAGGAAGCCGGGGGAGTCGCAGCGCCTGGCGCTCCCACACGTGCGATCGGCTCGCCCACCGCCAGCGTGCTGCCCTCCGGCGCGATGATCTCGAGCGTCCCCTCCTGGTCTGACTCGTAGGTCATCGTGGCCTTGTCGGTCTCGATCTCGACTAGCTCCTCGCCGCGCGCCACGTGCTCGCCGTCGGACTTCAGCCAGCGCAGGATCGTGCCCTCTTCCATCGTGTCCGACAGGCGCGGCATCACGAGCTCGCTCATCGCGCCGCTCCCGCGGGAGCGCTCTGCTTTGAGCGATTCAGGCATGCGAGCGCCGCCTGCACGATCTGCGGCTCGTGCGGATAGGCGATGTCCTCCAGTGGCTTTGAGTAGGGCATCGGCACGTCCGCGCCTGTCACGCGCTGCACCGGAGCGTCGAGGTCGTCGAAGGCCTGTTCTGAGACGAGCGCCGCGAGATTCGCACCGACGCCCCCGTGCGGCCAGCCCTCCTCGACGATCACGCAGTGGTTGGTCTTGCGCACCGAGACGAGGATCGTCTCGAGGTCGAGCGGGCGCAACGTGCGCGGGTCGATCACCTCGGCCTGCACGCCGTGCTCGCTCGCGAGCGTCTCCGCTGCGCGCTCGGCCGTCACCGCCATGCGCGAGACGCCTACGATCGTCACATCAGAGCCCGCGCGCGCGATCCGTGCCAGGCCGAACGGCACGAGCTCATCCTCGCCCTCGGGCACCTCGCCGCGCACGCCGTAGAGCGACTCGTGCTCGATGAAGATCACGGGGTTCTCCTCGCGGATCGCGCTCTTCAACAGACCCTTCGCGTCCGCCGCCGTGGAAGGCACCGCCACGAGCAGGCCCGGCACATGTAGGAACAGCGCCTCCAGGCAGTGCGAGTGTGTGGGACCGAGCTGGTGCCCGGCCCCCTGGGGCATGCGCACGACCAGCGGCACGCGCACCTGCCCGCCGAACATGTAGTGGATGTGCGCCGCGTGGTTGACGATCTGGTCGAAGGCCAGCAGCGCGAAGTTGATCGTCATCAGCTCCACTACCGGGCGCAGGCCCGTCATCGCCGCGCCCACGCCGATGCCGACGATCGTGTTCTCGGAGATCGGCGTGTCGCGGATGCGCTTCTCGCCGAACTCCGCGAGCAGCCCGTCGGTGACCTTGAACGCACCCCCGAACACGCCGATGTCCTCGCCCATCAGCACCACCGACTGATCGCGCGCGAGCTCCTCGCGCAGCGCCGCGTTCAGCGCCTCGCGGTAGCGCATCCCCGCCATCAGGCCTCGGCTCCGGTGCTCTCGCGCCCGTCCTCGCCGGCCGCCAGGGCGTGCGTGAGCTGCTGCGGGATCTCGTCGTTGGCGGCCGGCTCGCTCGTGTCCGGCGGAGTGGCCTCGCGCCCGCGCCCGGCTGACTCCTCGCTCGTCGGCGCGGAGTACCAGCCGCGCACGTCGGGGTCGAGCACGTACACGTCGTCGTAGAGCGACTCCGGCGCCGGGAACGGCGAGGCCTCGGCGAACTCGACCGCGCGGTCCACCTTGGCGATCGCCTCCGCGTCGATCCGCTCGCGCTCATCCTCCTCGATCACACCTTCCTCGATCAGGCGCGCCGCGAAGCTCGGCAGCGGGTCGCGCTCGCGCCAGTGCGCGACCTCCTCCTTGCTGCGGTACTGCTCCGGGTCGGCCATCGAGTGCCCGCGGAAGCGATACGTGATCGCCTCGACGAGCACCGGGCTGCGATCCGCGCGCACGCGCTCGACCGCCTCGCTGAGCACTGCAAAGGTGTCGAGCACGTCCATGCCGTCGCAGCGCATGCCCGGCACGCCGAGGCTCTCGCCCTTGCGCTGCAGGTCCGTCACCGCCGAGTGGCGGCGCAGCGCGGTACCCATGCCGAACTGGTTGTTCGTGACCATGAACACGACCGGCAGCTTCCACAGCGCCGCGAGGTTCAGCGTCTCGCCGAACGTGCCCTGGTTGGAGGCGCCGTCGCCGAACGTGCAGAGCGTGACCTCCTCGGTGCCCTTGTAGTCGCTGGCCAGCGCGATGCCCGCTGCGATCGGCAGGTTGCCGCCGACGATCCCGTAGCCGCCCATGAAGCGCCGCGCGAGATCGAACATGTGCATCGAGCCGCCCCGTCCCCCCGAGCAGCCGTCCACGCGGCCGAACAGCTCAGCCATCACATTCTCCGGCGGCGTGCCGCGCACGAGCGCGTGCCCGTGCGAGCGATAGGTCGAGATCAGGTAGTCCTCCTCGCGCAGCGCCCGGGCGCTGCCGACGATCGTCGCCTCCTCGCCGATCGAGAGGTGCAGGAAGCCGCCGACCTTCGCCCGCGCGTACATCTCACCCGCGCGCTCCTCGAAGCGGCGGATCAGCGTCATCGTCGTGAGCCACTCGCGTGCGACGTCGGGCTCGGGAAGGGCGGGGGCGGGTGAGTCGGGCATCAGTGCTCCACGGTACTCCAGCGCGCGATGAACTCCGGCGCCTCCAGCTGAGCGAGGTCTGCGCGCAGGGCGCGCGCGAGCTTGGAGGCCGCCTGGGGCGGGCGATCCCAGAAGAGCACCGCTTCGCCGCTGTCGATCTCCACGATCTCGATGTGATCGACGCGGCCCGCGTCCGCAAGCAGCGCCGGCGCGCGCCCGCCGCGCGTGAGGATCAGGCGGTAGGCGTGCGTTGCCCTCACCTCGGTGCGACCTCCGCCTCCGCCGGCTGCGCCTGCGTCTCGCGCATGTGGGCAGCGGCCCGCGCGAGTGCGTGCTCGCCGTGAAATATGCGTCCCGCCACCGAGACGGCCGGGACGTCGCTTACGCCCACCGCGACGGCTGCCGCTGTGCATGCGCTCAGCTGCTCGGCGACCGAGCGCATCTCCGCACCGCGCAGCACCGCTGTGGGGTGCATCTCGCACGCAGCCGCCGCGATCAGCACGAAGTCCGGGTTCTCGAGCGAGTGCCCGCCCGCGAACGCCTGGCGGAAGGCGGCCTGCACAAACGGCACCGTGCGCCCGATCGAGCGCGCGTAGGTGGCGACGCGCATCGCCAGCGAGCTGTCGAACGGGAACGGCTCGGGCCAGCGCAGCGGCTGCAGCTCGAGCTCGTGCGCGCGGCGCTCGATCTCCGCGCGCGCGATGTCGTGCTCCTCGGCGCAGCGGTATGCGTCGAAGCTCTCTGCTGCAGGCAGCTCGCGGGCTAGTACCGGCTGCCACTCGGCCGGCCCGGGGAGGACTTGCAGCACCTGCTCGGCGGCGAGATACGCCAGCGGACTGGCGAGGTCGAAGTAGAAGCCGGCCGGTGCTGAGGACACGTCCTCGGGCCTTGAATCCTCAGCCGTGGATGAGCCAGCCGTCGGCGGCCCGCCCGGCCTCCATCACGGCCTCCGAGAGCGTCGGGTGGCCGTGGATGATGCGCGCCAGCTCCGGGAAGCCGCCCTCCAGCGCACGCACGTTCACGAGCTCCTGGATCAGCTCCGTGGCGCGCGAGCCGACGATGTGCCCGCCGAGCAGCTCGCCGTACTTGGACTCGCCGACGACCTTCACGAGGCCCGTGCGGTCGCCGTAGACGGTGCCGCCGCCGACCGCGCCGTAGGGGACCTTGCCGACGACCACGTCATAGCCCTGCTCGCGCGCCTGGGCCTCGGTCAGCCCGAAGGAGCCGACGTTGGGCGTGCAGAACGTCGCGCGCGGGATGTCCACGTAGGCGATCGGGTGCGTCGGGCGCCCCGCGATGTCCTCGGCGGCGATGATGCCCTCATCGGATGCCTTGTGCGCCAGCGCCGGACCCTGCACGAGGTCGCCGATCGCGTAGACGCCTGAGCGCGAGCTGCGCAGCGCGCCGTCGACCTTGATCAGGCCGGGCTCGTCGAGCTCGATGCCCGCCTCGGCGACGCCGAGCCCGTCGATGTCGGCGCCGCGCCCGGCGGCGATCACGAGGTAGTCGACCTCGCTCAAGCTCTCGCCGTAAGAGAAGCCGACGCTGCTCTCGCCGGCCTTCACATCGGCGACGGGCGTGGCCGTCTGCACGTCTATGCCCTGGCGCTTGAGGCCCCGCTCCACGAGCCTCGAGATGTCCTCGTCCTCGCTCGGCAGCACGCGCTCGAGCGCCTCGAGCAGCAGCACCTCACTGCCGAGGCGCGCAAAGCCGGAGGCTATCTCGGCGCCCGAGGCGCCAGCGCCCACGACCGCCAGGCGCGCGGGCAGCTCCGCCAGCGCCCACGCCTGCTCGGTGCCGATCACGCGGCCGCCGAGTGTCACGCCGGGGATCGTGCGCGGAACCGAGCCGGTCGCGAGGATCACGCTGCCCGCCGTGAGCGTCTGGCCTGCGACGAGCACCTCGCCCTCGGCGCCGAGCGCCGCGTCGCCTTCGATCAGCTCGATCGAGTTTTTCTTGAACAGGCCAGCCACCCCGGAGGTGAGCGTCGAGACGACCTTGGCGCGGCGCGCCTGGATCGCCTCGTAGTCGACCTCCACGCCGGCGACCTTCAGGCCGAACTCCTCGCCGTCGCGGATCTCTGAGAGCAGATCGGCTGAGCGCAGCACCGCCTTGGCGGGGATGCACGCGTAGTTCAGGCAGCGTCCGCCGACCTTGTCGCGCTCGATCACAGCGGTCTTCAGGCCAAGCTGCGCGGCGCGGATCGCCGCCACGTACCCGCCCGGTCCCGAGCCGATCACGATGCAGTCGTAGGAGCTCTCGGCCATCGCGCCTGAGCCTATCGAAGCGCCCGTCGTTCCCCCGCCTGGATGCGGCCCATGACGCGCACAAGCTTCCAGAACAGCCAGCCGCCGAGCCCGATAGAGAGCAGGCACACTCCGGCCGCAAGCAACGTCGAGGCCACGACGAGCGCGAGCGAGGTGACGAGCACCTGGAAGGCCAGGAGCGCCTCGAAGCCGAGCACCGCCCAGTAGCGCGTCGCATACATGCCGCGCGCCAGCAGCGCGAGCAGCCCCGCCAGGAAGATCGCCCCCGGCAGCGAGCCGCCGCGGTGGGAGAGGTCGTGCACGCTGAGTGCGCCCGCGATCACGCCGACCGCCAGGAGCGCGCACACCGCGACCGCCGCGAGC
>JACDGG010000187.1 GCA_013815355.1 Solirubrobacterales bacterium
GCGCCGCACACGTCGAGGCGCTCCTCGGCGAAGCGGTGGCCGGCGGCGCGACGCTCCACTGCGGCGGAGCGAGCGCCGGGCCCGAGGGCTGTGAGGCCGGGTACTTCATCGCCCCTGCGGTGCTCACCGGCACGACACCCGAGATGCGCATCTCGCGCGAGCCGATCGACGCTCCGGTGCTCGTCGTCGAGCCCGTCGACACGGTCGAGCAGGCGATCGCGCTGGCGAACGACAGCGACTACGGGCTGGGCGCCTCGGTGTGGAGCGCCGACCGCTACCAGAGCACGCGCATCGCGCGCGAGCTACACGCCGGCATGGTCTGGCTGAACGACCACCTGCCCGGCCCGACCGTCTCGCGCGGCCCGTGGGGCGCGGCGGCGGGCGGCGGCATCGGGCGCACACTCGGAGCGGCGGGCCTGCGCGCATGCGCGCAGGAGAAGCTGATCACGTGGGACCCGCCCGCGATGCGCGGACAGTGGTGGGGGCCCTACGACGAAGCCAGCCTGCGCGCGGCGCGGGCCGTTGCCAAGCTTCGCTCCTCACGCGAGGCCGACCGCGATCGCGCTTGGCGCGAGGGCGCGATCGCACTGGTACAGATGGGCGCCAGAGCCTTCGGGCGCGGCGTGCCGCGGTAAGCACTCGGGGCGTCGCGGGGCCTGCACTACTCTTGTGGCAATGCCCGCCCAAGCCTATGCAGGCAAGGAGTGCGTCTGCCAGCTGCGCAGAGGGATCTGCGATCAGAGCTGCGTGCAGGGGATGCTCGACACCCCCTTCTACATCGCCTGCCTGAAGCTCACCGGACGCCGCTGCGTTGTGATCGGCGGCGGCGAGATCGGCTTGGAGAAGGTCGATGGGCTGCTCGCCTGCGACGGAGAGGTGACGCTGATCGCGCCGGAGGCCGAGCCGGCGCTCGCCGAGTACGCACGCGAGGGCTCGATCCGCTGGGAGCAGCGACCCTACGCGGGCCCCGAGGATCTCGATGGCACGTTCATGGCGATCGCGGCCACAAATGACACCGACGTCAACATCACCGTCTTCGAGGACGCCGAGCGGCGCGCAATGCTCGTCAACATCGTCGACGTGCCGCCGCTTTGCAACTTCATCCTGCCGGCGATCGTGCGCATGAGCCCGCTGGCGATCGCGATCTCCACGGCGGGCGCCTCGCCGGCGCTCGCCAAGCGCATGAAGCGCGAGATCGAAGCCCAGTTCGGCGAGCCCTACGCGCGCCTCGCCGTGCTGCTCAACGAGGTGCGCGGGTGGGCCAAGGGCACGCTTCCCACCTATCAGGACCGCAAGCAGTTCTTCGAGGGCATCGTCAATGGGGAGAGCGATCCGATCGCGCTGCTGCGCGAGGATGGCGCCGGCGGCGAGCAGGCCGTGCGCGAGCTGATCGCCCGCGCGCAGGACGCACACGCGCTGCAGGTCTCCTGAGCCTGAGCCGCGCAGCGCCGCCCGCGTAGGCTGCCTCGATGATCTCCGCCCCCGCGCCCACGAGCGCACCCGCGCTCGATGCACCCGCCCTCGAGCTCGAGGGGCTTGCCCGACACTTCGGCGAGCGCGAGGCGCTGAGCGGCGTCTCGCTAACGCTCGCCGAGGGGCAGACGCTCGTCGTGTTCGGACCCAACGGCGCCGGTAAGACCACGCTCCTGCGGGTGCTGGCCACGCTGCTGCGCCCCCACTCCGGCCGCGTCACCGTGCTCGGGTGCTCGATCCCGGATCAGAGCTGGGCCGCGCGCGGGCGCCTCGGCCTGCTCGGGCACGAGCCGCTGCTCTACCGCGAGCTGACCGCAAAGGAGAACCTGCGCTTCCACGCGCGCCTGCACGGCGTGAGCGATGAGCGCGTCGCCGAGGTGCTCGACGCCGTCGCGATCTCGGCGCGCTCGGGGGAGCCTGTGCGCAACCTCTCGCGCGGCATGGTCCAGCGCGTCGCCGTGGCTCGCGCGGTGCTGCACGAGCCGGAGCTGCTGCTGCTCGATGAGCCCTACTCGAACCTCGACCCGGCCGCGATCGAGCTGGTCGCGCCGCTGATCGGGTCCGCATCTGCCCGCACGCGGGTGATCTGCAGCCACGACCCCGGCGGCGGGCTCGCCGAGGCCGACGTGGTACTGGGGCTGCGCGACGGCCGCGCCGTGATGCTGGCTCGCGCCGGCGAGGTGCAGAGCGATCAGATCGCGGAGCTCTACCGGTGAGGCGCACGGTCGGCGCGCTGCTGCGCAAGGAGCTGCTCGTGGAGCTGCGCACGCTGGAGTCGGTTCCCGGCATGTCGCTGTTCGCAGTCACGACGTTCGTCGTGTTTCACTTCGCGCTGAACCGCAACAGCGTCGACGGGGATCTCGCCGCCGGCATCCTCTGGGTGACGCTGCTGTTCGCGGCGATCCTCGGCATCAACCGCCTGTTCGTGGCCGATGCCGACCAGGGCGGCTTCGACGGATTCCTGCTCGCGCCCGTGGACCGCAGCGCGATGCTGATCGCCAAGGTGGCGACGCTGCTCGCCTATCTGCTCGCGTTTGAGATCGTCGCCGTCCCCGCCTTCGGCCTGCTGCTGCTCGGCCCCTCGCTCGGGAAGGCGATGCCGCAGCTGCTGGGGGTGCTCGCGCTCGGCGACCTCGGCGTGGCCGTGATCGGCACGCTCGTGGCGGCGCTCGCGGTGCGCACCCGTGCGCGCGACCTGCTCGGACCGCTGTTGGCGCTGCCGCTGCTCGTGCCGATCGTGATCGGCGGCGCACGCGCGAGCTCCCCGCTCTTGGCGCTGGGCCACCACACGGCCCTCCCGGGACGCTGGCTGGTGACGCTGGGGCTCTATGATCTCGTGTTCGGGCTGATCGCCTACGCCCTCTTCGATTTCCTCCTGGAGGACTAAAGAACCATGTACGGCAAGGGCCTACGTGCCCTGAGCATTTCCACCGTAGTCGCGATGGCCGCCGCGCTCGGGCTCGTCTTCTTCTATGCACCGCTGGAAGCAGAACAGGGCTTTCTGCAGAAGATCTTCTACCTGCATGTGCCGATGGCGATCGTCGCGCTGTGCGGCTTCGTGATCGGCGGCCTGCTCGCGATCCAGCACCTACGCACGCGCGACGCGCGCTGGGACATGCGCTCCTACGTGGCGATCCACATGAGCCTGATCTTCGCCGTCGCCACGCTGATCACGGGCTCGATCTGGGCGAAGGGCTCCTGGGGGCACTGGTGGGTGTGGAACGAGCCGACGCTCGTCTCGTTCCTGATCGTGTTCCTGCTGTACGCCACCTACCAGCCGCTGCGCTTTGCGATCGAGGACCCCGAGCGCCAGTCGCGCTACGCCTCGGTGTTCGCGGTCACGGCCGGCGCGTTCGTGCCGATGAACTTCATCGCCGTGCGCCTCTCGACCGCCTACCTGCACCCGCGCGTGCTCGGTGGCACCTCCAACCTGCCCGGATCGATGGCCTTCACGTTCATGGTCTCGCTGGTGGCGATGGTGCTGCTCTACGCGACGCTCTGCAAGTACGAGCTGACGGCGAAGCACACGCGCGCGCAGGTGCGCGCCCTGCGCCGGCGGCTCTCCGGTGAGACGGGCACCGCCCGACGCGGGCGCAGCGCCGCCCCCGCACTCACCGCGAGCGCACCCTCTGCCGTGGGCTCGGAGGTCTGATGTCCAACGTGCTCGCGGAGCTGCCGGCGCTGCCTCTGCACGAGGCCGGCAAATACGTGGCCGGCGCCTACGTGGTGGCGTTCGTGATCGTGCTGATCTACGTAGCGATCATGGCGCTCCGCCTGAGCCGCATCGAGCGAGAGCTCGGCGAGCTGCTCGAGCTCTCCGAATCCCCGCCGAGCACAGCCACCGAGGACGTTGCGCCGAGGGAGTCGACGCTCGCATGAACGAGCTGCTCGCGCTCGGCATCTCGCACAAGACCGCGCCGGTCGCGCTGCGCGAACGCCTCGCCTTCACCGAGAGCGAGGCCGTCGAGTTCGCGCGCGAGGCCACCGCCACCGCGGAGGTGCTCGAGGCGGTGATCATCTCGACTTGCAACCGCAGCGAGATCTATCTCGTCGTCGGCGACCCGGTGCGAGCCGAGTCAGACGTGCTCGGCCTGTTGGCGCGCCGCGCCGGAATCCGCCCCACCGAGCTGGCCGAGGCGATCTACTCGCCGCGCAACTGCGACGCCGCGCGCCACCTCTACCGTGTCACGGCCGGCCTGGAGTCGATGATCGTGGGCGAGGCCGAGGTGCAGGGCCAGGTGCGCCGCGCCCACGAAGCGGCGATGCGCGCCGGCTGCACGGGACCGCTGTCAAACCGCATGTTCGCCGCCGCGCTGAGCACCGGCAAGCGCGTTCGATCGGAGACCGAGATCGGCGCGAGCCGCGTGAGCGTTCCCTCGGTCGCGGTCGACCTCGCGCTGAGTGTGCTCGGCGGCCTGCAGCAGCGGCATGTGGTGATCCTCGGCGCGGGCGAAACCAGCGAGCTGACCGCGCGCGCGCTGGCCGAGCAGGGCGCGGGCACGATCTTCGTCGCCAACCGTCACGCCGATCGCGCTCTCAGCCTCGCGCGGCGCTTCGGCGGCTCGGTCGTGGGCCTCGACAAACTCCCCGACCAGCTGCTGCACGCCGACATCGTGCTGTCCTCGACGTCCTCGCCGCACCCGATCGTCGGGCGCGAGGAGCTCGAGCTCGTGATGGCCGAACGGCGCGGGCGCCCGCTGCTGTTGATCGACATCGCGGTCCCGCGCGACATCGACCCCGCGTGCGCGGAACTGGAGGGCGTGAGCCTCTATGACATCGACGATCTGCAGGCTGTCGTGTCGCGCAACCTGAGCTCGCGTGCCGAGGAGACTCCGCGGGCGCTTGAGATCGTCGAGGAAGAGATCCACCGCTTCGCGCGCTGGCTCGGCCAGCTCGACGCGCTGCCCACGGTCAGCGCGCTGCGCGAGCACGGCAACGCGATCGTCGAGCAGGTGCTCGCCGAGAACTCCGGGCGCTGGGAGTCGGCCTCCGAGCGCGACATCGCGCGCGTCGAGGCGATCGCGCGCGCGGTCATGAGCCGCCTGCTGCACGAGCCCACGATCCGCCTGCGAAGCCTCGGCGCCGATCGCGGGCATGCGAGCCTCGAGATCGTGCGCGAGCTGTTCGGCCTGCAGCAGGACAGCTCAGATCAGAGGGCGCCCGACGCCGCGGAGCTCGCTGAGGTTCACGACCTGCGCGACCGTCGCAACGCCCCCGCCGCCCGCTCGCCGCGCTGATGCGCCTCGGTACCCGGCGCAGCGCGCTGGCGCTGGCGCAGGCCGAGATCGTCGCGGGCCTGATCGGCGACTGCGAGATCGTCCCGATCGTGACCAGCGGCGACCGCGGGGCGCGCGAGGGCGACAAGTCGCGCTGGGTCGGCGAGCTCGAGCAGGCATTGCAGTCGGGAGAGATCGACATCGCGGTGCACTCGGCCAAGGACCTGCCCGGCGGGCTCGCCGAGGGACTCGCGCTGCTTGGCGC
>JACDGG010000188.1 GCA_013815355.1 Solirubrobacterales bacterium
CAGTCCCCCATCACACGGGCACGGCCGCCCCCGAAGCTGCGCGCGCGAGCGCGAGCGCAGCTTCGGCCCCCACGCCTGCGCTTGCCCCCGCCGCCGCAGCCGCAGCGGCGAAGGCCAAGAGCGCGGCCGCCGCCTCTCGCCTCTTGCAGCTCGTGGAACTGACGAGCATCCCCACCGCCGCCGTGGTGGCCGCCCAGGACGGACGCATCGTGCAGATCGGGCACTCGCGCGCGCTCGGGCGCTACGTGATCCTGCGCGATGTCTACGGAGACGTTTTCACCTATGCCGGTCTCGGCAGCGTCGCACCGAGCTACGCGCCGCCCAAAGCGCCGCGCTCGCCGGTCAGCTCCCCCGCGGTCGAAGCGGCCGGCAAGAAGGACCCGACGCCCTCCCAGCCCGCGAGCGCGGGCAGCCAGGCGCCGCTGACGCTGCAGGTCAAGACACCGGCCAAGAAGGCGCACGCGAGCAGCCATCGCGGCGTGGCCTCGCTGCCCGCCGACGCGGCCGAAGAAGGCCCGACGGGACTCGGCAAGGTGCGCCTGTTCGCGCACCCGGGCAACCCCGACGCGCTCGCATCGGCCGCGGTGCGCGCCACCCGCCGCGCGCGCACCTCAAAGACCCAGCAGCGACTGCCGCTGCGCCGCGGCGCGGTCGTCTCGAGCGGCACCGTGCTCGGCCACGTGCGCGTTCCCGCCGGTGCACATGCAGGCCACCTGCGCTTCGCGATCCGTCCCGCCGGTGACCCCGGCACGATCGACCCGGGCCCGATCCTCACCAACTGGGCCCAGCTTCAGGCAGCGCTTCACCCGCACGGCGCCAAGGCCGCCAACCCGCTGCTGGGCGCGACCGCGAGCAACGTGTTCCTGCAGTCAAAGAGCGAACTGCAGCGCGCGGTGCTCGCCGATCCAGGCGTCACGCTCGCCGATTGCGACCGCAAGGAGATCGCCGCGGGCTCGGTCGATCGCCGCCTGCTCGCGGTGCTCGCCTTCCTTTCGCGCAGCGGCCTGAAGCCGACCGTCGGCGGGGTGCGCTGTGGCGCGCAGGCCGCCGCGGCCGCCGGCTCGCCCCCGGCGCGTGACGCGCTCGAGATCACCGCGATCAACGGCGTGCACATCGCCCACCACCAGGGCGCGGGCACGATTACCGACCTGACGATCCGCACGCTGCTGACGCTCCCCGGCGAATTCGTGCCGCACCAGATCGTCAGCCTGATGCGCTATCCCGGCGCCGCCAACACGCACGCGATCGCCTCTGCCGCCGCGCACATCCGCCTGGAGTTCCTGCCGGCGCGTGCCGGCACGGCGCTGCGCCCGGCGGCCGTGGGCACCGCGGCGCACTCGGCCAAGGCCGGTAGGACGGCGGCGGCTCCGCTCGTGACCACGACCGTGCTCAGCAGCGCCCAGTGGAACCAGCTCGTCTCGCGCATCGGCGCGCTGCCGGCGCCGAAGGTAGCCACGAAGCCCAGCTCCTCGGCGATCGCCGACCCGAAGCGCCCCTGAACCTGAGCGCTGCGGCCGCGGCGTCTGCGATCATCGCCCGCATGGCTCGGAGCTTCGGCGGCATCGACCTCGGCGGCACGAAGATCCAGGCCGTGATCGTCGATGACGACCACAAGCCACTCGGCTCCGCGCGGCGTCCAACGCCGACCGAAGGCGGACCCGCAGACGTGGCATCGGAGATGGAGCACGCGCTGCGCGATGCGGCCAAGGCGGCCGACATCGAGCCCTCCAAGCTCGGCGGTGTCGGCGTCGGCTCGCCCGGCGTGATCGCCGAGGGCAACGTCACGAGCGCACGCAACCTGCCGGGCTGGGAAGGCAGCTTCCCGCTCGCCAAGAAGCTCGAAGCGGCGCTCGGGTGCCCGGTCGCGCTCGGCAACGACGTGCAGGTCGCGACCGACGCCGAGTTCAGCCTCGGCGCAGGGCGCCTTTATGACTCGCTGCTCGGCGTGTTCTGGGGCACCGGCGTCGGCGGTGGGCTGATCCTCGACCGCCGGCCCTGGACCGGGCGGGGCGGCGCCGGGGAGATCGGTCACGTGGTCGTGGAGATGGACGGCGCGCGCTGCACCTGCGGGCGGCGCGGCTGCATGGAGGCCTACGCCGGCCGGGGCGCGATGGAAATCTACGCGCGCAAGCTGCACAAGGACAAGGGCCGCAAGACAGACCTGTTCAAGCTGATGAAGGAGCACGAGCGCACGCGGCTGACGAGCGGAATCTGGGCGCGGGCGCTCGAGAAGCACGACAAGCTCGCCACCGAGATCCTCGACCGGGCCGTCAAGGCGCTCGGCGCCGGGATCGCATCGGTCGTCAACGTGCTCGACGTCGAGGGCGTGGTGATCGGCGGCGGTCTCGGCGTGCGCCTCGGGCATCCCTTCGCGAAGCGGATCGCCGAGGAGATGCAGCCGCACCTGTTCGACGACGCCCATCCACCGCACGTGCACGTGGCTGCGCTGGGCGACCTCGGCGGCGCGATCGGCGCCTCGCTGCTGCTGGATCCCGACAGCCCCGCCAGCTGAGCATCCCGTCGGCCTACAGGCCGAGCACTGTGATCACCACGAGCGTCAGCGAGAGCGTCGAGGTGACCGCGACCGTGATCGCGGCGGCCCCGTCCAGCAGGCCACGGCTGCGATGCTCGCCCATCACGTGCGGGGAGCGGGCCAGCCGCCAGATGAAGAACAGGTTGATCGGCAGCAGCACGCCGTTGACCACCTGCACGCCGACGAGCAGGGAGATCACCGGCACGCCGGGAATGATCGCCACGAACGCGCCGAGCATGATCATCGCGGTGATGATGTTCACGAACACCGGCGCCTCCTCGCGCCGGCGCCCGACGCCCTTCTCATAGCCGAGCGACTCCGAGACCACGTAGGAGGTGGCGATCGGCAGGATTGCGGCGGCGAGCAGGCTGGCGCCGAGCAGGCCGATGCCGAACAGCACCTCTGCGTAGCGGCCCGCGAACGGGTTCAGCGCGCGGGCGGCGTCGGCGGCGGAGGAGATGTCGTGCACGCCGTGGGTGAACAGCGTCGCTCCCGTGGCGATGATGATGAACCCCGCGATCAGGTTTGCGAACACCGCGCCCGCCACCGCCTCGCGTTCCTCCTTGCGCAGCTCGTCCTCGCGCACGCCGCGCTCGACGACTGCGGACTGCAGGTAGAGCTGCATGTAGGGGGTGATCGTCGTGCCGGCGGTCGCGATCAGCAGCAGCAGAAAGGCCGAGCTGGCGTGGATGTGCGGCACGACGAGCGCTTTGCCGACCGCCTTCCAGTGCGGGTGGGCGAGGATCGCCGCAATCGGATAGGCGAAGAAGGGGATCGTGAACCAGATGAAGATGCGCTCGGCCGAGCGGTAGGAGCCGCGCACGATGATCAGCCAGATGCCTAGCGCGGCGATCGGCACCGAGATCTGCACCGGGATGCCGGCGAGGCCGAGCGCGGCGCCGACGCCGACGAAGTCCGAGATGCAGATGCCGAGGTTCGCGATCAGCACGGCGCTCGTCGCGAACACCGACCAGCGGATGCCGTACTCCTCGCGCACGAGCTCGGCGAGGCCCTTGCCGGTCACGACGCCCATGCGCGCGGCCAGCATCTGCACGAGCGCGAGCGAGACCGTGATCAGCACGATGGTCCACAGCAGGTCGTAGCCGTACTTCGCGCCGACCGAGGAATAGGTGGCGATGCCGCCGGCGTCGTTGCCGGCATTCGCGGCGATCAGGCCGGGGCCGAGCAGGCCGAGAAACGCGAAGATACGAGCGCGACGAGGGCTAAGCCGGGCAGGCAGGCGCGGTCGGCCACGGGTGGCCGACCGGATACGACGCATGACGGGCGGTACTCGGACCGCCATCTATCTGTCCCGCTGGAGCGTGCACAGACGGCGAGTGTATTCAGTCCTCGCCGAGAAGCCCGAAGCGTCGTCGCCAGCCACGCGGGAGCATCGCCTCGAGCACGTCATCGACCGTCACCACACCCATCATCCGCCCCTGCTCATCGGCGACGGGGATCGAGGTGAGGTTGTAGTCGGCCATCAGCCGCGCGACCTCCTCGAAGGAGGCGTTGGGGCGCAGGCACGGCGTCTCGTGCTTGAGCATCGTGTCCAGGCGCCGGCCCCGTTCGGCGCGCAGCAGCCCGGTCACCGGCACGCTGCCGAGCTGTCCTTCGCGGGAGCTCACGAACACGGTGTTGAGCAGTTCCGGCGCGATCTTGCTGGCGCGCACCGCATCGAGCGCATCGCCCGCGGAGGTCGCGCCCTGCAGCAGGATGAAGTCGGGGCTCATCAGCCCGCCCGCCTCCGCCGGGTCATAGCCGAGCAGCGCGCGGACCTTCACGCGATGGCTCACCGGCAGCAGCGCGAGCACCGGCTCGCGACGATCCTCGTCGAGCTCGCCGACGACGTCGGCGGCGTCGTCGGGCGCCATGCGCGAGAGGATCTCGGCCACCTGCTCATCGGGGCGGTCCTCGAGGAACTCCCGCTGGTGCTGGTCGTCGAGCTCCTCGAACACGTCGGCCTCGAGCTCGCGGTCATCGTCGCCGACGGCCTGGATGATCTCCTCGCCCTCGTGACGCGAGGCGGCCTCCACGAGATCGGCGATCTGAGCCGGATGGAGCTTCGCGAGCTTCGGATGCGGCACGCGCAGGCGCACCGTCGGCACATGGCCGACGAACGGCTCGACGCCGGCCCAGTCGAGGAACTCGCCCGTGGCGATGTGCGCGCCGAGCCCCTTCGGCAGCAGCCGGCGCAGCCCGCCGCGAGGACCGGTGTCCACGCCGACCACGCGCCAGGAGCCTGCGACGAGCGCCAGCTCGATCTCGTTGGCGCGCACGAGGCGCGCTCCCTCGACGTTGATCAGCTGGCGATCGAGCAGGTCGCGCTTGAGCAGCACCTCCTCGGGGCGGCGCTCGAAGTGGCGCAGGTCGAGCTTGGCCTTGCGCATCACGACGCCGTCGCTGGCGATCTCCGAGACGCGCTCGCCGCCGAGGTAGGACGTGCGTCCGGCGACGCTCACGAGAAAGCCGGTGATCGGTGGGTAGCCGGTGCCGCCGAGACGCACGATCAGATCCTCGACCTTGCCGAGGCGCTCGCCGTCGGAGTCGCGCAGCGGGCTGCCGACGACCGCGGAGAGATGGAGGATCGGCGGTGTCTCGGCAGCGGTCGGGCTCACAGCGCCATCGTACGCGCGCCACAGGCGCGAGTCGAGCAGCGGCCGCCGATCTATCGTGGTGGCGATGCCCTTCTGGATCTCGATCGCCGTCCTCTCCGGCGCCCAGGGCGCCGTCGTGGCGGTTGCCCGCCCGCACTCCGGCGAGCTGCTGGCGCGCATGCGCAGCCGCCGCTGGGCGCTCGTGCCGCCGCTGTCGGTGGCGGGCTTCGTGGCGGTGGCAAGCGCCGCTGAAAGCGCGAGCGCCGAGGCGCTCACCTACCTCGCGCTCGTCGCGGTGCCGCTG
>JACDGG010000023.1 GCA_013815355.1 Solirubrobacterales bacterium
GGCCGCTAGTGAGCGTGCTGCGCCGGCTCGTGCGCCCGGGCACTCCGCGGGCGTGCGAAGCCGCATTCTCGGCGCGCTATGAGCCTGCGGCCTGCTTCAGTGCCACGGTGAAGATCGCGCCGCCGTCGGGAGCGTTCGCGGCGGAGATCTGCCCGTCGTGGGCCTCGAGCACCGCGCGCACGATCGCCAGGCCGAGGCCCGCTCCCGCCTTACCACGTTCGCGCCCGCCCTCGGCCCGCCAGAAGCGCCCGAACAGGTCCTCCGCGGATGTGTCGGGCAGGCCGGGTCCGTGGTCGCGCACGCTCACCGTCGCCACACCGGCGCCCTGCGTGACGGCGACCTCGATCGCGCTCCCGGCCGGGGTGTGCACGAGCGCGTTTCGCATCAGATTGGCAAGCACCTGGCGCAGCTGGTGCGGGTCGCCGGAGACCACCACCGGCTGGGAGGCCTGCAGCCCGATCGTGCGCTCCGGCGCCGTGGCGCGGGCGTCGTGCACGGCGTCGCGCGCGAGCGTGCTGAGATCGACCGCTTGACGCTGATGTTGCGGCTCCTCATCAAGGCGCGCGAGCGTCAGGAGGTCCTCGACGAGCACGCCCATGCGCTTGGACTCTTCCTCGATCCGCTTCATCGCGAGCACGGTGCCCTGCCGGTCGCTGCTGGCGCCCATGCGGAACAGCTCGGCGTAGCCCCGGATCGATGCGAGCGGCGTGCGCAGCTCGTGCGAGGCGTCGGCAAGGAACTGGCGCAGGCGGTCCTCGCTGGCCTGGCGTTCGGCGAAGGCGCGCTCGAGGCGGTCGAGCATCGCGTTCAGGGCGAGGCCGAGGCGCCCGACCTCCGTCTTCGCGGTCGCAGGGCTCACGCGCCGCGAGAGCTCCCCGGCGGCGATCTCGCCGGCCGTCACCTCGATGCGGCTCAGCGGGCGCAGGCCGAGGCGCACCACGAAATGGGCGGCGAGCCCGAGCGCGAGCAGCACGCCGGCGATCACGAGCCCCTCGACGAGCAGCAGCCGGTTGAGCGTCTGAGCGACGTCGCCGAGCGGCACGGCGACGAGCGTGATGCCCGAGTCCTCCGGATCGCGGCTGACGAAAACCCTGTAGCGCACCTCAGAGGAGCCGGTCGAGCCGACGGTGAAGAGTTTGCCGATCGGCACGTGCGCCGGCAGCCTCGGCGCAGCCGGCGCGGTTTCGGTGGCGTAGTTGATTTCAAAGCTGTGGAGTACCTTGTCCGCGGCGGTGCGCCGCTGCCCGTAGGTGCCCGGCGGTAGGTTCGGTTCCACTCCGCCGCCACGCGTCCTGCCCGGCACGCCGCCGTCGACGTGCCGTTCGTCTGCCGGTGCTTTCTGCTCGTCCGGGGGAGAGAAACCTTCCCTGTCGAGCTGCTGGGAGACGGCCGGGGCGGCCTGGCGGACCTCCCGAGAGACGCGTCCTTCCAGGAAGGAGCGCTGCTCGGTGTAGGTCACCGCGCCCAGAGCCAGCAGCCCGGCGGCGCACAGCACCAGCACACTGGCCAGGACGCGGGCCCGCAGCGACTGCATCAGGCGCGCGGTAGCTGCAGCGCGTATCCTACCCCGCGCACGGTCTTGATCAGCGACGGTCCGTGCGCGTCGAGCTTCTTGCGCAGGTAGCTGATGTAGGTCTCGAGCACGCGCCCGTCGCCGCCGAAGTCGTAGTTCCAGACGTGATCGAGCAGCTGCGCGCGAGTCATCACGCGGCGCGGGTTGAGCATCAGGTAGCGCAGCAGCCGGTATTCGGTGGCGGTCAGCTCGATCGGCTCGCCGGCGCGGCTCACCTCCCGCGACTCCTCGTCGAGCTCGAGATCTCCGAAAACGAGGCGCCCGGACTCCGGGTCGGCCTGGCCCGTGCGCCTGAGGATCGTCCTGATCCGCGCCACGAGCTCCTCGAGGCTGAAGGGCTTGGTCATGTAGTCATCGCCGCCGCCGCTGAGACCGCGGATCTTGTCCTCGGTCGCGTCCCGGGCCGTCAGAAAGATGATCGGCACGCCCGTCCGCTGCGCGCCGAGGCGCGCAGCGACATCGAAGCCCTCCATGTCCGGGAGCATCACGTCGAGCACCATCAGGTGTGGTTTGAAGGCGGCCACCGCGGCGAGTGCCTCGCGTCCGCTGTCGGCCGTCTGCACCTCAAAGCCCTGGAAGCGCAGGGCCATGCTCAGGACCTCGACGAGATTTGGCTCATCGTCCACGACGAGCACGCGGTTGGGTGTTGACTTGTCTGCCATCGGCTCTGAGGATCGTGCGCCGCGCTCAGAGTATCCCTTGAGGTTCCTGGGAAACGCCTGAGAGTGGCGCCGCTGCGCATACACAGCGCCCATGTCATCTGTGCGCGCGAGGCGAGGTCTGTCAACTGCGGCGCTTGCTGCGTGCGGGCTGATCGCCGCGATCGCCCTGCTCCCCGCCGCACCGGCGCTCGCGCAGCCGATCAAGACCGCGCCGGGCAGCTGGTGGCGCCCGCCGCAGCGTCTGAGCTGGTACTGGCAGCTGCAGGGGACGATCAAGAACACCGAGCCGGTCGCGGCATATGACGTCGACGGCTTTGAGACCTCGGCGGCCGTGCTCGACGCTCTGCATGCCTCCGGCAGGCGCGCGATCTGTTACATCGATGTCGGCACGGCCGAGACCTTCAGGCCCGACTACGCCTCATTTCCCAAGGCGGTGCTGGGCCACTCCAACGGCTGGCCCGGGGAGCGCTGGCTTGACATCCGCGCGCTCGCGACGATCGAGCCGATCATGCATGCGCGCTTTCGGATGTGCCGCGAAAAGGGCTTCGATGCGGTCGAGCCCGACAACATCGAAGCCTTCTCCAACCGCAGCGGTTTCCCGATCGATGCGGCCGAGCAGCTGAGGTTCAACGAGTGGGTCGCCGAAGACACGCACGCGCTGGGAATGGCCGTGCTGCAGAAGAACGACGGCGAGCAGAGCACGACGCTCGAGCCCTACTTCGACGGGGCGCTCAGCGAGCAGTGCAACCAGTACCGCGAATGCGCGAGCTTCGAGCCGTATCTGAGCGCGGGCAAGCCGGTGCTCAACGCCGAGTATCACCTCGCCACGACGCGCTTCTGCGTGGCCGACGAGAACTCCGCGATCATGGGCGCACGCTTCAACCTCGCGCTCAACGGGGCGGCCTACAAGCCCTGCTGGTGAGGGCTGCGCCTGGCACGGAGCGAGAACGAAAACGACGCGATCCCAGGCCGCTTGAGGAACCCGCTCCTTGGACCCGTGAGGGTCTTTCGGTTAGGTGGCGCGGCCTCACACCTCGGTGGCCTCGCTCTTGACGGCTTGGAATCGCGTCTGGATCAAAGCTAGATCGAGGCACCGACGATTGCAAGCGTTGGCGGGCACACATCGCCCATCTTGCGAGGATTTTTCATCCTCGCCATGGCCGGCGAGCCACTCTTCCCCTGATCAGGGCTGGGTGGCGTCCGCTGCGGCGTAGCGGCTCAGTCCGCCACGCACCCAGTCGGGCATGTCCGTCTTCGCCCAGGTGTCGGTGGCGACGCAGACGTGGCGCAGGACGCCTGCGACGAGCAGCTCGCCGCCGCGCATCACGTCGATCTCGGTGGTGATCGCGGTCGTGCCCAGGCGCGTCACGCGCGCGTGCAGCTCGAGCTCATCATCGAAGCGCGCGGGCGCGCGGAACTTGAGGCTCGCCTCGGCTACGACGGCGTCGACGCCCCGCTCGACCATCTCCTGCCAGGGACCGACGGCGGCGCGCCAGAGCTCCGTGAAGGCGACGTCGAAGTAGAGCAGGTAGTTGGCGTTGAAGACGATGCCCTGCGGGTCGCACTCGCCGTAGCGCACGCGCAGCGGGTGGACGAAGACGCTCCTCACGCGACCACGCCGCCGAGGGCCGTGCGTGCACGCAGTCGAGCGGTCTCGGGCAAACTGGCCCTAGATCGCGGCGCTCGCCGGGGCGCCGCCGGGCTGGGGCGAGGCGCAGAAGGCGCACTTGCGCGCCTGACGCGGGATCTCGCTGAGGCACTCGCTGCACTGACGCGTCTCAGACTCCACGTCGACGCCGGTCTTGCGGCGGGCCATCAGCGTGTTGACGGGCTTCACGACGAAGAAGAACACGGCTGCGCTGATCGAGAGGAAGGCGATCAGCACGTTGATGAAGTCGCCGTAGTGGAAGGTGCTGTGGTGAATCGTGAAGCTCAGTCCCGAGAAGTCCGGTTCGCCGATGATCGCCGCCACGATCGGCGTGATCAGGTCGCGAACGAGCGCGGTGACCACGGCGCCGAAGGCCGCGCCGATGACGATGCCGACGGCGAGGTCGACGACGTTGCCTCTGAGCAGGAACGCCTTGAACTCCTTGGCCATCTGAATCCTCCCGGAAAGGCGGTTGGGCGGCGACGGCGCCACCGTAGCAACCGGGCGCCTCGCCCGCGGGCAGGGCGCCGTGGCGGCTCAGCCGAGCGGCGCGGCAGGGGAGGGGGCGGCGTTTGCCGCCCAGTTCTTCAGGAACGCCGCGGTGTCCTCGGCGTCGAGCGGGCGTGCGAAGAGAAAGCCCTGGCCGCTGTCGCAGCGCTCGGTCTGAAGCAGCGAGAGCTCGTGGGCGCGCTCGATGCCCTCGGCGAGCGTCTCGATCGAGAGGGCCTTGCCGAGCTGCACGAGCGTGTGCAGGATCGTCTCGCCCTCCTGGTTGTGCGTCATCTGCGTGATGAACGAGCGGTCGATCTTGAGCGCATCGACGGGAAACTGCTGCAGGTGGGCCATTGAGGAGTAGCCCGTGCCGAAGTCGTCGATCGCGATACGCACGCCGAGCTCCTTGACGGCGACCAGGCGCTTGGCGGTGGCGGCGGCGTCGCGCATCAGTGCGGTCTCGGTGATCTCGATCGTCAGCGCGTCGGCTTCCAGGCCACTCTCGCGCAGCGTCGAGCGCACGACTGTGACGAACGAGTCGGAATCGAGCTGGCGGGCGGAGACGTTGACGGCGATCCCGATCGGATGGCCGGCCTCGCGCCAGCGCACGCCCTGGCGGCATGCCTCTTTCAGCACCCAGGAGCCGATCTCGTTGATCAGGCCGGTCTCCTCGAGCAGCGGGATGAAGTCGTCGGGTTGCACGAGTCCACGTGTGGGGCTGTTCCAGCGGATCAGTGCCTCCATGCCGGTGGGTCTCATGTCGCTGAGGCTGAAGGTGGGCTGGTAGACGAGGAAGAACTCCTCGTTCTCGAGCGCCTCGCGGAGGTCTATCTCCAGCTCCATGCGCGACTGCACCGCGGTCTGCATGCCCGACTCGAACACCACGTAGCAGTGACGACCGTCCCACTTGGCCTGGTACATGGCGATGTCGGCGTCGCGCAGCAGATCGCCGGCGCAGGCGCGATCGCCGGAGGCCACGCCGATGCTCGCGCTGACCTTGAGCGTCGGGGTGCTGGCGGCGGCGAGCTTGAACGGCTGATCGAGCGCTTCCAGTAGCCGCTCGGCGACGAGCTCGGGCCCGGATGTCAGCTGCTCGTTGGCGATCACGACGAACTCATCGCCGCCGAGGCGCCCGACCGCGCCGGAGTCGCGAACCGCTGCGGTGAGCCTCGCGGCGACCGCCTGCAGCAGCTCGTCGCCGACGGCGTGCCCGAGCGAGTCGTTGACCGCCTTGAAATTGTCGAGATCGATGAAGAGCGCGGCCAGCGGAGCTTTCTCGCGGCGTGCTCGCACCATCAGCTGCTCGACGCGGTCGAGGATCAGGGTTCGGTTCGGCAGTCCGGTGAGGGCGTCGTGGGTCGCCAGGAAGGAGAGCTCGCGCTGGCGGCGGGCGAGCTCCTCGTCGGCCTGCTGGCGCTCGCACTCGAAGGACTCACACATCCGCACGAGCGTTACGTTGAGGCTGCGCTGGAGCATCGCCATCGCGTGGGCGAGCACCTCCGGAGCGAGTGCCAGCTCGCTTGCGCATTCTGCGAGCACCTCGCCCGCCGCATCGCACCAGCGCAAGCAGCGCTTGGTCACCTCGTTCAGCGGCGCCGCGCGCTGTGAGGCGAGCTGCCCGAAGATCTGCCACGACTCCTGCCCGACCTCGCGAGCAACCTCGGCCCCCTCGCCCGCCATCCAGCGTGCGACGGCCACCGTCGAGACGGCACCGACGCGCGCAAAGCGCTCCTCGATGGAGGCCTCGAGCCGCTGCTCGGAGGCGCTCGTGCGCCTGAGCATCGCGCTGACGACGTCGTCGGTGCGCGCGTTCAGCGCGAGGCCGAGGTCGCGCAGGTCACTGATGGCAACTGGGGGCGAGTTCGACATCAGGTGTGCTGATCGACACACACGAGCAGATCCTTAACGCTTGATAAATTACACATGGACGTTCACAATGTCCAAGGTTTCACAGGTGGTGAAGAGGGCTCCGGCATAGCTGGAAGTGTGTGAAAGAGCCTCAGCAGCCGGGGATGCTCGTGGCCCTGATCTGCGCGCTCGTCGTGCCCGGCACGGTGGTGGCGCGAGCGTATTCAAAGCCGATCAGGCGGCGCAGCACGGCGCTTCGCCAGAGCTTGCAGATCGGCGTTTCCTGGACCACGACGGCGCCCACGGGCAGCGCGGTGCCGCCGAGCAGGTTGATCCGTTCGATGTCGCTCATCGCCGATGGGTAGGTCACCTGGTAGGAGATCACGCGCCGGGCCTTGTTGCTGGTGACTAGCGTGTAGAGCGTTTCCTGTTTGAGCGCTTCATCGGAGCCATGGGCCGCGTCGAAGCTCGCGCGCGTGGCGCCCAGGCCCGGCTGGGGCGGTGGTGGGGCGCTTGCGGTGGCGGCGCGGTGGGAGTGGCTCGAGCCGCACCCGCCGAGCGCGACCAGCGCAAAGAGCATCGCCGCCGTGAACCCTCTGCGCATGTCCCTCCCTTCGATGAGTGAGCGTTGCTGAGTGCGAACGGGCTTGAGAATAACGACGAGCGGCTCGCGCTGCGGGGGAGCTGCCTAGAGCGCGGCGCTGCGGCGCGAGGCGCGCGTCAGCTCGCCGACGAGCGCCTCGATCGAGCGCTCGAGCTGCTCGATGCTTGCCGCCTCGACGCGCTCGAGCCCGACCGCGCGGTTGACCCAGGCGTTGATCTCGCGGTGGCTGCGCCCGTCACGCCGGTGCAGTTCTCCGACCAGGCGGCTGCGCTCCTGGCGCAGCTGCGAGCGCTGCTCGAAGGCCGCGATCGGCGCCTCTTCGGGGGGCGGCGCCTTGATCGCGCGCGTGGCGGGCGTCGCCTGGGGCGTGCCGAACAGCGTCATCTGTGCGGCGAACTCGGCGCTCAGCGGCACGAACTCGGCGCTCGGCGAAGGCTCGCTGAGCCGGCGCTCGGGCGGCTGCTCCCACTCCTCCGAGGGCTCCTCGCGGCGAAGCGCGTGGCGCAGCTCGCTCTCCACCTCCGATGCGTGGCTGCGCAGGAGCTGATCGGCAGGCAGGTACAGCCAGCTCGGCTCGCACGCCATGCCGGGCACCGTGCGCACGAAGCGCCCGACGATCTGGCGGAAGACCAGAGGGGTCTTGGCGGCCGTCGCGTAGACGCCGACGCGCAGCCGCGGGATGTCGACCCCCTCGGAGACCATGTTGACCGCCACGATCCACGGCTCGCGCGAGCTGCGGAAGCTCGCGAGCTTGCGCGCGGCGGCAGCCTCGGTGTGGAGCACGACGACCGGCGCACGGCCCGTGACCTCGCCGAGCAGCTTGGCGATCCGGCGTGCGTGCGTCCCGTCGGCGGCGACGGCGAGCCCGCCGGCGTCGCGATGGCCCTCCGCCCGCAGCGCGCGCAGCTTGGCATCGGCCTCGCGCAGGATGCGCGGTAGGCCGTCGGGCAGCTCGGTCGAGATCGCGGTGCGGTAGCGGCGAGCGGCCTCGCGTGGAGGCAGGACGGTCTCGAAGGAGGACTCGATCACGTCATCGCCGCTGCGCCAGGAGAGCGTGCCATCGAAGGTCACAAACGCCACGGGGCGGCAGATGCCGTCGGCGACGGCCTCGGCATAGGTGTAGGTGACGTCGGGGAGGACGAGGCCGTCCTGGTCATAGTGGACGCCCGGAATCGGTGTGGCGTCGGAGCGAAAGGGCGTACCCGACAGCAGCAGCCAGCGCGGCGCTCTGGCGAAGGCCTGGCGAAAGCTAGTGCCCCAGGCGAGGTCCTCGCCAAGATGGTGGGCCTCATCGACGATCACGAGCGTGTCGGGGAGGACCTTTGCGGCCCAGCCGGCGGGGTCGCTCGCGACGCGGGCGTATGTGACGGCGACGCCGTGAAAGTCCCTGGGCGGCTGCGGCGTGGCGGCATCCGGCTGCAGCTGAACGCCGAGTGCGGCCGCGGCGGCCGCCCACTGGCGCGTGAGCGGCGTCGTGGGGCAGAGCACCGCGACGCGCCTGATGACTGCACGCCCGAGCAGCTCGGCCGCGAGCTCGAGCGCGGGGCGTGTCTTGCCGGCCCCCGGGGCCGCTGAGATCAGAAACGGACCGCCCTGCCAGTCGGCGAGGCGGGCCAGCGCGCGCTGTTGCCAGATCCGCAGGGATGTCAATGGGGCGCGAGTCAAAGAGCCCGGCATCCTGCGGCACGGCACGGACGGATCGCTCCAGCACGGGCGTTTGCCGCACAGGCCCTGCGATCGCGGCTAATCCAGCGAGACGACGGGAAGGCTCGCGGCCCAGTTCGCCAGGAACGCCTGGGTGGCCTCGACACCGAGCGGGCGGGCGAACAGGAAGCCCTGGCCGCTGTCGCAGCGCTCGTCCTTGAGAAGCGAGAGCTCGCGCTGCGCTTCGATGCCCTCGGCGAAGGTCTTGATCGAGAGGGCCTTGCCGAGCTGGACGAGCGTGCGCAGGAGCGTCTCGCCCTCCTGGTTGTGGCTGAGGCCGGAGATGAAGGAGCGGTCGATCTTCAGGGCGTCGACGGGGAAGCGCTGCAGGTGCGCGAGCGAGGAGTAACCGGTGCCGAAGTCGTCGATCGCGATGCCGACGCCCAGCTCCTTGACTTCGGCGAGTCGCAGGGCGGTCTCCTCGATGTTGCGCATCAGTGTGGTCTCGGTGATCTCGATCGTCAGCGCGCCGGGATCGAGCGTGCTGGCGGCGAGCGCGCCTTGGATGTCCTCGATCACCTGGTCGCTGTCGAGCTGACGTCCGGAGACGTTGACGGCGATCTCGATCGGGTAGCCGAGATCACGCCAGGCCGCGGCCTGGGCGCATGCTTGATCGAGCACCCACTTGCCGATGTCGTTGATCAGGCCGGTCTGCTCGAGCATCGGGATGAAATCGTCGGGCTGAACCTCCCCGCGCGTGGGGTGCTTCCAGCGGATAAGCGCCTCCAGACCCGTGGGGCTCATGTCCCCGAGATCGAAGGTGGGCTGGTAGACGAGGAAGAACTCGTCTTTCTCGAGCGCCTCGCGCAGGTCCATCTCGAGCTCCATGTCGTGCTGCATCGCGTGCTGCATGCCGGTCTCGAACACGGCGTAGCGATCCTTGCCGTCCCACTTCGCGCGGTACATCGCGATGTCGGCGTCGCGCAGGATTTCCTCTGCCGAGATCCCGTCGGCTATGGCGATGCCGACGCTCGCTGTGATGCTGACGCGTATCTGCTGGTCGCTGCCGAGGTTGAAGGGATGGTGAAGGGCGCTCAGCAGCCGCTCGGCGATCAGCTCCGGCCCGGCGTCGAGGGAGAGATCCTCGGAGATCACCACGAACTCATCGCCGCCGAGACGTCCGAGCGCGTCGACGTCGCGCACCACGCCCTCCAGCCGCGCGGAGACTGCGCGGAGCAGTTCGTCGCCGACGGTGTGGCCGAGCGTGTCGTTGATGCCCTTGAAGTTGTCGATGTCGATGAACAGCGCGGCCACCGGCGTCTGGTTGCGGCGCGAGCGCGCGAGCATCTGCTCGACGCGGTCGAGGATCAGCGTGCGGTTCGGCAGGCCGGTGAGCGGGTCGTGCGTGGCGAGGAAAGCGAGCTCGTCCTCACGGCGCTTGAGCTCTTCGTCGGTGCGCTGGCGCTCCAGCTCGAAGCACTCGCACATGCGCACGAGGCTGAACTCGAGGCTCAACTGCAGGATATTTAGAGATTCGGAGAGCGTGTCGGCGGAGACCGTGAGCTCGGCGCCCGCCGCGGCGAGGATCTCCGCCATCGAGTCGCGCCAGCACAGACAGCGCCGCGTAACCTCGTTCAGGGAGGCGGCGCGGTGCGCGGCGAGCTCACCAAAGATCTCCCAGGTTTCCTGTCCGGCTTCGCGCGCGACCTCGAGACCCTCGCCGGCCATCCAGCGCGCGACGGCGATCGTCGAGCTGCGGCTGATGCGTTCGAAGCTGTCCTGCACGACCGCGTCGACCTCGTGATCGGGGCCGGAGGTGCGGGTGACGGTCAGTTCCAGCACCTCATCGGCGCGCCGCTTCAGAGCCGCGCCGAGCAGGCGGAGCTGCGCCGCGGAGTGCTCGACGGGGTCAGACGGTGGGACGGGAACGCGCATGGCGAACTTCCTCTCGCACACTGGGCAGGGGAAACCTCGGACTCACGCATCGACCGCGAGTCGTCGTTCCATGAGGTCGAATCCCAGGCACTCAACGGGACGGCCAATTGACTTTAGATAAACGTCAATGTGTGTAATTCACATCAAACTAGGCTCAGGCGGGGATGCGTCCGCTGCCACGCGCGCGGGCGAGCGCCTGGCGAGCACGCGGACCCGGGCTCCGCCGCGCGGAGCGAGCGTGGGGCCACGCGGTACAGCGCGGGCGAGCGAGGCAGAGAGCGGCGCGAGCTCCAGGCGCGTGATGATCTCTCCCAGGAACATCTTCATCTCGAGCATCGCCAGCGAGGCGCCGAGGCAGCGATGCGCGCCGCCGCCGAAAGGGAGGAACGCATAGCCGTCGGGAGGCTTCTCGAGGAATCGCTCGGGACGGAACTCGTCCGGCTGAGGATAGATCGAGGGATCGTGATGCACGCCGTGGGCGTCCACAAGCACCGCGACGTCTCGTGGAATCCGCCACGGCCCGATCGTGAACGGCTCGAGCGTGTAGCGAGCCGCTCCGATCGGAATCGGCGAGCGGATGCGCAGGATCTCCTTGACCGTGGCATCGAGGTAGGCATCCCCGCCGTCGCGGGCGTTGGCCATCGCGGCCGGGTTGTGCAGGAGCAGTTCGACTCCCCAAGCGATGGCCGTCGCCGTGGTCTCATGTCCGGCCGTGATCAACGTGATCAGTTCATCGCGGAGCTGCGCGTCTGTGAGCCCGTCGCCGTTCTCATCGCGCGCAGAGACCAACATCGCGAGGATGTCGTCTCGCTCGACGGCTGCACCTTCGGCGCGAGTCGCGGCGATGTGCTCGAAGAGCAGCGCGTCGAGCTCGTCTTTCAGCCGCCAAGGACGCTTCGAGAGGAGGTTCCAACGCGAGCGGCGTGCGAGCACGGGCACGAACAGCGCCACGGCGTTGAGCGGCGTGTTGAGCGCGTCGAAGATCGCGCGCAGTCGCCGGCGCACTGTCGCATCGGAGACTCCGAGCACCGCCTGCAGGATCACATCGAGCGTGAGCGATTGGGCGATCGGGTGAATCGCGACCGTCTCTCCCGGCTGGATGCGGTCGAGCTCGCCCGACACGAGTTGTTGCATGAGGCGCGCGTAGGATTGGACCCGCTCACCGTGGAACGGCGGTAGCACCAGCTTTCTCCGCGCCAGGTGCTCGGGCGGCTCCAGCATCAAAAGCGACTGCCCGCCCACGAAATTGCGCAGTATGTCGTTGCCGTGGCGCTTGCCCAGCGGATCGCCCGTGAACAGCCGCCGAATCGCGTCGCGGTCCCGCGTGAGCACGCCCGGGGGCAGCATGCCCGGCCTGACGGTGAACGTGTCGCCGTAGCGGGCATGACCGCGGTCGCTGAGCTCGGAGTAGGCCCATAGTCGCATGGCCGCCTGTGCCACCCGCGGCAGTCGCGGCCCCGGTGGGAGCAAGCCATCTGATCGCGTCGTAGCTCGGAGCGCGCTCGCCATCGAAGATCCATGGTAGTGACAGCGATCGCGTAGATCGAATCGGGTCCTAGGCGATTTCGCCGCTCACCCGCTGAGGCGAGGCAGCGGGCGCGGGCGGTGAACCGAAAACGGCTCCTGCGATCTCGCGAAACGCGGCGCATACCTCCGACTCGTCCTCCGGGCGCCAGACCAGCGCGGTCTCGAGCAGCTGCTCGGCGTCCTGAAGCCTGATCGCGCTCAGGTTGACCGGGGCCTTCAGGCCGACGGATTCGGGCACGATCGCGACTGCCGGGACGTCGGCGAGGATTCCGAGTTCCCAGCCGGTGTGAAATGAGTCCTTCACGATTGTGGGCTCGAAACCGCCGCGGCGAGCGATCCCGAGAATCGATTCGTGGAGCCGGGGTGCGATGCCCCGCGGAAACAGAACCAGCGGTTCTCCCGTGAGTGCCGCGAGCAGGATCTCGCTTTCCCTGCCGAGTGGGTGCTCGCTCGCAACCAGGGCGAGCACTCTCTCGCTGCGTATCGTCTGGTAGGCGAGCCCGCTCTCGATCTCCGGGCAGAGGGAGATCGCGAGGTCGATCGCGCCTGAGCGGAGCGCTCCGGCCATCCGCGAGTTCCACATCTCCTCGGTCAACAGCTCCACGTCGGGATGGCTGTCGCGGAAGGCTCTACCCAGAGCCGGCAGCGTGACGAATCGCGCCCCCCAGCTGAAGGCGACATGAAGCTGCCCGACCTCGCCGGCCGCCGCTCGCCGAGCGGAGCTCACACTTCCTTCGAGCTCCGCCAGCGTGCGGCGTGCCCCGGCGAGGAAGGTTCCTCCTGCCGGCGTGAGCTTCACCTCGCGGGTGGTGCGAGTCAGCAGCCGCGCGCCGAGCTCCTGCTCGAGCTGGCGAATCGCGGCACTCAACGGCGGCTGGGCCATGTGCAGGCGCTCGGCGGCTCGGCTGAAGTTGAGCTCTTCGGCGACGGCGATGAAGTAGCGCAGATGTCGGATCTCGATCACGGGCAGCCAACTCTATTTCGATGAGGCGGGTGCACTCGGTCGCGCAGATCAGGCGGGGTTGCAGTCCGCGATCCAGCGCTCGAAGACCGCGACCCGCTCGGGCGGCCAGGGGCCATCGCAGGGCATGCTCCCCGCCTTGAGCCGCTCGAGGATCGCCGGGCCGTTCGCGGTGACCTCCTCAGCTGACCAGAGATCGAAGGCGAAGCGCATCGAGTCCCGATCGCGCTTGCGAAACAGCGGCTTGACGTGCGTGGCGAAGGAGAGCTCCTCCTCGGGTCCGGGCAGCGCGATCTCAACTTCTGCTTCGACATCGGCGGTCGCGTGGGCTCGCGCCCAGGGCTCGGCGTCGCAGACCCACCACCAGCGCGGGACGGGCATCTTCGGCGGCGGGTGGACCCCGGGCTTTGAGTTCTCCACGGCGATTCGCGATCCCCATTCGAGGTAGGCGATGAACGCGGCACGGAACTCGGCGTCGGCCGGGAGCCCCACGTCGTCGGCGGAGCGGCCAAGCAGCGCCACCCACAGGGCGCGTTGCTCGAGGGTGATTCCCTTGTCCAGATGCTGGCTGATCATGCGCTCGTAGCCGCCATAGCGATCGCTGTAGGCCGGCGTCCCGCCGAATACCTGGCCGAGCCATGAGGCCACCCGCTCAGGGTGATCGGGAGACATGCGCCCGAAGAGGTCCCCGAGCAGTGGCTCGGTGGGCACGTGCGTCTCGTAGAAGCGCCGTGTGAGGCGAAGCAGTGCGGGAAATCCGCCGGCCCATTCGAACAGGGTGGGCTTATCGGCTGGTTGTGGGTCGTGGAAGTCGGCGTACCAGTGCATGCCACTGCAGAAGGGCTTGTTCTGCGACTTTCCGCACCGGCACAGGCTGAAATGCTCGAGCGAGGCGCCGGCGTTGCGCGCCGGTGTGTTGCCCTCGTCATCTATCAGCCCGATGGCGCCGGTGATTCGATAGGGGCCGTCGAGGGAGACCTCGATCGCCGGCTCGCGCGTCTGGTCGGCAGCGTCGTCGGGGTCCTGCTCGTGGAGCTTGTATCCGAGAGCTCCCGAGGGGCAGTCGCGCGCGGCACGGATGATCTCATCGGCGCGGGCTCCCGCGGGGGCGACGAAGGGCTCCGCGTCGCTGCGAAACGCTGTCGGGGCGCGGTCGGTGCAGAATCCGGAATGCGCGCAGGTGCCGCGGTTGTCGGTGACGATCAGGTGCTGGCCCTCGTAGCTGTCGAGGCGGTCGGGCACGCGGTCCGGGTCCTTTGAGCCGCTGAAGCCGAGCGCGTGGTGTGAGCCATCGCACCACGGCTTCAGCTGCGAGGCTCCACAGCGACAGAGGGCGACCTGGGGGAGGGGATCCAGCGAGACGCCCAGGTGATCTGAGATCAGCGGGACATTCGTCACGAGATAGGGCCCGTCCTCGGCGACCTGGACACCGGGCTTGGCGGTGCTCATCAGGGACTCGAGCTCCGAGCGCCGGGCGCTCAGGCGCTCATCGTCATCGGCGATGAGCTGGCAGCTGAGATCCTGAAGAGCCGCGGTCGCCTCCAGCAGAGCCGGGGGACCGCCCACACGAACCCGCAGGTGGGTCGCGTCGCATGCAAGCTCGTGAACGGCCGTCTCGAGCTCCGTCTGGGACCCCGGCGCCTCGCCGGCCTGAGCCTGCTCCACCGCGCCGAGGACGATCGACAGCGGCGTGACGACGGACGCGTTGAGGCGATCCGCGGCGCGGGCGAGGGAGCTGCGGCGCGGGGCATCTGTGCTTGCCGAGGCAAGCGCCTCGAAGGCGCGTCCGAGCGCATCGGCGCGTTCGAGGATGTCACGGCCCGCTGTGGCTGCACCCTGGATCGTGCTCACGAGATGCTCTCCAAGCGTTGAGCCTCGCACCGTCGCGGTGGGCCCGCGTGAGACGGTTCATCTAGCTCGCAGAGCATGATTCTCGACACGACTGAGAGTATCGGTGCCAGGGGGAGACGGTTCAATACCCAGCGCCTCTGAGTCGAGACTGAGAGGGTCTGGGAGTGCCTTATTGAACGAGTCGCCGGAGGTTGTGCACGCCGGATCTCCGGCTCTGGATCTACGTCGAAATGGCCTGTGTGCCGGATCTCCTCGAGCTCGCTGCGCGCGCAGCGTCCGACTGAGCACCTGGCGGCCCACGCGCGGCAGCTGGTGGCAGCGCTCGCGAGCGAGTCCCTGCACCGCTCGGCTGCGCGACGCTGAGGTAAGCGATTGCATCGCTGGTGCGTGCAACGATGGGAGCGTGTTGCACATGACGTCAGAGAGAGCGGACGAGAGAGCGCTAGAGCGTTTGTGGTCGCTCACGGGTGAGGTTGACTCGGCCTTTCGGGCAGGGCAGCTGGAGGCGATCCGTGATGTGGTCATCGATCGTGCGCGCGTGCTGTGCGTGCAGCGCACTGGTTGGGGAAAGTCCGCGGTGTACTTCATCGCGACCACATTGTTGCGAGAGGCCGGCGCGGGACCCACGTTGATCATCAGTCCGCTGCTGGCTCTCATGCGTAACCAAATCACCGCTGCACAGCGGCTGGGGTTGCGTGCGCATACGATCAACAGCACCAACCATGAGGAGTGGGACGAAGTTCGTGATTTACTCGCGGGCGATGCGATCGACCTGTTGCTGATCAGCCCGGAGCGGCTGAACAACCCGAGTTTCCGGGAGAGGATGCTCCCGCTCTTTGCCGCGTCGGTGGGGCTGCTTGTGATCGACGAGGCACATTGCATCTCGGATTGGGGGCATGACTTTCGACCGGATTACCGGAGAGTGAAGGACATGCTCGATGCGCTTGCGCCCGGAGTCGCTGTGCTCGGGACGACGGCTACCGCTAACGATCGCGTTGTCGGTGACGTCTTAGAGCAGCTGGCCACCCCGGAGGGTGAGCCGTTGCGCTTCTACCGCGGCGCGCTCGCGCGCACGAGCTTGCGCCTGGAGGTGATCGAGTTGCCGCGACCCGCCGAGCGGCTGGCCTGGCTGGTGGAGCATCTGCCGACGCTTTCGGGGTCGGGAATCGTCTATACGCTGACCAAGCGCGACGCGGACCAGGTCGCCGGCTTTCTGACCGCGAACGGGGTCTCGGCGTTGGCTTACAGTGGAGAGCAGGCGAGCGATCAGCGGGTCGCCACCGAGGAGCGTCTGCTGCGCAACGAAGTCAAGGCGGTAGTCGCCACGAGCGCGCTTGGAATGGGCTATGACAAGGCCGATCTGGCGTTCGTCGTGCACTACCAGGCCCCGGGCTCGGTCGTCTCCTACTACCAGCAGGTTGGGCGCGCCGGGCGCGGCGTTGAGCATGCCGATGTCGTCCTGCTGCGCGGCGGCGAGGACCGCCGGATTCAGGACTTCTTTATCGAGCAGGCGTTTCCAGAGCGCGAGCGCGTAGCCGCCGTTCTCCGCGAGTTGGACGCTGCCGGTGAGCAGGGCCGCACGACGCGCGAGCTGATGGCGGTAGTCAACCTCGGCATGGGACGCATTGAGGCGATGCTGAAGATCCTCGATGTCGAGGGCGCGGTCCGCCGTGTGGGCGGGCACTGGCGGTCGATCCCGGATGCGGACTGGACCTACGACGAGGAGCGCTACAGGCGAGTAACTGCACTGCGGCGTGAAGAGCAGGACGCGATGGCTGCGTTTGGAGCTGACGGGCGCTGCCTGATGCGTGCGCTGCAGGAGCAGCTCGACGATCCAGACGCGCAGGACTGCGGGCGCTGCTCTCTCTGCACAGCGCCGCACTTTGCTGGGTCACCAAACCCGGCGCTGATTGAGCTCGCCGAACGTCACCTCCGCTCGAGGCCGGTGGATCTGGAGGCCAAGAAGATGGCGCCCGACAGTGCCGGCAGGATGCGCAGGATTCCCGAGGATGTCCGCACGGAGCCAGGCTGGGCGCTCGCGCGAACGGGCGACGGCGGCTGGTGGCCCGCTGTTGAGCGCGGACTGCGCAACGGGTCAATTGAGAATGACGTCGTCGTCGGTCTCGCGGACATTCTGCGTGGCGCCGACACGTCGCTCGCTTGGGTAACGAGTGTGCCCTCAAGACACCTTCCTAACGTAATAAGCGACCTAGCCGGGCGCCTGGCTGCTGAGCTTGATGTGTCGCACGTAGATCTTGTGCAACGTATCCAGGACCGACCGCCTCAGCGCGACATGGCGAATGCCGTCCAACAAGCCGAGAACGTTCGCGGAGCCTTCAAGGTCATCGCCACGCCGCCACACGGCACCGGCGTGCTGCTGGACGATCGTCGCGGCTCGGGATGGACGCTCGCGATCGTCGGCGGTCAGCTTCGCCGCGCCGGTGCTCAGCGCATCATCCCACTCGCACTTACGACGCTGAGCTGAACGTTCGCTCGCAAGAGTGGATGACATTCCCTCGACTCACGGCGCGCTCGCGCGAGCGCTCCCACGGGGAACGAAGTCCTGCTCAGGCGATACCTAAGCGACCAGGAGTCTGATCCCGACGGCTGTGCCAAACACCTCGGCCGACCAGCGAAGAGCGTCGGCGTTGAGCCGTCGAGCGCTGGCCGGTGCGAGGTAGTGCCGTATGACCAGCAGGTCTTCGATTACATCTGGTCCTCGCTGCCCGGCTGAACGGTTGAGCGATCTCCTGCATCGAGGGCGAACGCGATATCGCGGGCACAGCAACCAGCAAACGGGGCCGCGAGGGATCTCGGGAGATCGCCGCCGCAGGGTGTATGCTAAAGAGCTAGAGGGCATTGACGATGAGACCGCTCCGCTGGGGCGATAGCATCAGCTGACTTCTGAGATCTCGCTCATGCGACTCGGAGGTTCAGGTGCCCCAAGCAACGCTTCTCGGCAGTCCAAGAAAGTCGCAACCAGCTACTACGCCTGTGCCGTTTCTTTGCGCGTGGGGCAGCCTCGGGTCCGGTGCTGCGTGGGTCGAGCCGGTCGGCGAGCTTGACCTGGCAACCGCGCCGCAGCTAGAGGAGACATTGGAGGCAGCCCAGGCCAGCGCGCGGCTGGTCGTGCTGGATCTTCGCCGGCTCACGTTCCTCGACTCCACGGGCGTGCATCTCGTGATCGATGCAGGCACCCAGGCCCGGCGTTCTGGGCATCGGCTAGTCGTCATTCGTGGCACCGGCCAGGTCCAGATCTTGTTCGCCCTCATGAACACCTCTCAGTGCGTCGAGATGCTTGACCTACCCACGTCACAGCCGGCAGTCGAGGTACTAGTCGAGCTTGCGAGGAGCGGTGTAGCGGCGTGAGTAGCGGCGCGCCGCGAGCGAGTTGGCCAGTCCCGCACTCAAGACCGCCCGATGGACACTTCCCTCTTTAGGGCTGTGCGCAGTTGCGGTGCCGGAAGCCGCCATTCCGTCGGGGCCTTCGTGCCCCCACGCACACAGGATATTCGGTTCGTGGCCGTACAGCGCGATTCGTGTCCTGATCGCGTTGAGGTCCTCGCGCTGGCGATGAGCGCTTAGCCACGCTGAATCGTGACGGGCGTGCCGAGCGGGAGCAGATGGGCAAGTGCTTCGATGTCGCGGTTGGCGATGCGGATGCAGCCGTGGCTGACGTTGGTACCGAGACCCGCTGGTTCGTTGGTCCCGTGCAGCCCAACCTGCCCGTCGCCCCCGGCGAACGACGTGTAAACCGTCGAGTAGGCCGACAATCCGAACGCGTAGGGGCCATAGAGACCGTTGCGGATAGGAGGACGCAGGAGGTCGACGATGAAGTAGCGGCCGTCCGGCGTCGGTGACAGGGATCTCCCCACGCCCGCCTTCGCCCGCCTGATGACTCGCGTCCCGCGTAGCACCTCGACGGTGTGTGCGGTCAGGTTCACCCGCACTTGGTAGGGGTCGAGTTGTAGCGCGACATCCCGGTCGCGGATCCAGCCGGTCGCGAGGTTCGGGCGCACCGGCAACTGGATCTGTAGCCAGCCGCGGCGGCGGTGGCGCACGAGCATGACGAGCGGAAGGCTGTGGCCACCGGCGGTCAGTGCATGCACGATCCGAACTCGCCCGCGGCCGGCAGGAGTCCGGTAGACACGCACGCTGCCGGCGGATATGTGGGCGACGATGCTCGTCCCAGGTGGCTGCCCTCCCTTTGCGCGCGCGGCCGCCGGGTCAAACGCAGGCACGGTGGTTGAAGCGGGCGACCGCGTCGCCGCGTGGCCGGTACCCCCGTGTGGTCCGGCGCCGCTGAGAGCCGCGCTCAGCAGAAGGCCGACGAGCGCTGATAGAAGCAGGAGTCCCGCTCCCCACAGCATCCCTCGGCCGCGTATTTCAATGGCTGCTCGCATGGACCCTCTCGAGCACAAGCCGGACCCGCCCGACCGTGGGACGGGTCCGGGTCCGGCTAGTGCCGGTGCATCAGCCGGTCATGCTCGGCTGGGCGCTCGTGGCGGAGCCGGCGGCTGCGGTGGGCAGGCTCGAGGTGATGAACCCGGTTTCCGCCACGGCGGAGAGCACTTCGGACATCGTCGCTGACTTCTGGAAGGCTTCCGGTGCCGGTGAGGGGCTGCCGCTGCCTTTGGCGATGATGTTGGTGATCCAGGCCGCATGGCGTGCCTCGACGGGCAGAATCGATCCTGCCGCGGCCAGCACGGCCGGGGTCTTGATCGCTCCCGCCTGACCCAGGTACGCCGTCACTCCGGTGTCCTCCAGCGTCTTGGATGTCGCCTGGAACGTCGTCTGACTGGCGGTCGTGCTCTTGAAATCAAACGACGGCGTCTTGACCGCCTTGGAGCCGAGCGTCTTCTTCAACGCTTCGACGTGAGCGGACTCGTGCGCGTAGACAACGCTCGCGAAGTGCTTCGTCTCTCCGCTCAGGGCGCCCTTGCGGAGGGCGTCCTTGTAGAACGCCGCCTCCAGGTACTCAAGTGTCAGCGCGTAGTTCAGGATCGCCAAGTCGCCCGACGGCAGAGCGCCCGATGCCGCCTGTGCCATTGCGATCGGGAAGGCGCTGGCTGCGACAGCGCCGCCTGCGAACGCGGCGGTCCGCCGCATGAAGGCAGCACGCGTGATGCCGTCCACGTTTGCCGCCGCCTCCTGGATCGCACCGTCGCAATCGAGCTCGGTGAAGCTCGGGAAGTCAGATGAGTTATGCATGGTCAGAAGATCCTTTCGTTTCCGATGTGGAAGTCGTGCCGGGCGGGTCTAGGCCTTGATGAAGCCCGTCGCCTTTACGGCGCTGAGGACCATCGACATGGACATGGACGGGTTGAAAGCGGCTGGGGCAGGGGTAGGAGCCTTGCCGGCGCCGATGATGTCGCGCACCCAAGACGCGTGACGGGCCTCGACCGGTAGGATCGAGCCCGCCGCCATGAGCACGGCGGGCGTCTTGATGTTGCCGACCTGGCCCTCGTAAGCCTCTACTCCCGTGTCCTCCAGCGTCATCGACGTCTTCAGGAACGTGCCCTCGGAGGAGGTCGTGCCCTTGAAGTCGAACTTGGGTTCTGCGACGGCTTTGCTGCCGAGCGTCTTCTTCAGCGTTTCCACATGGGCGGCCTCGTGTTCTGAGACCGTCTGGGCGAACGTCGCCGCGCCACCTTTCAGGGCGCCCTTGCTTACCGCCTCCTTGTAGAACGCGGCCTCCAGGTACTCCAAAGTGAGAGCGAAGTTCAGGATCTTCACGTCGCCGCTAGGCAAACCCCCGCCTTCAGCACCGGCCAATGCGATCGGGATCGCGCCAAGGGCCATTCCTCCGCCCACGAGTGCGCCAGTGCGTCTCAAGAACGCCGCGCGTGTCGCCCCATCCACCCCCGCGGCGGCCTCCTCGATCGCGCCGTCGCGATCGAGCTCGGCTAGTGTGGGATGCTCATCATGTGTCGGTGACATATCAGTGATCCTCTCTTTTCGAGGCGACCTTCACTACTTCGTCGAGGTGCGCCTACTTGACAATTACGATTCCGTGCATGAACGGGTGGTAGTCGCAGTGGTACGCGTAGACCCCCGCCTTCGTGAAATGGAAGCTCTGACCTTGACGCTTGTTGAGATTGCCCAGCGCGAACGCGCCCTTGTCCGCGGTCACCGTATGGTTTGCGGCATCAGTGTTCGTCCAATGGACAACAGCACCCACTGCCACGGTCACCGTCGCGGGGCCGTACGCAAACCCCGCGATCGACACCTTTGATGAGCTTTGCGCAGGTCGCGCGACCGCGGGAGGGGGCGAGCCCGAGGCGGTGGCTGGTACCGAAGCGGCGCCGCTCGACGACGAGCCGGAGCCGCACGCGCTGACACCGAGCGCCGGCAACCCTGCCGCGGCGAGAGCAAGACAATCCCGGACGATGAACCTCATGTCTACATATACGTGGGACCACCGGGAGCGGATCACCCAGGCCTCCCGTCGTACTTCGACGGGAGGCGAGTTCGTCCTCGCGTCGTTCCCGATCCGCCCGCGTCGGTACACCACCTCCGCTGATCGCCAACCGGTCTGACCGTTGCAACCGGCCGGTGGTCCATAACCGTCCTGCTCGTCGCGGTACGTTCGGTGAACATCTTCAAATAGACGGGCGGACCTCCGGCGGCCCATCCCTTGCAACTCGGCTCAGGCGCCTTGTCCCACGCTGCGCATGAGCCCACCGTCCATCACGTACTCAGAACCGGTGACGTAGTCAGAGTCGCTTGAAGCCAGGAAGAGGGCGAGCTTGGCGATCTCCTCGGGCTGTGCGGCGCGCTTGAGCGGAATGCTCTGGACCTGCTTCTCGAGGAAGGCGGGATCGTCGATCGCCTTCTGATTGAACGGGGTGAGCACCATTCCCGGGGCGAGGCTGTTGACGTTGATGGCGTCTTCGGCGACCTCCAGCGCGAGAGTTCGCGTCAGCATGCGCAGCGCGCCCTTCGAGCAGTCATAGTCGGCGCCGCCGGCGTTGGGGATGTCCTCGTGAATCGAGGTGACGTTGATGATCTTGCCGCCTCCGCCATTGGCTTTGCGGTGGCGCACGAAGTGCTTGCAGCACAGCACCTGACCGAACAGGTTGCTGCGGATCGTGCGCTGAAACGCCTCGAAGTCCAAGTCGGCGACATGGACGCCCGACGCGTCGACGCTCGCATTGTTCATCAGGATGTCAACGTGCCCGAACTCCTCTATCGCGACGCTGAACAGCCGCTCAACCTGGTCCTCGTAGCCGTGGTCAGCCTGCACGATTACCGCTCGGCGCCCGTGAGCCTCGACTTCTTTGCGCGTTTGATCCGCTCCGTGCTCGTCTTCGAGGTAATTGACGACCACATCGGCACCCTCGCGCGCGAACTCAACCGCCGTCGCATGCCCGATGCCCGAGTCCGAGCCGGTTACCAACGCGACCTTTTGTTCCAGTCTTCCCATGCGTACTCCTTTGGATTGTGTTGGCTTGCACCGTGATTGGACGCCTTGCCCGATGCTCCTTCGGACACCACCAGCCGCGGGAGAACAGCAACACGACCGGGTCCCCGCCGGCGAGCTCGGTCAGACGCCGTGCGCGGCCGGTGTGGTCGGGCAGGTCGACGTCGGCGAACTTCTGGCCGGCTTCGAGCTTCATGGACCGGCCGCTACGGTCGAGTTCTCGGCTGCCTGCTGAATGCTCCAGGCCGCGGTGATCAGTCCGACATGCGAGAAGGCTTGGGGGAAGTTGCCCAGCAGGCTCCCGTCACGCGGGTCGATCTCCTCTGCCAGCAGCCCGACATCGTTGGCGTGCGCGACGACACCCTCGAAGACCTCGCTGGCGCGCGCCAGCTCGCCGGCCTGGGCGAGGCAGCTGGCCAGCCAGAACGAGCAAATCACGAACGCGCCCTCGTCCTCGCTGGCGCCGGTCCAGCGGCGCACCAATCCGTCGACGCTGAGCTCGCGGTCGATGGCGTGGATCGTGGCGAGCATGCGCGGATCGGCGGCGGGCACCAGACCCATGATCGGCATCAGCAGGACGCTGGCGTCCAGGTGGTCGGAGCCGAAGGCGCCCGCGTAGGCGCCGAGCTCCTGGTTGTAGGCGTGCTGAAGAATCGCGGCCTTCACCTCGTCGCGCGCGAGCGCCCAGGCCCGCGGTGACGCGTCCTCGCCTAGCCGAGGGGCCAGCTTGACCGCCCGATCGAGCGCCACCCAGCACATCAACTTGGAGCTCGTGTAGTGGCGCTCGCCCTCGCGGCCCTCCCAGATTCCGGCATCCGTATGTTGCCAGTCGGCGGCGGCTCGGTCGGCGAGGTCACAGAGGAATGTCGCGGTCCTCGGCCGCAGGACAAGACGGTCGCGCATCACATGGGCGGCCTCGAGCACCTCGCCCATCACGTCGAGCTGGCGTTGGCGCCAAGCTTCGTTGCCGACCCGCACCGGCTGGCTGTTGCCGTAGCCCTCGAGGTGATCGAGCTCGTGCTCGGTCAGGTCCCGCTCGCCTTCCACGCCGAACATGATTTGGACGTGCCCCTCGTGCTGGGCACCGACGGCAGCGGCCATCCAGTCGAAGAACCGGCCGGCCTCGTCGGGGCAGGCGGCGACCCACAGCGCCCGCATCGTCAGACTCGCGTCGCGCAGCCAGCAGTAGCGATAGTCCCAGTTGGCCTCCCCGCCGAGAATCTCGGGCAGCGATGTGGTCGGCGCCGCCACCAGCGCCCCGCTCGGTTGGTAGGTCAGCGCCTGCAAGGTGAGCGCACTACGGGCGACGGCGTCTCGGTAGGGCCCGTCATAGCTGCGATGTTCGTCCGCCCACGAACGCCAGCCCGCAGACGTGTCCTCCAGCGATGCGACGCCGTCGAGGGCATCGAAGTCGCTGCGGGCCATGCCTGCGCCGTGGTGCAGGACGAACGTGCTGCGCTCGCCCTGCTGCAGCCTCGCGCGCGTGCCAGCAGTCGGTCCGTCGATCTGAAGCTTCACATCGGTGCGGAGCATCAACGTGTCGGCTCCGCCCGCCGTGAGGATGCCGTGGGGCACGATGTGCAAAGAAGGGGAGACCAGCCCATACTCGAGACGCGGCGCGAACTCGACGAGCAGCTCCACGTTGCCGGTGAGAACCTCCGCCACACGCAATAGGACGTGCGGCGAGCGCAGGCCGATGGCATGTCCGCGCGCGCCATGCTCCAGGGCCAACGCGTCGGTGACACGCAGTGTCCCCGAACTCGTGCGGAAGATGGTTTGCAAGACCATCGTGTCCCGAGCGTACTCGCGCCGAACGTCATAGCTCGTGGCGGGGCGCAGGCTGAAGTGCCCGCCATCCGCGTCCAGCAGGCGCGCGAACACGCTACGCGAGTCAAAGCGCGGTGCGCACCACCAGTCCACTGAACCGTCGGCGGAGACCAGCGCCGCGGATTGGCAGTCGCCGAGCATCGCGTAGTCGGCGATCGGACGGCTCACGATGGCGCCCCCGGGCTCGCCGCGTCCTGCGCGACGCGGGACACGCCCGAGACGGCCGCGTGGTGCGACGAGCAGTGGAGCTCGCCGGGGACGCCACTAGCGATTTCACCCGATGAGCAATTGAGAGGCGTGACCGCACTTGGGGTAGGTGCGGTCACGCCTGGCACAGCGCGCTGCGCGCTGTCCCGAACGGAGACCAAGGGGGAATGGTCCACCATCCAAGTTTTGGGTCCGCGGACCGCGACGCGCTGCGAGCGTTCCTCATCGCGTACCTAGTAGTGCTTTGTTAGCTTTATGTTCAGCACGGAAAAGGGCAGCTCACGCGAAAGAGCCCTCAGATTTCGGGCTCTCTTGTACTGGATGTAGGTGAGCTGGGCCGAGGATCGCGGTCCTGAGCAGGGGTTTCGTGGCGAGAGGAAGTCTTCGGAGGTTGCGCGCTGGTTGTGGACGCGCCGCCGTCCCCGTGGGC
>JACDGG010000189.1 GCA_013815355.1 Solirubrobacterales bacterium
GTTGGGCTCTCCGAACCCAGATCGAGACGTTCTGGGCCGTTCTGCCGCCCTCGCCGAAGGTCCTGCGACCGATCCATCACCCGTAATCAGCAACAAAAGCCGTCGAAGCCCCTTGACTTTTCATCCGTAGATGCACGGGGTGCAAGGACATCCCAGAACTGGGCCACATTCGCTGGCCGGTTTTGCGAGATCGGGGTCAAGAACCCGAGAGGACGCACCGAGGTGCGCGCAACGAGCAGATCAGGAGAAGTCGCATGAGCTACCGAATGAAGATCACGTTGCCGGACAACGCAGTGAGCGAGCTGGAAGCCCTGGCCGAGCAACGCGGAGAGCCGGTTGCACGAGTCGCCACGAGAATGATCGAGACCGCGCTTGCAGGAGGCGACTCTCCGAAGGGTCGCGACACCGCGGGCGCACGACCGCTGCGCGCGAGATCGGCACCCGACCAACGACCTCCGTGGCTTGAGCCGTATGGAGGCGATCGTGAATGGAGGGCGCTGGCGTGGGGCGCGATCGTTGCGCTGCATGGGCGCTACCCCCACGCGCTGGCCTTCCTCAAGGAGGGGTGGTGGGAAGATCCCGCGCACCTCGAGACGCTCTGCGCGCTCGTGGCATCGCGCGACTGGATCGACGACTATGGAGATGATCCGCGATACGAGCTGGCGTTTCACGCCCAGCTGGAGGACTTCGGCCGATCGCTTCGGCAGGAGGGCGGCGGCATCAGCTCAACCTGGAAGCCCGGCGCTCCGCCCAACGAGTGGACCCGGTAGCCCCAGTGCTTCGGTCACGCCCGTCGCGAATGAGGTCAGCCCCGAGACGGTGCTTCGACTCGCGTCAGACTACGCGGGCCCTCCGCCACGTGCTTTACAAAATCCAGTAGCGTGAACTTATGGCCGTGGATCAACAGCTGATTGACGCCGCCGCGGCCGCGCTGGATGTGACTGTCGTCGAAGCGTTGAAGGAAGGCGGGCAAAAGACGGTGCTCCTCGCCGAGCGCTCGGGCGAACGGTTCGTCATGAAGGTGATCGCGACGGGGTCGACGTTGCCCGACGCGCTCAAGCGAGCGACGCGCGAGGTGGAGCTGCTCAAAAGCATCGATCATCCCAACGTGGTGAAAGTCGCCTCAGAGCTTGTGGAGCTCGGCGAAACACCCGATGGAGTTGCCTGGCTTGAGGAGCACCTGGAGGGCGAGGATCTCTCCGATGCGCTCGCCGAACGATGGGATTGGGACGGGACGAAGGCGATGGCGCTTGACGTCGCTCGAGGTCTCTCTGCGATGCACGACGTGAAGGTCGTCCATCGAGACCTCAGCGCGAACAACGTGCGCCGACTGACCACAGGCCGCCATGTCGTGATGGACCCCGGATACGCGCGCCATACGGAAAAGAGCCAGCTGACCGGCCATGGCCAGCCCGGGACCCCGGGGTTCTTGAGCCCGGAGCATCTGCAGGCCTACTCGGGTGCGCCTACAGCAGCGTCGGACGTGTTCTGCGTCGGCATCCTCATGCAGTTGGCTCTCACAACAGAGCTGCCGATTCCATATACGGGCAACCAAGGTGACTACGCCGCGAGACTCGCGGCGGTCACAGTGACCGACATCGAGACGGCCCGCCAGGACCTTGACGCGCCTGTCCTAGATGCCATTCGGCGATGCCTCCATCCCCAGCCCGCGCGCCGCTTCCGCAATGGATCGCGGCTGGCGGCTGCACTGGAGACCCTGTGATGACGCTGCTCGTTGAGGACACAGCGCGGAACAATCTCGCCTCCTGGACGATCCGGGCCGTGGAAGCCGGCTCTGCCAGGGGCGCGGTGCTCAGTCCGTTCACGACGCCCCGACTTGGAACGACGTACAAGCAGAGCGGTGCCCAGACTGCCGAACGCCTTCATGATGCGAACGCAGACGTCTGGTTCGATGCCGCGACTCACGCGCTCCAGATGCCGAACGTGGGTGACTTCCGATACTACGACGATTGGGGTCTATGGCCAGCGTCAAGGGGAGTGCTCGATACCGAGGGTGACCAACGCGACCACGTTCAGCGCGTCTTTGCAGCGCAGGACGCACTACAAGCGCGTCACCTGGGACCGACGATCCTGCTGCACTCCCCACAGAGCAACACGAGTCAGCGAGCGCTTCGCATGGCCGAGATCGCCGCGGACGAGGACTCGGCCTGCTACATCACGGTCGCTGGCGATAGTGCGTTTTGGGCGGGAGGCAACGCCCTGGACGCCCACATCGGCGGCCTTGCACAAGTGGAACCCGCCGGATGGTTTCTGGTTGTGACACGCAACATCGCTGTGCTTCCCGTGCCGGCAGCCCAGGAGGAGGTACATGGACTTTGCCGGACGGCTCGCAGCCTGAGTGAAGACGGACCGGTGCACATCTCGCACGGAGACCTAGCCAGTCTTCCCGCGATCGTTGCAGGCGCGGCAACGGTCGGGACGGGTTGGGATCCGCGCCAGCGGGCGTGCGCATACGCGAGCTACGTGCAGAGGACCGCTGGCGGAGACGGAGGACAGTGGTTTGCGCAGAGAACGCTTCGTGGCTTGCTGTCTCTACTCGGCCGCGCGGATACGCAGCTGCTCGCAAACCAGGACGCTGCCCTAGCCACGCGGCTGCTCCCCGGCAACGTTCCACCGGGTACCGCCGAGGGCTGGGACCATCACGCGAGCGTGCTGAGCGGCCTCGTGTCAAGCCTCCAGCCGAGCGGGAGCAACAGCTACGAATCGCTTCGCGATCTGTACGCCACCGCTCGGACCGATTGGGGCCTGGTGGCAAACTCGATTGGCTGCGCGCCGGAAGCGGACGCTTGGCTACGCGAGTTGGCGCTCGGGCTCGACCGATTCGCCAGCACCGAGGGCTGGTGAGGCTGTCCGGATGGTCGCGGCAACAAGATGCTCCGAGCCCCAAAGCCGTGGTGCCGGCGGGATGCGTCGTCCGCCGGTGCGCTGAACCCACCGGCCATCAACGACGAGTCCGCCGCGATCACGCGCGACCGCACGAACAGCGTCGCCAAGCGAGGCCTCGGAGATCGTGGGCATCACGATCACGTAGTTGTCGCACCACAGGGCATACGTGCGCGCCTGGCGCAACGCTCGACGAAAGTCTCGGATCTTCGTCTCGACCGCGTACAACCTGCCGATCGGAGCGAGCGCGGCAGGCCGCACATAACGACCCGCTCCGAGATCCGTTAGGGCACCCGATCGCAGCAGTCCCGGCAGGCGTCGCTCGACCGTCTCCACGCCCCAACCCAACTGCTCGGCAAGCGCCTCCGCACTCTTGCCCAACCGGACCGAAGCCCGTGCCACGATACCGGCGTCAACCTCGTTGAGCAGGGGGGGAACGCGAAGCGCCGCGCGACGTCTCAGCAGCGATCTCGGACCGATTACGGCTAGGAAGTCCGGAATCCCAAAGGGTCCCGCGACCTCCTCGAAGACGCTCAGGCCACGGTGCGCTCCGGGGAGCCCGCGAGCGGCCCGCACGGCGTCCGAACGAAGCTCCTTCTCGGCGACAGGAAGAAATCGGCGTCCCGCGCGTGGTCGCTTCGACTCCTTGACACGCACGCTCGTCATCAGCTCAACCATTCCACATCGCTCGGCGTGCTGCACTCTACGAACCGAGCAGTCCCGGCGGGCCCGTCGGCTCGCCGAGAAGTCCTGTGTGATCCCGGCTGTGACCGCCTGTACTTGAGTCAGAGATGCCTTGCGAGAGCACGGTTCGTCTATCCGACCGTGGGCGGTCAAGGTCTCACTCCGTGGGCGGTTCGTGGGCGGGCTGCCTCAAGACCGAGTAGTTATCTGACCCGTCCTTTCCGGGCCACATGACCTCGCAACCGCACTTCCAGAGCCAAATCCTGCCGCCCCAGGAGGCCCCCAGCCCCTCCCAGCATCCACCAGCATTTCTATCGGGGAGACAGGATTTGAACCTGCGACCGCCCGGCCCCCAGCCGGGTGCGCTACCAGACTGCGCCACTCCCCGTGGCAAAACAAGCGGGCGACGGGAATCGAACCCGCCCTAGAAGCTTGGAAGGCTTCTGTGCAGCCACAACACTTCGCCCGCACGCCCAAGGTCCCCATCTTACTCGCGCTCCGCGCCTGTGGCCGACCCGCGCGCTGGTGGCGCTGCGAACGACGGCATACCGACCCTCAGCGTCGCTCCTCGACTGGCACCTCGCCCGACGCGTCGAGCAGCCCCTGTGGCGGCCACGGGCCGAACCAGTTATCGCGCGCGCCGTCGAGCGTCACCGTCGATCCGCTGAACGCTCTCCCCAGCGGTGAGGCCAGGAGCGCCACTAGCCAGGCGTGCTCGGAGACCGTGCCCAGGCGCTGCAGCGGCACCGAGCGCGACATGCCAGCGCGAACACTCGCCGGATACTTGACCATCACCTCCGTGTCGAACGTGCCCGCGGCGACCGCCGTGACCGCCACGCCAGCAGGCGCCCAGCGCTCTGCGAGCTCGCGCGTGAGCGCCTCCACCGTCGCGCGCGCCGCTCCGGAGTGCGCCATCCCGGGCATCCCGTGATGGGGAGATAGCGTGACGTTGATCACCGTTCCCCCATCCGCCGGCTCGAGCGCCAGCTCGAACGCGGCTTCGGCCATGTTCAGCATGCCTTCCACGTTCAGCCGCCACACCGCCCTCCAGCCCTTCGCCGCGATCAGCTCCGCCGGGCTGAAGAACTGGCCGCCGGCGTTGTTCACGAGCACGTCGAGCCGGCCGTGGCGCTCCAGGGTCTCGCCGATCAAACGGCGCGCGCCCGCCTCTTCGCGGATGTCGCCGGCCGCTGTATCGACCCGGACGCCCGTCGCGGCAGCGATCTCCGCGGCTGCCTGCTCCAGCACTTCGCTGCGGCGCCCCGCGATCGTCACGCTCGCGCCGCAGCGGGCCAGCTCGAGCGCCGTTGCCCGTCCGAGGCCCGTTCCGCCGCCCGTGATCAGCACCGCGCTGCCCTCCAGCATCCCTGGCGCGAAGATCTCAGAGCCTGCTGTCGCGGCGCTCATCGCGAGCGATCATAGGCGGCCGTCTCCCGCCGCGACCCTCCACGCCCGCATCCGTCCCCAGAGCCGTTTAGGGTGTGCACGTGTTCCGCAGACCGTTGGTCTTCGTTTCCGGACTCACCCTCGGCGACTACCTGCTTTGGAACTGGTCGCTCAACGGCAACCACGACGTGATCGCCCTGGTAGCCGGCCTCACGCTGCCGCCGCTTGCCGTCGTCCTTCTGTGGCTGCTCGCGCTCAACCTCGCGCGGCTGCTTGCGCACGCAGCGCGCAGACCAGCGCGGCGTACCGGCCGCGCCCGCTCCCGCGCACGTCGCCGCTCGCCGC
>JACDGG010000190.1 GCA_013815355.1 Solirubrobacterales bacterium
CCCCCCCACCACTGGAGTCTGAAACCTGCGGGTGTCTCGCCGTTTCTGCGCAGCGTCACACGTGGCGTTGCGTCCGTGGGCGTTGCGCTTCGCCTCGTCTCGAACCATTGCGGCCCGCCATCTCGCTACGGTTGACGTATGGAGGCACCCTCCACATCCGTGAAGATCTGCGGCATCACGAACATCGAGGACGCCGAGCTGGCTGTCGAGCTCGGGGCATGGGCGCTGGGCATGATCTTCTTCGCGGAGAGCCCGCGCCGCTGCTCCCCCGACGCGGCCCAGGTGATCGTCGCGCAGCTGCGCCGGCGCACCGAGCTGTGCGGGGTGTTCGTCAACGCGCCGCTCGAGCAGATCGTCGAAAGCGTCGAGAATCTCGGCCTCGGCATGGTCCAGCTGCATGGCGATGAGGGACCGTCCTTCTGCAGCGAGCTGCGCCGCCGCACCGGCGTGCGCGTGATCAAGGCCGCACAGGTGGCGGGCTCGGGCGATCTGCGCGACCTCGAGCGCTTTCACGTCGACTTCCACCTGCTCGACGCGCGCGCGCGGGCCGTCGAGCGCCAGGGCATGCGCGGCGGCACCGGCGAGACGTTCGACTGGGGGCTCGTGCGCGAACGGCGCTCGCAGATCCCGCTGATTCTCAGCGGCGGCCTGCACGCCGGGAACGTCGCCGAGGCGATCGCCGTGACGAGGCCCTTCGCCGTCGACAGCGCGAGCGGAACCGAGCTGGCGCCGGGACACAAGGACCCGCAGAAGCTGCGCGCGCTGTTCGCGGCGGTGCAGGACGCCGCCGCGCCGCTCCAGGCTCCCGCAAGCATCGGGCAGTCGGCGTGAGCGCGCCGATCGGAGAGCGCCCACTCGAGCACCGCTTCGGCCCCTATGGCGGGCAGTTCGTCCCCGAGACGCTGATGCCGGCGCTCGCCGAGCTCGAGCAGGCCTGGCGCGCCGCGCGCGATGACCCCGCCTACCTCGCCGAGCTCGACGGGCTGCTGCGTGACTTCGGGGGGCGCCCGACGCCGCTGTATCGCGCCCGGCGGCTCTCCGAGCGCGCCGGGAGGCCGATCTACCTCAAGCGCGAGGATCTCAACCACACCGGCTCGCACAAGCTCAACAACGCGCTCGGGCAGGTGCTGCTGGCCAAGCGCATGGGCAAGGACCGGATCATCGCCGAGACCGGCGCGGGCCAGCACGGGGTGGCGACAGCGACGGTCTGCGCGCTGCTCGGGATGCGCTGCATGATCTACATGGGCAGCGAGGACACCCGCCGCCAGCGCCCGAACGTGCAGCGCATGGAACTGCTCGGGGCGGAGGTGCAGCCGGTCGAGGCCGGCGCGCGTACGCTGAAGGAGGCGACCTCGGCGGCGATCCGCGATTGGGTGACGAACGTCGGCGACACCCACTACGTGATCGGCTCGGTCGTCGGCCCCGCGCCCTACCCGGCGCTGGTGCGCGATCTGCAGCGGATCATCGGGGATGAGGCGCGTGCGCAGATGCTCGAGCGCGAGGGCCGCCTGCCCACGCGTGTGGTGGCGTGTGTGGGCGGCGGCTCAAACGCGATGGGGACCTTCGCGGCCTTCATCGCCGACGAGCAGGTCGAGCTGATCGGCGTCGAGGCCGCCGGCGAGGGAATCGATACCCCGCGCCACGGAGCGCCGCTGACGGTCGGCTCGCGCCCGGGCATCCTGCACGGCTCGCGTTCGGCGGTGATGCAGGACGAGGAGGGGCAGATCGTGCAGGCCCACTCGATCTCGGCGGGCCTTGACTATCCCGGCGCGGGCCCCCAGCACGCCCATCTGCGCGACACGGGGCGCGCCCGCTACGTCGCCGTCAGCGACCGGGAGGCGCTCGCCGCGTTTCGCGAGGTCGCGCGCCTGGAGGGCATCATTCCCGCGCTGGAGACGGCGCACGCGCTCGCATGGACGCTCGCGCAGGAGCAGGGGGATCTGGATCTCGTGTGCCTGTCGGGGCGCGGCGACAAGGATCTCGCCGAGGTGCTGGGCGCCGGAGAGCAGGCGTGAGCACGCTGCAGGCGACGGGCGTCGAGCGCCTCGCCGAGGCGTTTGCGAGCACGGGCAAGCGCGCGGCGTTGATGCCCTACCTGATGGCGGGCTTTCCCACGCTCGAGTGCTCGCTGCGCATCGGCGAGGCCTGCATCGAGGCGGGAGCCGACGTGATCGAGCTCGGCGTGCCCTACTCCGACCCGCTCGCCGACGGTCCCGTGATCCACGCGGCCGGCACCGTGGCGCTCGCGGCGGGCGCCAACGTCGCGGGCGTGCTCGAGGTGGCGCGCGCGCTGGCCTCGCGCATTCCGGTGGTGCTGATGTGCTACGCGAACATGGTCTTCGCGCCGGGCGTCGACGCGTTCGTCGAGCGGCTCGCGCGAACCGGCGCCTGCGGGCTGATCGTGCCCGATCTGCCCGAGGGCGAGGGACCGGAGGTGCGCGCGGCCTGCGAGCGCACCGGGCTCGCATTGGTGGCGCTCGTGGCGCCCACGACCACACCGGAGCGCATGGCGGCGATCGGCGAGCGCGCCCAGGGCTTCCTCTACACCGTCTCGGTCGTGGGCACGACCGGCGAGCGGCGCACGCTCGACGAGAGCTTCGCCGACGTCGTCGCCAAGGCGAAGGCGTGCACGCGGGTGCCGGTTGCCCTCGGCTTCGGGATCGCGACGCCCGAGCAGGCCGCGCAGGCTGCCGATGCAGGCGCCGACGGCGTGATCGTCGGCACGCGGCTCGTGCGCGCGGCGGGCGAAGCGGAGGACCCGGCGGCGGCGGTCGGAGCGCTCGTGAGCGAACTGGCAGCGGGTCTCGCCCGCGCCAGCTAGGATTCCGCGCGCATGGGTCTGATTCTCACCGTCACCGCCGGGCTGGTCGTCTGGATCGTGCTCTGGGCGCTGGGGGCCAAGGGGTTTGATGCGTTCCTGCTCGCCACCGTGATCATCCTGGTGGGAGCGTCGCTGCGGATTCTCGCCGGCTACCTCCCCGGCCGTCGCAGCTAGAGCCCGGTGCTCGCACGCTGGCCGGGCCTCGTCGCTCTCGCAGCCGCGGTTCTCCTCGCCAGTGGATGCGGGGGTCTTGGCGCTGCCGCCACGACCGAAGCCACCGGCAATCAGCTGGCGATCTACTCGAGCCTGCCGCTGCAGGGTCCTTCCGCGGCCACCTCGCAGCAGATCGTCAACGGCGAGAAGCTCGCGCTCTCACAGGCCGGGGGGCAGATCGGCTCGCTGAAGATCGGCTACGTCTCACTCGACGACGCCGACCCCACGAGCGGACAGTGGTCGGCGGGCATCACCGCAAGCGACGCCAAGACCGCGGCGCAGGACCCGAGTGCGATCGCATACCTCGGCGACTTCAACTCGGGTGCCACAGCGATCTCGCTGCCCGTGATGAACGCCGCCGGCATCCTGCAGGTCAGTCCTGCCAGCCCCTATGTCGGGCTCACGCAGTCGCTCGACGCCGGCCAGGATGAGCCCGGGCGCTTCTATCTGAGCGGGCGGCGCAACTTCGGACGGCTCCAGGCGGGCGACCCGGTGCAGGCGGCCGCGCAGGTCGCGCTGATGCGCTCGCTGCACGTACGCCGCGTGTTCGTGATCGACGACCAGGACCCATTCCAGACGCCGCTCGCGACGATCGCGGCCGGCGACGCCGAACGCGCCGGCATCGTGCTCGCGGCGCACGACAGCATCCCCACGCCGGCCGGCGCGACGTTCGCGGGCGAGGTCGAAAAGGTCGTGCAGAGCGGCGCCCAGGCGGTGCTCTTCGCCGGCGGCGGCGGGCCCGGCACCGTCGCGCTGTGGCGCGAGCTGCACAGCGCAGATCCCGGCCTGCTGCTGCTCGGAACCAGCTCGATGCTCGGGGAAGCCTTCACCTCCCAGCTCGGCGCCGCCGGCCCCGTCACCTATCTGACGACGCCCGTGCTCGCGCCTGCGCACTATCCGCCCGCGGCCCAGCGCGTGCTGAGCTCCTACCGCCGAAGCTTTCACGGTGAAGCCGGGGCATATGCGCTCTACGGCTATGAGGCGATGAGCGTCGTGCTCGCGGCGATTCGCCGCGCCGGCTCGCACGGCAACTCCCGCCAGGCCGTGATCGATCGGTTCTTCGCCACCCGCAACCGCGATTCCGTCCTCGGGCGCTACTCGATCCAGCCCGACGGCGAAAGTACGCTCGCGACCTACGGCGTGGACCGCGTGCGCGGCGGCCGGGCCGTGTTCGATCGTGCGATCACGCTGACGCCGGTGGAGCTCTCCGCGGGTGGCTGAACGCCGCGCCGGCTCAGGCGCCGGCGCGCTGCAGTCCGAGCACGAGGCGGAACCGCTGCACTTCCGGGCTCGCTTCGCGCCCGCCGCCGGAGAGTGTCGTGATCGCGCGCAGATAGGGCAGCACCTTGGAGATCGTCGGGTCTTCGGTGAGCCCGATTCCTTCCAGCAGCGTGAGCACGGTCGGGAAGTCGAGGATCGCGCTCGGCTGGATGCCTTCGCCGAGCGCCGCGGCGGCGGCCGTGCGCGGCGCGGCGCCCTGTGACATCACGCTCGTCGGGCGCAGCGCGTCCTCGACCGAGGCTTCGCCGAAGCCGAGCACGAACTTCGTGTGCCCCGCCGCGTCGCGCCCGTCGGCGATGTCGAGCACGACCGGCAGGCCGCTCAGCGCGACGCCCACCGCAGCGTCCGTGCCGGGGATGGAGACCTTGCGCAGCGAGCCACCGGAGTGGCTGAGCGCGCCGGCCAGCTTGGCGACGGCCGCGCGCGACAGCGCCGGGTTCTTGGAGGAGATCACGATCGCGGCCTTCAGTTCCAGGAGGCTTGCGCCGGTCGCGAAGATTCCAGCCGCGCCCATCCAGGCGGCGAAGTCTCGTTTGGCCGCGGCGCTCGGAGAGCCGAGCACGTCGAGCGGCGCGAGCATCGCTCCCAGCAGCGACTTCACGTTCAGCGTGCTCGCGCTGGGCGGCGCTTCCACACCGGCGCCGCCGGAGCCCGCGAGCGAGGCGAGCGCGTGCAGACCCCTTACGTCGGCGGCGATGCTCGTGCCGAGGTGGCCGAGCCCGACCGCGAGCCACGACTCCCCGGGCAGTTCGCCGAATGATTGGGCCGCTTCGGGGTCGCTTGAGAGCAGGGAGGCCGAGCCCGACCCCGCTGCCGAACCGGAGCCGGAGCCGGAAGCGAGCGTGTCGGCGTCGAGCGCCAGCGAGCCGGTCGTGGCGATCAGCGAGACGTTCGCCTCCTGGCCGCCCGTGAGCAGCCCGAGCAGCCCGCCGGCGCCCTGTGGGGCGGCGCCGGCAGGCGCGGCAGCGGGGTTGGCGTAGAC
>JACDGG010000024.1 GCA_013815355.1 Solirubrobacterales bacterium
TGCCGCTCAGCGTGCTGCCCGCGCCGTGCGTGGCGATCAGGCTCGAGCCCGCGCCCGTGTAGTGCAGCGCGGCGTCTCTGATGATGACCGGCTTCGTGCCGCTCGTCGTGCCCGCGCCCTCGTTGAACGTAGAGCCCGGTTCGATTAGCACTGCGGCGTTTTCGCCCGCGACGATGCTCCCGCCGGCTCCATTTGTGACCGTGCCGGCACCGGTCACAATCAGCTGGGTTCCCGCCGCGAGTTTGATCGCCCCTTCATTCGTCAGCAGGGCGCTCGAGGCGGGGTATTTCGTCGTCTGGTTGATCGTGATGGTCCCGGTGTTGGTGATGCTGCCTTCGAGGAAGCGCAGGCCGCCGACGCCGGCTTCGACGCTGATCGACCCGCTGTTCGTGAGCGTGCCGGTGGAGACGATCAGCGCGGCTTGGTTCGGGGTCGTTTCGGTGCTCGTGAGCGTGATCGAGCCCGCGTTCGTGAAGCCCACGGCCGCGGTCAGATAGCTGTGCTCGCTGTTGATGCTCTCGATCGAGAGCGACTGGCCCGCCGACAGGTTGCCGCTCAGCGTGCTGCCCGCGCCGTGCGTGGCGATCAGGCTCGAGCCCGCGCCCGTGTAGTGCAGCGCGGCGTCTCTGATGATGACCGGCTTCGTGCCGCTCGTCGTGCCCGCGCCCTCGTTGAAGGCGCTGGTCGGTTCGATCGCGACGTTCCCACTGCCCGTTCCCGCGATGCTTCCGCCGGATCCATTCGTGACCGAGCCTTCGTTCGATACGACCAGCTGGGTGCCGGTGGCCAGGTTGAGCGCGCCTTGGTTGTTCAGGGCGGCGCCTTTCGCGTCGTATTTGGTCGTCGCGTTGATCGCGATCGTCCCGGTGTTGGTGATGTTGCCCTCCAGGAAGCGCTGCCCGCCGACACCGGCTTCGACTTTGATCGAACCGCTGTTGGTGAGCGTGCCCGCTGAGATGACCAGCGCGGCCTGGTTGGGGATGGCGTCCGAGTTGGTCAGCGTGATCGAGCCCGCGCTGGTGAAGTTCGAGGCGGCGGTCAGGGCGCTGTGCTCAGAGGACGTGCTCTCGATCGTGATCGACTGGCCTGCGGAGACGTTGCCACTGAGCGTGCTTGTGAGGCCGTGCGTGGCGATTGTGCTCGCGCCCGCGCCGCTGTAGTGCAACGCGGCATCCCGGATGACTACCGGCTTCGTACCGCTGGTCGTACCTGCGCCCTCGGTGAAGGCGCTTGTCGGTTCGATCAGTACCTGGCCGGTGCCGGTCGCGGCGATTTTGCCGCCTGCGGCGTTGGTCACGGAGCCTTCGTTCGAGACGATCAGCTGGGCGCCCGCGGCGAGGTTGATCGAGCCTTCGTTGGTCAGGACCGCTTTGGTTTCGTTGAAAGATGTGTTGACGTTGATTGCGAGCGTGCCCGTGTTGGTGAGGTTGCCCTGCAGGCTGCGCGCGCCGCCTTTGCCCGGTTCGACCGTGACCGTGCCGGCGTTGCTCACGGGACCGACGATCGTCACGTTGTTGGCGCTGGATTCGGCATTGGTGAGGACGATCGCGCCGTGCGCACCGTTCGTGATCCCAGCGGTCGTCGTCAGCACGGCGTGCGCGACGTTCGTGCTCGCCACAACGAGGGTCTGCGTGTTGGCGCTGCCGCCCACAGTCAGGGCTTTCACGGTGACCGCGCTCGACTCGTTCTGTTCGACCGTGTAGGAGCTTGGGCCGTTTTCGGTGATGCAGACTTCATCGGAGGCGACCGGGACTTTGCCGGTGCTCCAGTTGCCCGGCGTGAACCAGCTGCCGCTGCCTTTCGCGGTCCAAGAATCCGTGCAACCGGCAGCGCGAGCCGCTGAGGGCGCCCAGATCGACAGCAGGACAGCGGCTGCAAGCATCAAGAAAAGCGCGCGCGCGCGCGTCATCGCGCTCGGCGTAGTGGACATGCCAGGCATCTGGACCCTCCGTAGTTTTGTGCGCGTCGCGTTCTCCACGCTGTTCTCCAGCACGCGCGCATTGAGCCTCGGCCTCCACGCCGAGATGCGGGCCAGACTACCGAAGGGACGCGCTAAATGTCAACCCGGCGGATCGCCGCGCTACGCGGTTCATACGTAGTGAGCAACGGCGCCGTCAGGTCCCATTCAGCAACCGGCGCCAACGGTCACAAACTCCACCTACCGGGGCATCGTGGTGCCCGCGGCGGCGGGCTCCTCGATCCAGCGTCCGGGCTCTTCGAGGGGATGCGACGCGCGTCTGATCTCCGCAGCCCATGACGCCGCGACGGTGAGCGGCAACGCGTGCTTAGCGGCCCGCCCGACACATCCCTTCGGCCTGCGCGCTTCGCCGGCGGCATGCCTAGCGTCAGCTCGGCTACGCCCGACCGGCGCACAGGACCAAGTTGCTCCTATGTCAAGCGTGCGGTACTTCTTCTTGCTCGCTCAACGGATGTCTCCTTCGGTTGAGCAGCCCATCTTGGAAGGCGCCCCGGACGCGATCTCCGCCTACGGCGCTACGCGCCTACGGCTCCGATCACGCCCGGAAACCTACAACCAGGAAACTGTCAACGACCAGCCGGGGAGCGGACCGTATTTACATTAGAGAGGCGACGACCGGAATCGAACCGGTGTAGACGGCTTTGCAGAGCTACCGGAACGGGTGCTTTTGGCTTACCTATGCGGTTTTCCGGGACCTCAGGTGACCTCAGGTGACGCCCGAAATCGGTCGTTTGGGGCGCCTTTGGGGCGCCTTGTCGCGAGCACGGCGCGCCGTCGCCGTGGGCTTGGTCGAGCTGCGGCGGACCAATGCCGAGCTTTCTCGCACCGCTCGCGACGGCCGGGCACCGGTGCGACCTGACGCTGGGCCTCAGCGCCAGCGCGTCTTCTGGTAGCTCAGTGCCTCTTGTCCGACAAGCTCGCGGGTGCTGTTTCCAGAGCGCACCATGAAGAGTGCTGCGTCGTTGCCCTTGCCATCCTTCGCGAAGACTGGATTGGCGGCAGGCCCGATGTCGATAACTGCGACGATTCGGTCGTCGATTGAGCAGAACCGAAGGTCGAGTTCTGCTGCGCTTGCGGCACCGAGCGCGTTTGACACAGCGTCGGTCAGCCATAGGCCCCAGCCGTCGAGATCGCCTTTACGTAGAAGGGGCAGATCTTCCTCGATGCCACAAACTGATCCGTCGTCGTTGACGCCTACGAGAAGCGTGCCGCCGGAGGCGTTCGCGAAGCCTGCCAACGACTTGAGCACCGCGAACTCGATCTTGTGGTCTCGCTCGCCCGTGTGCAGGTTCTTTCGGCCAGTCGCCTTGAACTCGAGAACCTTGCTCTCGCCGCGGTCGACCAACATTTCCACCCGTTGGTGGAGGTCTCTCGTCTCGCTTTCAGGGTTGGCAAACGGGCTCTCGTCGTGCTCGCTACTCCGGTTAACAGGCTTGCCCATCGCCGCGGCGACAAGTCGGAGGAGCCGCTCGAAGCGGCTGTTGAAGAACGCCGGAAAGTCGTCGCCTCGCAACGAGATCGGATCGATGTCATGCGAGTGCAGGATCTCATCGAGGACCTCGGGCTCGATCTTCGCCCGCGCTTGGAGGGTCTCGAGATATTTGCTTGGCGCATGGCCGCCGATTCGGCGGTTGGTGTGAGCGTCGATTGGCGTCTTGTTGACGATGCAGTTCGCAATCTGGTCATCGACGCCGTGCGACGTGCACCAGTGCTGGGGAAAGATGTGGTGGATATCGATCGCGTCATCGACATAGGCGTGGACGTCGATCGTGTTGCCGGTGCGGAAATCGCGTGCGCCACGCTTCATCTGGAGCGCGTAGAGCCCCTTGTAGGCGGCGCTGTTGCGAGTCCGCAGGGTCAGCAGGCGCTCCGCTTGAAATTGGGCGTCGCGAACAGTCCTCGGCTCTCGCTCCCCCGCGCGGACCCATTCGACGACATCAGGAAGGTCAAGCGCGAAGCGCGTCTCGGTCGAGCCGCCGTACATCTCGCCGAGCACGCCCGACCAGAACCACTGAGCGATGTGCTGCTGAGCACCCATACCCTCGGCGTCGTCGCCGAGGACGGCAAGAATCGCTGCGAGCGGGACGAGCTGCGTGGGATAGGGAACGTTGTTGGCAGTGAAGACATGCTGGCCGTGGAGGAACGGCACGACCCGAATGAGCGCCGCCATTGCTGTGTCCGCCCACTGTTGGTATTCGGCCAGCTCGAGGCTGAGGATCTCCCGACGCTTGCAAGACACCGCGGATGCCTTGTCGTCCTCCGGATGCCCGGCCAGCTGCACCTTCCGCCGCTCATAGGTGGCCAGTAGGCACACAAGTTGTAGAAATGCCGTCTCGTCGAAGTGCCCAACGACCTGGTACTGCCGCAGACCAAGCTGACGCGCCTGCCAGTCGTTGCGGAGGCTGAAGTTGTCGGCCGCGAAGGTTGCGGTCAAGAGCTCGAAGACGTTCAGAGCCACCCCGCCGGTGTTGACCTTCTCGAAGACTTGGCACACGGCGACCTTGGGTGTCTCGCGGATGAGCTGGATCGTGGGCACCTGGTATTGCACGAACGGCGTGATGACAGCTTCGTTAAAGGCCGTCCAGATCGCCAGGCGTTCCTCGTGGGTCCCGGGCCCCTCGCTCAGGTAGGCAAGCTGCCAGGCCATGGTCTCGGCGAAGTCGAGAACGATCGAGAGCGGGAACATCTCTGCCGCGATCTCGGCGTCCCGCGTCGAAACATCGAGGACCAGCTCGCCGCCGAAGCTCTTGATCTTACCGTCCGCCGGGATGCTCCTGATGGCATCCTCACGATCACAGTCTGCATCCAGGCAGTCCCGGATCGCAGCGTAGTAGCGACGAAGCGTCGGCTTTCTCTTGGCATCGCGCGTCTCGACCGGCTTGCCCGACTTGAGCGCCAGGAACAGCGAGGTGGAGCGCTGCTGGCCGTCGAGCATGAGGACCTCGGGCGTCACGGTGTCGGGGAGTTCGACGCCCTGAAGCAGGCGAGGGCGGAACCGCACCGCCGGATTGCCCGTTTGCAGCGTCATCACCGCGCCGATCGGGTAGGACAGCGAAATCGAAGCGAGCAGGCTCGTGATGCGGTCGTCATCCCAGATCCACCCGCGCTGGAAATCGGGGAGCTGGAGCTTGCCTTTCGCGGCTTCGTCGAGCAGCTGGGCCAGCGGGACCTAATCGCTCGTGAACTTCTTTTCCACCGCACCTCCCTTAACTCGACTCACTGGACGTGGCCGGACCATCGAGGCCAGCGTGTAAGTCTCGCACCCCTGCACCAAGTGGGCACCTTGGTCATCACGGCTCTGTGCCGAAGCGCTCAGACTCCTCGGCTCGCGTGACCCGAACGTCGCGCGAGTCGTGGAGATCCTCCGGGCTCGTCCGCATCGCCTGCGACTCGCGGATGCAAGCGTCGGCGTGCCTCGCATCGGCACGCGCGTCCCTCCGCCGCACGTGTCGCGAGAATGCCCGCATGCGTTCGCCTACGACTTCGTGCCGGTCCCGCCGCCGCGCCGAGATCCCACAATGAGCGTCCGCCTCGAGTGGGACGGAAAGCCCGAGCGCGTCGAGCGGCTGGCGCTGCCCTTCCAAACGGTGGAGACGATCAACGAGTCTCGAGCCACCCGCGAGCGCGACACGGGTGCGCTCTTTGCCGCCGGGGACTCAGCGCCGGTCGAGCGAAACATGCTTGTGTGGGGGGACAACCAGCTCGTCATGGGCACCCTTTTGAATGAGTATGCGGGACGCGTCAAGCTCGTCTATATCGACCCCCCGTTCGACACGGGCACCGACTTCTCGTTTCGAGTAGCCGTGGGTGCCGCCTCTGTTGTAAAGCAGCCGTCGATCATCGAGGAGCACGCCTATCGCGACACGTGGGGCAGCGGGCGAGGCTCGTACCTACAGATGATGTTCTCACGGATCGTCCTGATCCATGAGTTATTGGCGGATGACGGCTCGCTCTACCTACACTGCGCGCCCAACGTAAGCCATTATCTCAAGGTAGTGTGTGATGAAATATTCGGTCCAGATCGGTTCCGTGCTGAGATCATCTGGAAGCGCGTGTCGGGACACGGCGATGCAAAGAAGTGGTCGCCCGTCCACGAGGTAATACTTCACTACACGAAGACCGCGTCGTACCTCTGGAACCCTCCGCGCGAACCTCTCGACGAGGCGTACGCAGGCACGAAGTACACGCACGATGATGGTGACGGCCGCGGGCTGTATCGGCTCGACAACTTGACCAGTCCGAATCCGCGTCCCAACATGACATACGAGTGGCAGGGCTTCGCGCCACCGCCGAAGGGGTGGAGGTACAGCGTCGCGACGATGACCGAGCTGGATTCGGATGGACGGATCCACAAGCCGACCGATACGACGAAGCGACCCCAACTCAAGCGTTACCTAGCCGAGAATGAGGGCCATCTCGTCGACGACGTTTGGGACGACATTCCGCCCGTCAACTCGCAGGCACTTGACCGTACGGGATACGACACCCAGAAGCCGACGATGCTCGTGGAGCGAATCATCGAAGCCTCTAGCGGTGAGGGAGACATTGTCGCGGACTTCTTTTGTGGCTCGGGCACGACACTCGTCGCGGCGGAGAGACTGGGACGACGCTGGGTAGGTTGCGATTTAGGACGGTTCGCGATTCACACGACGCGGAAGCGGCTCCTGAACATTCCCGACTGTCGCCCGTTCGACATCAAGAATCTCGGCGCTTATGAGCGTCAGCGGTGGCAGGCTGAGTCCGGCAACGGTGCGTTGCGTGCTTACTTGGACACGATCCTGGCCTTCTATCGGGCCGATCCGGTTGAGGGGTTCATTCATCTCCACGGGCGCAAGGCTGACCGGATGGTGCACGTTGGTGCCACGGACGCCCCGGTGACCATCGATGAGACGGAGGACGTCATGGATGAGATGGCCGACAACGGCATCGAGGCCTGCGACCTGCTCGGTTGGGAGTGGGAGATGGGGCTGAACGACACGATCTCCGAGCGGGCGCGGCGGCGGGGCCTCGATCTTCGGCCGCGGCAGATCCCTCGTGAGGTCATGGAGCGCCAGGTCGCGGACGCCGATGCAGTCCGCTTCTTCGAGCTGGCCTTCGTCGACCTGGACATTCGCCGCCAAAGCACGGAGGCATGCGTCGTCCTGAAGGACTTCGCCATCGCGAGCGAGGAGTTGATCCCGCCGAAGGTCCGTGAGAGCATCTCGTCGTGGTCTGATCTCATCGACTACTGGTCGGTCGACTTCGACTTCAGCGACGATGTGTTCCACAACGAGTGGCAGGCCTACCGCACACGCGAGGAGCCGTCGCTTGCGACTCAGAGCGACTGGCACGAGTATCCGAAGGCGGGAAGCTACTCGATCGTCGTGAAGATCATTGACATCTTCGGAAACGACACCACGAAGCTCGCTGAGGTGCGTATCAAGTGAGTGCCGAGGCGGCTGCGGCTCCTGCTGGCGACCCGTACGCCGTTCCGAGTCGGCGCAAGCCGAGCGATGGCACCTATGTCGTCAACGGTGTCCGAGCGCGTGTGGACGCGTGGCGCGCGCAGGGCTATCCGAATGCCTCAGCGACCTCACGGCGATTGCTGAGCTTCTGGTTCGCCGACGAGCATCGTTCAGGGGATGGCCAGCCGTTTCGCTTCTACTTCTGTCAGCGCGAGGCCGTCGAGACCTTCATATTCCTGACCGAGATCGAGCCCGTAAAGGGGCTGAAGGATCTTTTGGAGTTTGCCGAGCACGGGATGACGATTAAACCGGGGGAGTTCCGGCGTCAGCGTCTCGCGATGAAGATGGCGACCGGCTCGGGCAAGACGATGGCGATGAGCCTCTGCATCGTGTGGTCCTACTTCCACGCGCTCTACGAGCAGGACTCGCCGATGACGACCTCGTTTCTGGTCATCGCGCCCAACCTGATCGTCTTCGAGCGGCTGAAGTCAGACTTCGGCGACGGCGCCACGTTTCGCCGTGAGCCGCTTGTCCCTTCCGAGTGGGCGCACGACTTTGATCTGGTCGTCCTGCTGCAGGACGACCCGTCGCCGGTCACCGCTCGCGGTGTCCTGTTTCTCACGAACATCCAGCGGCTATACGAGCCCTCGACGGCGCGTGGGAAGAACAAGGGCGCTCCCAACCCGGTCGAGGCGATGGTCGGCCCGCGGGTCAACCGCGACGTTGATGCGTCCTCCGCGGCGCGCCTCTTCGACTCGATCGCCAAGCGTCGCCGAGTGATGGTCGTGAACGACGAGGCCCACCACGTTCACGATGAGAAGCTCGAGTGGAACAAGACGATTGAGCGTCTCCACGACGGCCTGCGCGAGCACGCGCCTGATGATCCGGGTGCCGGAGTGGTCTCGCAGCTCGACTTCTCGGCGACCCCGAAGGACGAAAAGGGCAACATCTTTCGTCACGTCGTTGTCGACTATCCGCTCGCCCAAGCTGTTGGCGACGGAATCGTCAAGACTCCTATCATCGGCGAGGTCACGGGCGCTGAGGTCGAGCTGGGCGACAGCTCCTTCCAGCGCAACCGCCAATGGCTCGATGTCGCGGTCAGCCGTTGGAGGGTCTTCAACGACGCTCTCACACCGGCCGGGAAGAAACCGGTCCTGTTCGTGATGTGCGAGAACACTCAGGCCGCCGACGAAGCCGGCGACTATCTACACCAGTTCTCCGAGTTCGCCGGCGACCAGCTGCTCGTCATCCACACCAACCGTTCGGGCGAGATCACCAAAGACGACCTCGACCTTGCTCGGCGCGCCGCCCGCGAGGTCGACGAACCAGGCAGCCGCATTCGCTGCATCGTCAGCGTGCTGATGCTGCGCGAGGGTTGGGATGTGCGCAACGTGTGCGTGATTGTGACCCTGCGAGCTCTGAGCGCCGCGAACCGCATCCTCCCGGAGCAGGCCCTTGGCCGCGGGCTGCGGCGCATGACCCCACCAGGCTCGGGCTTTGACGAGCGCGTCGTGGTGATCGAGCATGAGGCGTTCCGCCATCTCTGGAGCAGCGAGCTCGACGGAGGTCTCGTCGTCGAGCGTGAGGAGGCCGACAAGATTGAGGCAGGGGCTCTGACGATCTTCCCCGACGAGGCAAAGCGTCGCTTCGACATCGTTATCCCGCAGCTCACGCGCGCCCTAGCCCGCTCCGATAGCGCGCTCAGCCAGCTCCATCAAGCCGATGTGCGAGACCCGTCCCGAGTGCTCGCCGTGCCGGACGTCCAGCCCGACGAGTACGTCAAGTATCGCGGGATACATCTGATCGATAAGGGCGTGATCGAGGAGTACGAGTTCGACGTGCCCTATGCCGAGAACCCGTCAGGGGTGATCACGTACTACACCCGCATCGTCGCGCGCGAGGGTGGCGTAGAGCGCCTCTCGGGGGCGTTCGCGACGCTCGCGCCGCTCGTCCGGGACTACCTCGCGAACCGCGTCTTCGAGGTGCGCGTCGATCTGCAGGACAAGGTCGTTCTGCGGCGGCTGGCTGAGAACGACGCGCAGGCGCTTGTCGTCGCCGCATTTGCTGAGGCGATTCGGGCGCTTGCGATCATCGAGCGCGAACCGACGATCACCGAGAACGCCTTTCGCGTCTCCGACACCCCGCCGTTCCCTTGGTCCCGCGAGACGGTCGATGGAGAGCACACTGTGTTCAACCTCACCCCGGTCGATAGCTCCCTGGAGGCCCGGTTCGCTCGCTTCCTCGATCGCGCACCGGATGTCTCCGCATGGGCGAAGCTCACGATGAGCAGTCGCTTCGCGCTTGAGTACATCTCCCACGTCGGCGCCCTGCGCTACTACTATCCGGACTTCGTCCTGCGCATGGCCGATGACAGCTGTCTGATCATCGAGACGAAGGGTCAAGAAGACTTGGACGTCGCTCTCAAGGACCGCCGCGCCCGCCGCTGGTGCCAGGACGCAGCGCGCCTCGCGGGCCGCGAATGGGCCTATGAGAAGGTCGGCCAGAAGGTCTTCGATGCCTACACTGGAGAGGATCTGGACGGTCTGCGGCGCTTCATCGCCGCGAGCGCCGGACAACCGCCTTCCTAGCGTCGGATCGCGGATACCGTCCCCGACGCGTGGCAAGATTGACCTAGGAAGCGTCCCAGCCATGAGCCCAACAGCCAACACCCAGATCGACCTCTTTGCTTGGGCGGAGGACCTTGAACGCGAGCACGAGCGCATCGCCAAGGCGAACGAGGAGCGGTCCTCGCGACGCGGGTACTTGATCTTCGCCACCGATCCCGCGGTCTCCCCAGAAGAGCCGGGCTACCGCGAGGTCTATGCCACTGAGGCTCGCACGCCGAATCAGGCTGTCGCGAAGATCCGGCCCCTAGCGGGCGCGCGTCGACTGCACGCATACCTAGCGACCGGCACCTACCGGGATGAGCTGGCAGACGCTCGCTGGGTGGCCTGAACACCGGCGGAGGGGGCCGCTCTATCAAGGGGCTTTGAGGAGCCCCGGGAGCAGCCGGTCGATCGCCTCAGTTAGGGCTCTGTGCTGCTGGCCGGGCCAGCCGTGGTAGTTGATCACGGCTGCCAGGATCTCGTAGAAGGCCGCCACCGCCATCTTTGACTGGTCGTCGTGGTCCTGTAGGCCGACGTTCAAGACAGGTACGGCTTGGCCCTCGCGCTCTTCCGTGGACCAGACGCCGGCGATCCGGTAGAGCGTCGGATGCGAGAGGTTCGACAGGTAACCGTAAGAGCCGCGCGCAACATCGCGCTCGAGCGTGTGGCTCAGATATTCCTCTAATAGCCACACGACGCCTGCCTCTGGGCCTTGGAGCGCTTGTCCGTTGAGCAGTCGCTGCTGGTCGGCATTCTCTGTCCAGCCGCCTGGGAAGGCGGCCTCGATTTCAGCCGTTACGCGTTTGAAGAGCGCGGAGACACGGAGGTATTCCTCGTGATCTCGCGGAAAGAGACTCCCGCCGTTCATTTTGGCTTCCTCGGCGCTCTTGAGCTCCTCCCTGTAGGCGCGGGCGAGACGCTCGTTAGTCCCCGCCGGCTCGTCGAGAACCCAGGCGACCCGGCTCGCCACCCACGCCCGCACAGCCGAGCTGGGGGAGGTCCGCCGGACCAGTGACCCTGAGGAGCGCAAAGCGTGGGCGGCGCTGAGGGCGGGTGAGCCGGAGCGGGCGATGGCGCACTACCGCTCCCGCGGACAGCTGCACCTGGCCGACACCCGTGACGAGGCTGGCGAGCAGGCAGTCCAACGCTGGGCTGATCTGAGGAATCCCGCGACCCGCGACAGGTCGCACTGATCGCGGACGCCTCGAACCATGAGATCGATCGGCTGAACGCCCGCGCCCAGCACCTCCGTGCCGAGCGGGGCGAACTCGGGGACTGGGAGGTCCAGCTGCCCCACCAGCACTACGGGCTCCGCGAAGGGGACCTGATCACGTTCACCAAGCAGCACAGGCCGGCAGGTGAGCTGCGGGTCGAGAACGGCATCCGCGGCGAGGTCACCCACATCCACGAGCGCGGTCTGACCGTGACCCTCGATGGGTCAGAGCGCGACGTGAGCCTCGCCGAGGAGGATCTGGAGAAGCTGCGTCTCGCCTACGCCCAGCACGTCTACCGTGAACAGGGAGCGACCGTCGACCGGTCAGTCGTCGTGACCGGCGGCTGGCAGACCAGTCGAGAGAGCGCCTACGTCCAGGCCAGCCGTGCCCGTGAGGGCACCGAATGGTTCCTCTCCCGCGAGGAGCTCGGCACCCAGGGCCACGATGAGCGGCGCATCGAGCAGCTCGCGTCAAGGATGCGAGGCAGCCGCGCATACACACCCTCCCTCCAACACCGCGAGCTGGCCCCTGCCGAGTGGGGACGGGACTTCGAGTTCCGATTGCGCCCAGCCGCGAACTGCTCCGCGGCATCGGACGGCTCGCCCACCCGAGCCGCGACCCTGGCCGCGACACCCCGGGCTGGGGCCGATGAGCCGACGAATCGACATCGTCCTACCCGAGCCCATCGCAGAACAGCTGCACGAACTCGCGGCCGCTGCCGGTGAACCACCCGCCACGCTCGCCGGGCACATGCTCCGCGACGGCATCGCCGACCCCCACAAGCACGGAAGAGCCGAGCCGCCCGCGCGGGGTCGTTTCGCGCCAATCCAGCGCGGAGCGTCCGCCCTGGCTCGAGCCCTACGGCGGCGACCGGGCATGGCGCCAGGAGATGTGGGGCGCAGTCGTCGCGCTCCACGGCCGCTACCCGCGTCACCTCGAACACCTCAAAACCGGCTGGTGGAACGACGAGGCACACAGCGAGACACTCTGCGCACTCGCCACATGGCGAGCCCAAATCGACGACAACGCCCAAGACCCCCGCGAAGAGCTCGCCTTCCACCACCAACTCGCCGACTACGCGAACACCCTGCGCCAGCTTCACGGCAGCGTCACCACGGCATGGAAGCCCGGCGCGCCACCCGAGGAATGGGTCGGCGGGTAGCGCCCTCCTGGGGTCCGCGGTTCACCGTACCCTCCCCGCGTGCCAAGAATCGCAAGCTTTGGCGGCGTCGTCGTGATGATGTATTTCGGCGACCATCCTCCGCCGCACGTCCATGCTCGCGTCGGACGTCCACGTACACCGGGCGCCGAGGAAGCCCGGTTCTCGATCGCCACCGGTGAGCTCATCGACGGATACCTCCCGACCGTGCTGTCGGGCCAGGTCACGAGCTGGTGTCGTAGCAACCGCCAATCGCTGGTCGCTGACTGGGCACGTGCACAGGCCGATCAGCATCCAACGTCCCGCTACGATTAAGCGCCATGGAGCCCGCAATCGCCCCCGAGATGATCGCAGCGACGGCGCGGCCCGGCCACGTCGTGCGGGTCATGTTCGCCGACGGCGAGGTGCGCGACGTCGACATCACGCCGCTTCTGGACACAGAGGTCTTCGCGCCCTTGCGCGACCCGAAAGCCTTCGAGCAGGTCGCCGTCGACGATGAGACAGGAACAATCGCCTGGCCGGGCGGAGCCGACCTTGACCCCGCGGTGATCTACGCCGCAATGGACCTCGGGCCCAACAAGGCCCGCATCAAGGTCCTCGCACCAAGCCTCGCCGCCTGACGGCGACGCCGGCGACACGCCTCGCTGGCGCTACCGCGCCCGGGACCTCCAACCCGTTGGCCGGATTGGCGAGGTGAGGGTCAGTACCAATGTGAGCGCACAGCCGTCGACAGCACCGGTCGGTCCCGTAGGTCTCCCAGGCGACGGGACTCGACTGCTCACGGCTCAGGAGCTCGCATCCCGGCTCGGCGTCCAGCCGTCGTGGGTGAACAAGGCCGCGCGGGCGAACCGCATCCCGCACGTCTGCGTCGGCCGCTACCGGCAGTTCCGCTGGCCGGGAGATCGAAGCGTGGCTGGAGGGACAACGACGCGGATCCTGACCGCGCCGTCCTCGGGCGTAAAATGCCGCTGCATCGATAAGGGAGTGTCCCCGGGGATGCAACCCCGGGGACACTCTGGAACGACGGTCGAGCGGCGCTAACGCGCCCCCGACCCCGGCATCAGGAGGGTTAGTCCCGATGCAAGCTCACACGCACGCCCAGGTCAGCGTCCACCTGTCCACGACCTACAAGGGCAAGAAGCGGCCCGCTCCGGTATGGGTCATGCGCTACCGGCTCCCGTCCGGCAAGGACTCGAAAAAGGTCGTCGGCCGCGCCTGGAAGAAGCGAGGACGTCCACCGCATGGCTTCCTGACGGAAGCCGACGCGCTGCTCGAGTCCGAGGCGTTCGCCGCAGAACACTCGGCGGACGCGCCGGACGCCAGGCGCAGGTTCCGGGCGGCGCTGGACGCGTTCCTGCGCTACTCCAAGGAGGAGAAGGGACTGCGCGGCTCGACGCTCTATGCGTACCGGCAGATCGGGGACCGCCTGGCAAAACGGCCGTGGCGGGGCGAGCTGACCTGGGCAGACCGGGCGCTTGACACCTTCACCGGCGCTGATCTGCTCGTGCTGCGCAAGGAGCTCGTCAAGGCCAAGCGCAGCCCCTACACGCTCAACCACTACCGCCGCGTCCTGCGCGGGACGTTCGGAACCAGCGCGAGCAGCCCGGCCCTCGCCTGGGCGTGGATGGCGCCGAACGTCGAGAGCGAGGGGAAGCTCCAGTTCTACACCCCGGCGCAGGTCCGCAGGCTGGTGGCGAAGGCACACACCGACCTCGACGCGGCCGTCTACGTGCTCGCGACCGAGGCGGGGCCGCGCCTCAGCGAGATCCGCGGCCTGAAGGTCGGCAACATCGACTTCGAGGTCGGGATGCTCCGCTTCGAGGACGGATTCACGACACACGGCGGACACGCCGGCAACAAGGGTCGCCGGGTGCGCTCGGTGCCGATGACCGCGAATGTCCGGACGGCGCTCTGGCCCTTCTGCCAGGGCAAGAGCGCCGAGATGCTGGTCTTCGAGCACGACGCCAAACCGGGCGAGCCGATCTGCGGCACCGGCATCTACCGACGGTTCGTGAGCGCCGGAGAAAAAGCCGGGCTCCCGAAGCTCCGCCTGCACGACCTGCGCCACACGTTCGGCACCCAGGCGATCCGGGTGTTCAAGGTGCACGAGGTCCAGCGGATGATGGGCCACCGCCACCTGACGACGACCGAACGCTACCTGCACTACTCGCCCGACCCGGACGCCGCCGCGAAGCTCACCGCGCTCTGGGCGGCCGGGGGAGAGGGGGAGAACGTCGTGCCCCTCCGCCTGTCCGCCTGAGCTCGAAACGAGGCAAAAGGCGCGTCGACGTGGCGGCCGGTGCGGGGCTGCCTGGGATGCCGCGCAATCGGTTAAGGGGCGCCTATGGGGCGCCTTGACTTCCCCGGGCGCGACCGAAGCGCACACCCCTGCTCGAGAAGGTGCCTGTTTGCAGGCGGTTCTCATCAAGGCGACGACCGGAATCGAACCGGTGTAGACGGCTTTGCAGGCCGCTGCGTAGCCACTCCGCCACGTCGCCAAGTAGACCACCAAGCCTATCGGGCCGCTGATACCCTTGGAAATCTTCCCAGGGCGATTAGCTCAGCTGGGAGAGCGCCGCCTCGACAAGGCGGAGGTCACTGGTTCGAGCCCAGTATCGCCCATCGTCGGATTTGGCTCTAGGGCAAGGATATGCTGGCCCAGAAGGGCCTGCGTGGTAGCAATTTGGTAGCAATCCTATGGGTCGTAGGATGTGCCAATGACGCTGCACCAAGCCATAGACGCCGTGCTAGCCGACAGGCCCGCTGGCATGAGCACGCGTGAACTGGCTGACGAGATCGAGCGGAGTGGGCTCTACCTCAAAGGCGACGGTCAGCCTGCCTCGCCTGGGCAGGTCAACGCTCGGGTCGGCAACAAGACGTACAGGGACCGCTATCGCAAAGACCACCTGGGTCGCATCTGCCTCGCGTAGCTCCGCCGACGGCGCGGGTATCGTTTGCCACGTACATACGTTCGATCTCTTGGGGGACTGATGCCAGGACAACGAAGGCACGTCACGCAGAGGCCAGATGGCCAGTGGGCGGACAAAGCTGAGGGGGCAGAGCGTGCGGGTGGCCTGTACAACACGCAGGCCGAGGCCCAGGCAGCCGCTACCCAGCACCTTCAGAAACGTCCAGGTGGCGGTGATGTCGTGATCCACCGACCTGACGGCCAGATCCGCAACTCAAACACGATCAACAGGCCCGACCCAGATCCACCACGCGACACGCGTCACTGATCGCGGCGGCACGGAGCCGGTGATGTGATCCGAGTCCGCTATTCAGGGCCTATTCGGGGCGCGCACATGCTGTCGCGTCAGCTTTCTGACGCTGGCCTCGAAGCGGAGTTCCCTCCGCCTATGGAGCGGCGCGGAGTCGGACAGGATGTGGCTCACGTCACGATGGAAATCGGTTCGGCGGCGAAAGACGGCGTGGTGGGATACGCAGCCGTTGAGGCTGTCAAGCGCACCGTGGGTGCCTTCAGAGAGCGCCAGTCCGGCGTCGAGGCAGACGTAGAGTCCGACGAGGACGAGTAGTTCCGCCCACCGTTTCTAGGCGCTGAGCGGCGGGACCCGAGACTCAAACGAAAGGAACGAGCTATGGCGACAATCAGGAACGAGCTTCGGCAGAACGAGCAGGGCGAGCCCGAAGTCTGGGCGAACCTCGGCGACATCCTCGACTGGGTCGGCACGCTGCCCTCGAACGCCAACCATCCCGCCGCAGCCGGTGCCGCACTGGAGATCAAGCAAATGCTGCTCGATCAGTTCGGCAACGCAACCGTGGTGCAGGGCGAGTAGCGGGACCACGGGCGAGTTTCGCCAAAAGCCTCGATTCGTGATGCTCGTGATGGGGGTTCGATGTGGACGACTGGCCACAGATCGTGCCGACAGTCGACCAGATGCGGACACTGCCATGACTGGGCGCACGTCTCCCACAAGCGCCTTACAGATGTAGCCTGGATATGCGCCTGTTCCGCCGCAAAGGCAAACAAGCCCATGAACCTGCACCGCAACAGGAAGGGGCCGACTCTGGCTTCGGCCCCGTGGGCCTGTCCCCACTCGTCTTCCTTTCGTTCTACCTGGACCTGCCGCTCGATGCCGGTATTTCGGAAGGCTACGGTTTTAACGAGATTGAATTCAGCACGCCCGCATTGGAGGACTGGGCTGGCTTCGACCTCCAAGCCTTTCTCGGGATGCCGCCACTGCCAGAGCCGGCGGTCCACCCGTGCACCTCTCTGCGCTTCCACCGGGTGACCAACGAGGTTCCTCCCCCGATTGCGAACGTCATCAAGGCCGTAGGCCCCCGGCTCTCGCGTGGCTACACGGTGCCGGACGATTTGCCTCCGTTCCTTGAATCGCGGAGCATTGTCGAAGTTACTCGCATCGTGCCGCGCGAGAGCACCGAGTTCGGGAACGAATGGCTCCACGACCAATTCACGAAGGTGCTCAGCGTGCTCAACACCAACCTGCTTGCGCTCGGCGCCGCGGCAGACGACCATAGGATTGGGCCGATCACGGAGCGCCAACTGCCGCCCGTCATTCTCGGCTTCCAAGGCGACATGAGGAATGTCCACGATGGACGAATCCCGAACCTCGCAGCGTTCCACCTTCTCCTGCACGAAGGCCGCGGCGCGCGAGACACCGACCACGACGGTGGCGTCATCAACTACGCAATGGCGATCGCCGACCGCTCGGGACTCGGGCTCCCGTTCTTCTCCGCGATGGAGTTCACATTTGCAGCGCGACGATCCTTTGATATGGGCCTTTACTCCCAGGCAGTGCTTGAGACCGGCACGGCCATCGAGCTGCTAGTGAACCGAGTGGTCCGCGGCATTGAGCTTGACAAGGGCTCGTCGGAGGAACGCATCGAAAACGTCCTTGAAACCGCCTTCATGAATATCGTAAAGGATCACCTCGCCAAGAAGCTCGGCGTCACGGTGGACAAGCAGTTCAGCGGCTCGGACCCACTGAACAACTGGCTTCGGATCGCGTACCAACTCCGCAACCGGGTTGCGCACAAAGGGCACAGGCCGACCGTGCAGGAGACGATTGAAGCGATGCGACTCGCCGAGAATTTGATCCACTTCGTGGCGGAGGCTGCGGAGACTCGTAGCGGGTTCGGGATCACGTTCCCTAGCTACGACGAGTTGAAGCCAGATCACTGTGCCTGGAAAACGGCGTGACGCTCTGTCAGCCGCGTCTCGATGCGGTCCTCGATCGGCCGCTCGACCTTTGGCCGCTCGGGTGCACCGATCAAGCGCACGGCGTCGTCGGGGCCGAAGTCGTGACGGCGGCCCCGCCTGGCGGCGAGCCGCACGGAGGCCTCGATCTCGACTTTGCGAATGGAGACGCTCTCGACATTGAGCCCGAGCGGGACACCAACGCGCCGGCAGAAAGCGATCAGCTCGACGGCCGTGTCGACTGCTTGGTTGTAGGACGCGTCGAGGGTGTCATCAGCATGGCGCAGATCGTTCTCGATCCAGCGCGGCACGTCGACCCCGAGCCACTGGAGGAACTCCAGCGTCTTCACGGGGTTTTGGGGCCAAGAACGGGCACCGTGGTTCGAATATGGTTCCGTTTGTGGCCGTCGAACGCATGCGTCGCATGTTGAAGGATGCCGCTTGGACTTTGAGGCGCGCCGGGTCCGTGTACGTCGTAGCCACGTCCTCGGCGAGTTCGACACGCCGAAGAGTCGCCGCTCAGAGCGCAATGTGCCCTTGAGTCGTCGTGTGGGGAGCGGGCTCGAGGGTTGGCAACTTAAGAGCCGATGGAGGAGTCCTGACGGACTTGTGTTCGCCGAGCCTACGTCCGGCGATGTCCTCCGTCGCGGCGCTCTGATGCGCCGCTACCGGCGTGCATTGAGGGCGGCGGCCATCGAGCCTACGCATCGCTTCCATGATCTGCGGCACACGTTCGGCACGGCGATGGCAGCGGCGGGGGTGCCGATGCGAACGTTGTAGGAGTGGATGGGGCATCGCGGCCTGGCGACGACGCAATGCTACGCGGGCTATGCGCCGAACGAGCGCGAGGTCGAGATGGTCGAACGAGCGTTCGGGGGTCCGAAGGCGTTGGTAGCCTCGCCGGTCATGCCCGGAGTCCGGCATCGCAGGGAGGTTTGCTCGGATCGGGGTGCTGTTGCGCAGGCGGCCAAGCATCCATGAAAGGGCGTCCGATCCTTGCCGAGACAAAGACGCCAACGGCCTGCGTGTCGTGCTCTTTGAGGACACCTGGCTGCTGCACATCCTGAACCCACGCGAGGGGCACGCCGAGCTAGAGCCGCATCTCGAGGCGGTGCTTGACGCTCTTGAAGCGCCCGCCCACCGGGAACCAGAGCCATGGCCCGATCGGGAACGGTTCTTCAAGCGCAATGTTGGACCAACGGGCTGGCTGATGGTCGTCGTAGACTCTGCGAAGGAGCCCGCGCGGATCGTGACCGCGTTCGGTTATGGGCACGGCCGATCCCCCGACGGATGGACACCATGAACGTCAAGATCGATGACCTCACATTCGACCGCGGCCACTACGACGCTGAGGGAGATGTCCTCTACCTTGGCCGCGGCGACACCACTTACGCATCCGATGCAGCACTTACGCCCGAGGGCCACGGCGTGCGTTACGACGACCACGGAGAGGTGATCGGCGTCACGATAATCAACGCTCGGCGGATCATTGAGCATGACGGCTACTTGACGATCACGCTGCCACACGCTGTTCGGGTAGACGCAGGTGATCTGGCCGCCGCGCTTGGCTAGTACGTTCCGCCCCGTTGGGGATGCCTATCGTGGCACGGAAGCGCAAAGGTTTACCCGTGCCCGATAGTGTGTGCGAGCCAAACTAGCCGACTTTGCCGTGGTCAATACCGATCTAAAGATCTTCGGACCGCGTCGTCTCTAGTCAGATGCTTTCGAGTGCGCCGGCGCGTGCCCAATTCTCTACCACCTGCACTTCGCCGTGTCCGAGCTCATTCGGCAATCGTCAGGATCCCCGTGACGTGGCAGTTTTCGCCTTCGTGAGTCGCGTGCAGGCGTAGGTGACCCACGCGACCCGAAGTCGGCGTAAGCAACACGTCGATGTTGATTGCGCGCGCGTCGGACTGGAAGCCTTCTCGGTCGGTAGCCACCGCTCCGTCTTGTTTCCAGTAGATACCCGGGTCCGAGAACGCCTGCAGGGCGACCGCGTTCGTCGCCACGCCGTTCACGTCACACGCGCTCTGCACGACCTGGCCGTCGAGATCGACCACGTCTCGTTCTGTGCCCGCCGGGATCGCCATGTCGATCAGTTCGGTGACCACTCTCGATGCGCCGGGCGCTCCTAGCGTGCCCTGAGCGCCCTGCGGTCCACTCGCTCCCTGTGGGCCGGCCGCGCCGTGAGGTCCCGTAGTGCCCTGCGGCCCGCGCAGACTCCACTCAATCTGGCGCCTGTGCTTGCCGCAGCCCGCACCCGCCCTGATCACCGTGAGGTGCCCTTCACCGTCCACGCAGGCATGAACCGTGCCGCCACCTCCCAGGCCTGTGGCAGCGAGCGCACCGCCGCCGAGCGCGGTGAACAGCGCGAGGTAGGCGACGATCGTGGCGTGGTTGAATCGCGGCCGTATAGACGCAGCATCTAGAGATCAGCTCCAATCCTGTGGTGATCGTGCTTCGGTCGACGCCACCCTACCTGGCAAGATTGAGACCCAACCGGCTAACGCGGTTGGGGAGATTGGATCTGACTCGCCGGAGCTGCTGCTAGACGGATCGCGAGCCGGGGATCGTTGAAAACAAGGTCGTACGCGCTCGGCATCGGCAGGCTCTTCGAGATCACAGTCAAGGGCGGCGAAGAGCGCTCCGACGCGCCAACTAAAGCACCCATGGTCCGGCGCGACGACGCTGAGCTGTCCAGCACGCCTAAACCCAGCGCGCGCGCTTCGCCGCTGCTGACGCTGCCGTGGATCATCTCGGTGCCTCCCGGCTTCCTGCTCGGCTGGCTCGTGACGCACCCGCGCGTGCTCGCCCGCTTCCGTCGTCCCGGCTCGCGCGTGCGGCGCTGGATCGCCGACGTGCTTGCGGGCGTCGAGGCGATTCGCAGTGTGCTCCTGCGCCCGCTGGAGCGTCCGGCTGCGGTGATCGGGATGATGATCTATGGGGCGGCCGAGGTCGCGTGCATGGGCTTCGCGCTGCGCTGCTCCGAGGTCCGCCTCTCATTGCCTGCGATCGTGCTCGCCTACGCCACCGGCTACGCAGCGAGCAGGCGCTCGCTGCCGCTGGCGGGCGCGGGCATCGTGGAGGCGCTGCTGACGGTCTCGCTGATCGCCGTGCACGTGCATCCCGCGCCGGCGCTCCTGTCCGTGATCGCCTACCGCGTGGTCAACCTGCTCGGGTTCGCGATTCCGGGCCTGTTCGCGCACTCCTCGCTCGAGCCGCTGCTCGACGGCGAGGGCCAGGAGCAGCCTGACGTCGTGAGCTACTCGGCCCCTGCGCGCTGATCTGCGGCCGATCGAGCGTGCCGCTCAGCGCTCTCACCCAGGCGCTTGCGCATGTGCAGGGATGTGGTCTCATAGCCCGATGACTCGTAGAGCCCGCGCGCCACGGCGTTGCCCGCGAACACGTTCAGTCCGAGCTCCTCGATGCCGTGCTCGAGCACGGTGCGCTCGAGCACGCTCAGCAGCTCGCGCCCGTAGCCGTTGCCGCGGTGCTCGGGCTGGATGTCGATCTCATAGATCCAGGCCCCGCGCTTCTCGCCGTGCTCGAGCGCGACCCACGCCGTGCCAACCACTCCGTCGGACGGATGCTCCGCGCAGAGCAGCAGCATGCCGGCGGTGTCCCTGCCGTGCGGCAGCAGCGAGGCGGTTTCCTGCGCGGCGAGCCGTGGCGCGGCCTGAGCGCTCCAGTCGCCGGAGCGCACATGTTCGGCGGCGTACTCGGCGATGGTGCGCTCGCAGAAGCGCTCGAACTCCTCCGCGGTCATCGCTCTGAGCTGGAGTCGCTGCGGCACGCCTGCGTACCCTAGCCGCGACACTTCCTCGCCGTCCCGCATCTCCAAGACCCCAGCGCTTGTCCGAGACGATCCCCTCTACCGAGCATCCAAGGCCGACGGCGCCGGGCACGGCGTCCGCGGTCGAGCCTGCGCGCCTGGGCAGACGCGACGTCGCCCCGCTTGCCGCCACGCTCGTGCTCTCAGCTGTGCTGAACCTGTGGGCGCTCGGCCAGAACGGATACGCAAACGTCTACTACTCCGCGGGCGTGAAGTCGATGCTTCGCTCCTGGCACGACTTCTTCTTCCTCACAGCCGATCCCGCCGGGCTGATCTCGATCGACAAGCCGCCGCTCGGCCTGTGGCTGCAGGCCGCCGGCGCGAAGCTGTTCGGCTTCTCGCCGCTGAGCCTGCTGCTGCCGCAGGCGATCATGGGCATCCTCGCCGTGGCGGCGCTCTATCTGATCGTCCACAGGCGCTACGGAACGCTTGCCGCGAGCGTGAGCGCGCTCACGCTCGCCACCTTCCCGGGGTTCGTCGCGGTCTCGCGCGACAACAACCTCGACACGTTGCTGATCCTGCTGATGACGCTCGCCTGCGGCGTCGCGCTGCGCGCGAGCGAGACGGGCCGTCTGCGGACACTGATCGGCGCCGCGGTGCTCGTCGGGCTGGCCTTCAATACGAAGGCGCTCGCCGCCGTGCTGGTCGTGCCGGGGATTGCAGCGGGCTATCTGTGCTGTGCACCGCTCTCGCTGCGCCGCCGCCTGGCGCACCTGCTCGTGGCGGGCGTCGCCTGCGCCGCGTGCTCGCTCGCGTGGATCGCGGCGGTGGAACTGACCCCCGCCTCACAGCGCCCCTTCGTCGGCAGCTCGACGGACAACACCGAGTGGGGCCTGACGTTCGGCTACAACGGCTTCGAACGCGTCGGCAACCAGAAAGGGGGCCCGGGCCCGGTCGCCAACCGCGAAGTCGCTCCCGGCCCCTCCCTCTCCACGGCCTCTCAGGAAAGCGCGGAGGCGAACGTGGCGCTGCCGAAGGCGGCTCCCCACGTAGAGCCGAAGCTCGCCGTCACGATCACACGCAGCCCGACCGCCTTCGGCACCTCGCCCGGGCCGCTGCGCCTGTTTCGCAAGGGCTTCGGCGACCAGGGGGCGTGGATGCTCGCATTCGCTCTGATCGGTGTGATCGCGCTCGCGTTGACGCGTCCCGCGCGGCGCGATCCGAGGTGCGCCGCGCTGATCGTCTTCGGCGGCTTCCTCCTCTGCGAGGTCGTCTTCCTGAGCGCGTCGAAGGGCATCGTGCACCCCTACTACCTCTCCGCCCTCGCACCGGGCGTGGCGGTCATGGCCGGCGCCGGGCTCGCCGCGATGCTGAGAGGCGCGCGACGGTGCTCGGGTGCGCTGCTCGCCACGGCTGTGCTGATCAACGTCGCCGTGGAGATCGTGCTCCTGCACCGCGCCCACTACCTCGGCCTCTGGCAGCTCCTGATCGCCCCGGCGGCGCTCGCCGGCCTGATCGCGGTCAGGCTCACGCGCCTGCGCCGTCTCGGCGTTGCGGCACTGATCCTCGCGCTGGCGCTCGCTCCGACCGTGTACGCGGCGAGCACCTGGCGCCGGCCCGTCGAGGGCACGTTCCCCGCGGCTGGTCCCGGCGCCGTCGGCGGCAACGGCGGCGCCGAGCTGAGCCGCGAGCAGCTCACGACCGCCGAAGCCCTGATGCGCTACGTCATCGGGCATGGCGCGGGCGGGCGCTACCAGTTGCTCACGGTGGCGTCCCTGACCGCAGACAGTCCGATCCTGCTCGGCCTGCGCGCCTCGGCGCTCGGCGGCTATGGGGGAGTCGACCCCACGCTCGACGGTCCGGGTCTCGCGCGGCTCATCGCCGCCGGACAGGCGCGCTATCTGCTGCTCGGCGGCTCATATGCGTACCTCGGCGGCAACCGCGCGAGCCGTGCGGCGGCGCGCGTGTGCCCGCAGGTGCCGTTCGCGCTGTGGGAAGGGGCGCGCGCCAATGCAAGTGAAGGGGTCTATCTCCTCGACTGCGCGGGCCGTGCCCGCGAGCTCAGCCGCCAGCCCTAGCCCGAGCTCGGCCGCCGGCCCACCCGCCCGCGAACTTGTAGCGGATCTTGCAGCGGCTAAACCAGGGGCAGCTCGCTGCCGATAGCGGTCATGACCTCGACACGCGCTGAGACGCGTAGCCGCAGGCACATGCAGCACGCAACGGTCCTCTGCCGTTGTTGATCGCCGATTCCCGATAAGGGCACACCCGTCGCGAGGCGGGTTCGCAAAGCCAGGGGTCTCTCCGAGACGGCCCAGCTACCGGAAGGAGCAAAAAGTGACCGTTCCCCGCCAGCGCCGGAGGCTCTTCTGCCTGCTGCTGCTCTGCTGCTCGCTGTTCGCGCTCATCCCCGCCGCGGCGAGCGCCGCCAGGCACATCCACTTCCAGCCGCGCGCTCTGCTGGCGGCGTCTCAGCACCGCTCACAGGCCGACCGTGTGCTCGTAGCCGATGCGAGGCGCTTCGCCCGCTGCGTCGCCGCCAATCAGGCGCGGCCCAGGCGCTGTAACGCCGCTCACAACAAGCTGCAACACGCCGGCGCGCGTCTTGCCGCAGCCGAACGTCGTCTCGCCCGCCTCGCACGCGCGGCGGGCCGCACCGCCAAGACGAGCGGTGCGCTTCGCATAGGCCGCCGTCGCAGCGCGCCACAGTTGAGCGCGAGCGGCGAGTCGCTCTCGTGGAGCCCCGTGGCGGGCGTCAAGGCCTACGTGCTGCGCCGCCGCGTGGCGGGGCAGGGCGTCTACTTCGCGATCGTGCACGGCACGAGCGCCACCCCTGCGCCGGTGCCCGGCGCGAGCGTCAGCTACGCGGTGCGCACCAGCGCGCGGAGGTCCTTCTGGTCTGGAGAGGCGCCCGTGTCCTACGCCGGCTGGTCCCCCGCCCAGGCGCCGGCCGACAGACGCTCCGCGCCGGCTGTGACGCTCTCCGGTCAGACGCTCTCCTGGCCGGCGATCGCAGGCGTGAGCACCTACATCGTCGAGCGCTCGCTTCCCGGCCGCCGCGTGCGCTACACCGCGCTCGCCGCCACCTCCTTTACGCTCCCGGCGGGGCCCGCCGCGAGCGCCCGCTTCAGCG
>JACDGG010000025.1 GCA_013815355.1 Solirubrobacterales bacterium
GTGAGGAGGTGCGCGTGCTCGGCTCCTATCCGGCGGCCGCGGCGGAGGCGGCGCTCGGTGCGTGAGCGCCGGGCGATGCGCACACGAGCCGCCTGCCCCCGCTAGACTCGGCGCTGAACATGGAGAGCACAGTCCCACCAGAGCCGGTGGGGTCCGTGCCGCCCTCAGAGCACCAGCGGCACGGACCTGATTCATCGCCCCGCGGGGCGATGGGTGGCCGGGTGCTCGTTTTGAATGCGACGTTCGAGCCGATCAACGTCTGCACTGTGCGCCGGGCGGTGGTGCTGCTGCTGAAGGAAAAGGCCGAGCTGCTCGAGCGCAGCCGCTGGGAGCTTCACTCCGAGAGCTCGACGCTCGCGCGCCCGGTCGTGATCCGCCTGGTGAGCTATGTCAATGTGCCCCGCGATGCGCACCGGCGCAAGATCACACGACGCGCGGTGTTCGCGCGCGACAGCTGGACGTGCCAGTACTGCGGCGCACGCTCGAACCTGACGGTCGATCACGTGATCCCCCGCTCGAAGGGCGGCTCCTCCAACTGGGAGAACATCGTCGCCTCCTGCGCGCCGTGTAACCGGCGCAAGGGCGACCGGCTGCCGCGCCAGGCGGGGATGCACCCGCGCCACGCGCCCCGCACTCCGCGCGCGGAGATCTTTATCCATGTCGCCAGCCCGACGATCCCGACGGCCTGGCTGCAGTACCTGCCGCAGGCCGCCTGAGCTCGCGGGCAGCGCTCGCTCGCAGCGGGCAGCGCCGCTGTGGTCTTTAAACGCGTGAAGGGCGCCTGACGAGGGCGCCCTTCACGGTGCGGCTATGACTGGAAAAACCGAGGTCGACATACTCGAGGCCGGAGGGACCAGACCGGCTGTCGTCTCGGGGTGTCCCGGGTTGGATTCCGCCAAGCGGACCAGCCTCCCGACCTAGCGGCCGGTCACCTCCAGGGTCCCGCAGAACATTTGACTCAACGTTTGGACCACCTCCTTTCTCTGGTCCCGCCAGGGTAGCGAAAGGAGATGACTGACGGGGCGATATTCGCCGCTCGCCTGCTCAGTGGACGATGACGCCGAACTCCTGGGCGTAGGTCGCGCCCGGCGCGCCGGGCGCCAGCGATGCCGGCACCGCGGCCTCGATGCCGATCCCGGTTTCGGTGTACTTGGCTTCGAGGATGTTCGCGAGGTGTCCGGGGGAGGCGAGCCAGGCGGAGACGATCGCCTGCGGGGTGGCCAGCCCGTAGGTTCCCCATGCGAGGTTCTCGCCGATCACGTAGCCGACCGAGGGACCGGGAATGTAGCCGGTGGCGCGAATGCGATCGACGGGTGTCTCGCCGCTGGGGGAGACGTGCGCGAAGTAGTCCTCGGCGATCAGCTCGCCGCAGTGTCCTTCGGCGGCTTCTGCGAGTCGGCTGCTGAGCTGCAGCGGGCTCTCGCCGTGCTGCGCACGCTCGCGGTTGATCAGGCACAGCACCACAGCACGGATCAGCGCCATGTTGGCGGCTTCGGGCGCCAGTTCGGTGTTGGCGCACGGCGCCGTGAGCGCAGCGGCCACGGCGGCGGCGCTCTGCGGCGGCGCTTCTCTCGCGGACGGCGGCGTGGTGCTCGTGACGGTGATCGCCGGCGGGATCGCCGGGTGCGTGCGGGGCGCCGGCGCGGTGCGTTGCTTCCGCACGAGGGCCTTGCAACCGGCGCGGTGTGCGTGTGCGCTGCCGCGCGCGCGCGAGCGGCAGCTCGTGTGTCTGACACGTGTGCCCCGGCGCGCCTGCGTGGCCGCGCGCGCGGCCGAGGCCCTCGGTTCAGAGGCGGCGGCCGAAGGGAGTGCGGTGAATCCTGAAACTGCGCTCAACGCGGCGCAGAGAAGAGCTGATGCGATGAGCTTTGCCGTTTGGTCCACGCTCTCCCTGTCGGACGCGCACCCGCGCTATCTGAGTGTGGGAGCGCGATCTGGACGGTTTGGGCAACACTCAGGGGCTGATGCGCAGGCGCTGCGCGCAATCCTGCGAGGTGCGCGGGGACTAGTCCGCAGCGGGCGCGGGGGGCTGCTCGCCCTCGAGGAGAGCCTCGGGCAAGTCCTCCTCGAGCGCGATCTCCCCGCCGGTGTCGACGACCAGTGCGACGGCGCTGACGGAGTCGTCGTCCTTGAGGTTCATCACGCGCACGCCGGTCGCCGAGCGCCCCTGCTGGGAGATGCCGGCGGCGGAGGTGCGCTGCACCATGCCGGTCACACTGATGAAGACGAGCTCCTGGTGGTCGCGCACGACCAGCGCCCCGGCGAGCGAGCCCTTCTGCTCGGTGAGACCGATCGTCTTGACGCCTTTGGCGCCGCGGTTGGTCTTGCGGTACTGGCTGATCTGGGTGCGCTTGCCGTAGCCGTTCTCGGTGACGACGAGCAGGTCCATGTCGTCGCGAGCGACGTCCATCGCGATCACGCGGCCCTTCTTGCCGACGTCCATGCCGCGCACACCGGTCGTGTCGCGTCCCATCGCGCGGGCGTCGGACTCGGCGAAGCGGACGGTCAGCCCGGCGCGCGAGACCATGATGATCTCATCGTCGGGATCGACGGCACGCACGGCGAGCAGCTCGTCGTCGTCGCGGATGTTGATGGCGATGATGCCATCGGCTTTGATCGGCGTGTTGTAGGTCGCGAGCTCGGTCTTCTTGATCGTGCCGTTGCGCGTGGCGAAGACGAGGAACTGGGTCTCGGAGAAGTCGCGCGTGGAGACGACGGCCTGGATGCGCTCGTCTTCGCGCAGAGGGAGGATGTTGACGAGCGCGCGACCCTTGGCGGTGCGCTGGGCCTCGGGCAGTTCATAGACCTTCGAGCGGTAGACCTTGCCGCGGTTGGAGAAGAACAGCAGGTAGTCGTGGGAGGAGCACACGAACAGGTGCTCGATGAAGTCGCCGTCCTTCATGTCCATGCCCGTCACGCCGCGTCCGCCGCGCGCCTGCTGGCGGTAGGTGGCCAGCGGCAGCGACTTGATGTAGCCGGTCTGGGTGATCGTGATCACCATCTGCTGGTCGGCGATCAGATCCTCGATGTCGATCTCGTCCTCGGAGTGGCTGATCTCGGTGCGACGCTCGGAGCCGAAGCGCTCGCGGATCTCGGAGAGCTCCTCCTTGATCACGGCCAGCACGCGGCTCTCATCGCCGAGGATCGCGCGCAGCTCGGCGATCCGCTCAGAGACGTCGGCGTGCTCCTGTTTGATGCTGTCGGCCTCGAGCGCCGTGAGCTGGGAGAGGCGCAGGTCGAGGATCGCGGTCGCCTGGATCGCGCTCAGCTCGAAACGCGCGATCAGTTGCTCGCGGGCGGCGTCGCGGTCGCGCGAGGCGCGGATCAGTTCGATGATCGCGTCGAGGTGCTCGAGCGCGGTGAGCAGGCCCTCGAGGATGTGCGCGCGGGCCTCCTTCTCGGAGAGCTCGTGCTTGGTGCGGCGGACGATCACCTCGCGCTGGTGGGCGACGTAGTGGTGGATCACCTCGCGCAGGTTCAGCGTGCGCGGCACGTTGTCGACGAGCGCGACCATGTTGACGCCGAAGGTCGTCTGCATCGAGGTGTGCTTGTAGAGCTTGTTGAGCACGACCTTGGGAATCGCGTCGCGCTTGAGCTCGATCACGAGACGCATGCCGCGCTTGTCGGACTGGTCGATCAGGTCGGAGATCTCGGGGATGCGTTTGTCGTTGACCAGTTCGGCGATCTTCGTCATCAGGTTGCCTTCGCCGCCCTTCTTGACCATGAACGGCAGCTCGGTGACGACGATCGCCTCCTTGCCGTGGGTCAGCGGCTCGATGTGCGCCCGCGCCTGCACACGGACCCTGCCGCGGCCCGTCTCGTAAGCGTCTTTGATGCCGCCGTGGCCGAGGATGATGCCGCCGGTGGGGAAGTCGGGCCCTTTGACGTGGCGCATCAGCCCGGCGGTATCGATGTCGGGGTCCTCGATGTAGGCGACGGTCGCGTCGATCACCTCGCGCAGGTTGTGCGGCGGGATGTTCGTGGCCATGCCGACGGCGATGCCGGAGGAGCCGTTGACGAGCAGGTTGGGGAAGCGCGCCGGCAGCACGAGCGGTTCGCGTCGCGAGCCGTCGTAGTTGGCCACGAAGTCGACCGTGTCCATGTCGAGGTCGCGCAGCATCTCGGTGGCGATGCGCGCCAGGCGCGCCTCGGTGTAGCGCATCGCGGCCGCCGGGTCGTCGTCGACCGAGCCGAAGTTGCCCTGGCCGTCGACGAGCTCGTTGCGCATCGAGAACTCCTGCGCCATGCGCACGAGCGTGTCGTAGATCGCGGAGTCGCCGTGGGGGTGATAGTTGCCCATCACCTCGCCGACGATCTTGGCGCACTTCGCATACGAGCGGGTCGGCCCGAGGCCGAGCTCGTTCATCGCGTAGAGGACGCGGCGATGGACGGGCTTCAGACCGTCGCGCACGTCGGGCAGAGCGCGCCCGACGATCACCGACATGGCGTAGTCGAGGTAGGCCGTACGCATCTCCTCCTCGAGCGCGCGCGGTTCGACGTTGCCGCCTGAGATCACATCAGCCGATGCCATGCGTCACCTCCCGCCTACACATCAAGGTTCGCTACCGCCCTTGCGTTGTCCTCGATGAAGGCTCGGCGCGGCTCGACCTGGTCGCCCATCAGCATCGAGAAGATGCGGTCGGCCGCGAAGGCGTCCTCGAGCGTCACCTGCGCGAGCGTGCGCGTCGCCGGGGCCATCGTGGTTTCGCCGAGCTGCTCGGCGTTCATCTCGCCGAGCCCCTTGAAACGCTGGAGTTTGGTGCCGCGCTGCGCTGCGGTCATGACCGCCGGGTGCAGAGCCTCGAAGGATGCGGCTGCCTCGCGCGCGTCGCCGAGACGCACCTCGAAGGCGGGGGCACCGGCCAGCTCGATCAGCTGCGCGTGCACCTTCGCCAGCGAGCGGTACTCCGGCGAGTCGAACAGGCTGCGCTTGATGCGGTGAACGCGCGCGAAGCCGGTCTTCTCTTCGACGGCCTTCACGCGCAGCTCGAGCGGGTCCTGATCGATCAGCTCGGTGGCGTGAGTGTCGCCGTCGACGGCGGCGTTGGCGAGCTGGGATATCGCGGCCTCGGCGGTCAGGATCTGGTCGCCGAGCAGCGAGGACTCCTCGAGGAACTGCACTACGTCGTGGCCGTGCACGGCGCGCAGCGAGGAGGACCAGCCCTCGTACTGCTTGAGCAGACGCGTGAAGCGCTGCCAGCGCGCCTCGGTCAGCTTGAACTGGGTGCCGTGACGGTCGAAGATGTCGATCTTGTCCCACTTGTCCGAGAGCAGGATCTCCTCGAGTTCGGAGTCCTTCTCGATGTAGCGCTCGCGCGCGCCCTGCTTGAGCTTGTAGAGCGGCGGCTTGGCGATGTAGACGTAGCCGGCTTTGATCAGCTCCTCCATCTCGCGGAAGAGCAGCGTCAGCACGAGCGTGCGGATGTGCGCACCGTCGACGTCGGCATCGGTCATCAGCACGATCTTGTGGTAGCGGGCGTTCTCGATGTTGAACTCGTCGCGCACGCCGGTGCCGATCGCGGTGATCAGCGCCTGCACCTCTGTGTTCTGCAGCACCTTGTCGATGCGAGACTTCTCAACGTTGAGGATCTTCCCGCGCAGCGGCAGCACGGCCTGGGTGTTGCGGTCGCGGCCCTGCTTGGCCGAGCCGCCGGCGGAGTCGCCCTCGACCACGAACAGCTCGGCGAGCGAGGGGTCCTTGACCGAGCAGTCGGCGAGCTTGCCCGGGAGCGTGGAGTTCTCAAGGGCCGACTTGCGACGCGTCAGGTCGCGCGCCTTGCGGGCCGCCTCGCGTGCTCGCTGCGCCTGCACCGCCTTGGAGATGACCGCCCGTGCCTCGCTGGGGTTCTCCTCGAGGAACTCGCCGAGGCCGGTGTTGACGATCGACTCGACAAAGCCCGCCATCCCGGGGTTGCCGAGCTTGGTCTTGGTCTGACCCTCGAACTGCGGGTCGCGCAGCTTGACCGACACGACCGCGGTGAGACCCTCGCGCACGTCCTCGCCTGAGAGGTTGTCCTCTTTGTCCTTGAGCAGGCCGTGGTCGCGCGCGTACTTGTTGACGGTGCGGGTCAGCGCGGAGCGAAAGCCGGAGAGGTGCGAGCCGCCCTCGGGCGTGTTGATGTTGTTGGCGAAGGAGTGAATCGACTCCTGGTAGGAGGCGTTCCACTGCATCGCGATCTCCGCGGCGCCCTCGTCGGACTCGCCCGCGAAGAAGACGACCTTGCGGTGGACCGTGTCCTTGTTCTCGTTGAGATAGGAGACGAAGTCCTCGATGCCGCCGTCGTACTGGAACTCGGCGTAGTGGCCTTCCCCGCGCTCGTCCTTGATCGAGATCTTCAGCCCGCGCGTGAGGAAAGCCGTCTCGCGCAGGCGCTCCTCGAGCGTGAGGAAGTCGAAGTCGAGCGTCTCGAAGATGTCTGCGTCGGGAAGGAAGGTGACGCTCGTGCCGGTGGCTGCGCTCGCCGCGAGCTTCTCGCCCTTGCTCAGCTCGTTCTGCGGCGCCCCGCGCGCATATTCCTGGGAGAAGACGTAGCCGTCGCGGCGAATCTCGACGTCGAGACGTTCGGAGAGCGCGTTGACGACCGAGACCCCTACGCCGTGCAGGCCGCCGGAGACCTTGTAGCCGCCGCCCTCGCCGAACTTCCCGCCGGAGTGCAGCACCGTGAGCACGACCTGGACGGCCGGCAGCCCCTCCTTCTCCATCTTCGCCACCGGTATACCGCGGCCGTTGTCGATGACGGTCACCGAGTTGTCGGGGTGGATCGTCACCGAGGCCTCTGTGCAGAAACCCGCGAGAGCCTCGTCGACGGAGTTGTCGACGACCTCGTAGACGAGGTGGTGAAGGCCCATCACGCCGGTCGAGCCGATGTACATCCCGGGCCGCTTGCGCACCGCCTGCAGGCCCTCGAGCACGGTGATGTCCTGGGCGTCGTAGCTCGCCGAGCCGCCCATCATCGAGGGGTCGTTGACGCCCCCGGATGCGGCGCTCTCTTCAGAGCTGTTGCTAGCTGTTGCCAATGGCCCTCCGATGACGTGAGAACGCCCCGGATTCCGGGGCGCAAGGTCCACGGCCGGGGCGGGTTAGCTATGCGATGAAGGATAGCACGCGGGCCCTCTGGGCCGGCTTGCGACGGGCCGCTAAATCCCTGCAAAATGCAGGCATTTTCGAGGTCTGAGAGCCTGCGCTGCCGTGCGGTGCTCAGCCGGTCCTGCAGCGCAGCGTGTGGAGCACCTCCTCGCCGAGCGCCGCGTTGAGGCGAGCGGTGAGATCGGAGGCCATCAGCTCGAGCTCCTGTGCCCACACGGCGGCCTCGCAGGTGACCGTCAGGACGCCGTCTCGTGCGGCGCTCGGACGGGCCGCCTGGGCGATCGCCGGTCCCGCGACGTCCTCCCAGACGCTCTGCACCCGGGCCAGCGTGCTCGCCGGAGCGAGCATCGCGGCGAGCCCCTGCAGCGCGGAGGAGATCGGGCGGGGAGCCGGCCTGCTCATGCGGCGATCGCCTCCTGCAGGATCGCCCCGGGTGAGATCCGCAGCCGCGTCACGGCCATCTCGGCGGCGCCGGGCACATGGCCGAGATCTGTTGTTGCGATCACGCTCTGCCCGCCTCCGGAGAGCTCGCGGGCGAGCAGCTCGCGGCGCTCGCCGTCGAGCTCGCTCATCACGTCGTCGAGCAGCATCAACGGGGTGCGCCCGCGCTCGCGGGCGAGCACGGCGCGCTCGGCCAGCAGCAGCGCCAGCAGCGCGAGGCGCTGCTCACCCTGCGAGCCGTAGACACGCAGCTCGCGCCCTTCGCGCACCGTGGCCAGCTCGTCGCGATGCGGGCCGTGGCCGGAGAAGCCGCGTTCGAGGTCTCCGTCGAGGCGCTCGGCGAGCTCGCCGAGGAACTCCTCCTCGCTCTCGGCTCGCGAGCGAGGCCGGTACTCGAGCGCCGGCTCACCGCTACACCCGAGCAGAGTTGCGCGCTCGGCGAAAGGCACCGCCAAGAGGCCCACGGCCTCTTCGCGGTGACGGCGCAGCGCCAGCGCCTTGGAGGCCAGCTCGCGGTCCCAGCTGGAGAGCGTCGACTTCGAGACGCGCCCAGCGCGGATGCGCGCGAGCAACGCGTTGCGCTGGGCGAGCACGCGCGAGTACTCGCGGCGCGTCTGTGCGCGCAGCGGCCAGATCGCTGCGACGACCTGGTCGAGGTGCGAACGGCGAAGCGCCGGCGGACCTTTGATCAGCTCGAGGCGGTCGGGTAGAAACACGCTGATCAGCGGGCGGCTCTGGACATCGAGCATGCGCTCCACCTCGGCCCCGTCGACCGTCATCCGCTTGAGCGCGGGCGCGCCGCCGGCGGCGGCTTCATAGCCGACGGCGAGCTCGTGCGGCTGGGCGCCGTCGAGCAGCCGCACGACCACACGGGCCGCTTTCGCCCCGAAGCGGACCAGCTCACGCTCGCTGCGCGTACGCGGCGAGCGCGCAGTGCAGGCGAAGTAGATCGCCTCGAGCAGATTGGACTTGCCGGCGCCGTTGGGCCCGTGCACCACGGTCAGCCCCTCCCCGATGCGCGCCTCGGCGCGAGCGTAGGTGCGGAAGTCGCGCATCTCGACGCTGACCACGCGCATGGGGACCTACACGTTCAGGCGAATGGGCATGATCAGGTAGACGAAGTCCCCTGTGTCCGGAGATTCGATCAGGCCGGGCCGCAGCGGGCTGATCAGCTTGAGTACGAGCTCATCGGAGGCGATGCTCTCAAGGCCGTCGCGCAGGAACTCCGGGTTGAAGCCGATCTCAAACGGGTCGCCGTGGAAGGGAACGGGGATTGCCTCGCTCGCCTCGCCGACGTCGGGGGTCTGCGCTGAGACGGTGAGCGTGCCCTCCGAGAAGCTCAGGCGCAGCGGCGCGTTCTTCAGCGCAAGCAGGCTGATACGCCGGACCACGTCGGTGAGCTCGGCGCTGGCGAGGCGCAGCTCGTGCTCGACGGACTCGGGCAGAAGCTGGCGGTAGTTGGGAAACTGACCGTCGATCAGGCGCGAGGAGAGCACGGTCGCGCCGAGCTCGAAGATGACCTGGTTCTGCCCCACGCTCACGGCGAGCGTGGGGCCCGGGGCCTGCTGGGCGATGCGCACGAGCTCCTGCAGGGCACGCGCCGGAACGTTCGCCTCGAGGCTCCCCTGCAGCGGGGACTCGAGCGTCGTCTCCTTGACGCTCAGACGGTAGGAATCGGTCGCGACCATGCGCAGCTCCTGGCCGCTGGCCGACATCAGGATGCCGGTCAGCACCGGGCGCGTCTCGTCTCGCGAGGCGGAGCGGGCCACCCGCGTCACGGTCTGCACAAACGCCTCCATCGGCAACGTCACGCGCGTATCCAGCGTGGGGCTGGGAAGCGTCGGGAAGTCCTCTGCGCGCAGTGTGCGCAGGTGGAAGGTGGTGGGACCGCAGATCAGCTCGACGTCCTGCTCGGCGGAGCGAAGCTCCATCGTCATCTGATCTGCCGGCAGCGATCGCGCGACGTCGAGCAGCAGCCGCGCGGGCAGCACCGCGGAGCCGGGACGCGCAACCTCGGCCTCGAGCGGGACGCGCAGGCCGATCTCCATGTCGGTCGCGAGCAGCTCCGGTGTGGCGCCGGTCTCAGCCGAGATCATGATCCCGGACAGCGCCTGAACGGCGCTGCGCGTCGAGGCGACGCGAGCGGCTGTTTGCAGTTGTGCGAGGAGATGTCCGGCTGAGAGGGAAAGCTTCATATGGATGGTGAGATAGGAAGACAGTAATTAGTAGGTGGTGTGTGGTTGTGCATCTGAGGCTGTGAGTGGCGGTTGGCGCTGTGCGTCTGTGGGCAGCGCTGTGGATTAACGTTAGGAAGTCTCTCAGGCGAGGCGGTCGAGGGCGCGCAGGGCGTTAGGGCTGTGCACAGCCCAGAGCCCTGCACAGCTTCGCCACAGCCTCGCGGGAGGCGTCGTCGTCGGCGATCCGCGCGCTGGTTCGGCGGCAGGCGTGCATGATGGTGGTGTGGTCGCGGCCTCCGAAGTGCCTGCCGATCGCCGGCAGCGATTCGCCTGTCAGCTCGCGTGCGAGGTACATCGCGAGTTGCCGGGGCCAGGCCACGCGGGCGGTGCGCGTCGTGGAGAGGAGCTCCTCGGGTGTGAGACCGAACAGCTCGCAGGTGACACGCTGTATGTCGGCGACGCTGCGAACGCCGCCGCCGGGCCCGTGGGCCTGTGGATAGAGGCTCGTGAGGACCTCCTCGGCGAGCTCGCCGGTCAGCTCGCGTCCGGTCAGGGAGCTGAAGGCGACGACGCGGATCAGCGCGCCCTCCAGCGCCCGCACGTTGGTGTGGACGCGCGAGGCGATGATCTCGAGGGCCTCTTCGTCGCGCAGCTCGATGCGGTCGTGCGCCGCGCGCTTGCGAAGGATGGCAAGGCGGGTGCTCAGCTCGGGCGCCTTGACGTCGGCCACGAGACCTGCCTGGAAGCGCTCGCGCAGGCGATCCTCGAGAGCCTGCAGGTCGTGCGGCGGGCGGTCGGAGGTGAGCACGATCTGGCGGCCGTCGTCGTGCAGGGCGTTGAAGGTGTGGAAGAACTCCTCCTCGGTCTTGGTCTTGCGCTCGAGGAACTGGACGTCATCCATCAGCAGCACGTCGATGTGGCGGAAGCGTGCCTTGAAGGTCTCGGTGTGCCCGCCGGCGAGCGAGCCGAGGAACTCGTTCGTAAAAGCCTCGCCGGTCGTGCAGCGCACGCTGAGACCCGGGTTGTGGCAGAGCAGAAGGTTGGCGATCGAGCTGAGCAGATGAGTCTTGCCGACGCCGGGGGGCCCGCAGATGAACAGCGGGTTGTACGCCTGGGCGGGCATCTCCGCAACGGTCAGGGCCGCGGCGTGCGCGAGACGGTTGGAGTCGCCGATGACGAATTGGTCGAAGGTCAGCTTGGGGTTCTGAAGCGGGCCGCTGCGCGAGGGCGGCTCAGGGGTCGCGTGTGCAGTCGGTTTGTGTGCTTGTGCTTGGCTTGAGGAGCCGGCACGGGTACGCGCGCGGGCTCGCTGCGAGGGCGGCTCGGCCTCGGCGGGCAGGACGAGCTCGACGGCGACCGCGGGCCCAAGGACGTGCGCGACCGACGCCTGGATGTGGCGCCCGAAGCGGTCCTGTATCCAGCGGCAGGCGTGCGGCGGCGCCTCGAGCAGGAGACGCTCGTCGCGCAGCTCCAGGGCACGCAGCGGCTCGAGCCAGATGCGGTAGGTCGGCTCGTCGACTGTGAGCGCGAGATGCGCTTGCACCCGCGACCATATGTGCTCGAGCTCGGTGCTCACAGCAGCGTTTTTCAGCTCCTCTCTCAGAAGCAACGGTTGAAACTATTCGAAAGAGGACTCGCTGGGAGCCCGGTCGAGCGACTATATCTGACGCCTGGCAAGCGGCTTTAGAGCTGCCCGCAATTGGCGGGAAAAACTCAGCCGGAGCGTCGCGGCCCCTATACTTACCCCTCGTCTGCCCCACGAGGCACCGTGCCCATGCCGGTGTGCTCGAGCCGTCCACAGGAGAAGGAACAACCGTGAAGCGCACCTACCAGCCAAAGAAGCGCAAGCGTGCCCGTGCCCACGGCTTCCGTGCGCGGATGAGCTCGCGTGCGGGCCGGCTGACCCTGAAGCGCCGCCGCGACAAGGGTCGCAAGCGCCTCTCCACCTGAGGCGATGAGACCGAGCGTCAGCCGCGGAGGGCGACTTTCGCGCAGCGCGGAGTTCGAGCGCGTCTACCGGCATGGGCGCTCGACGGCCAATCGCCACCTGGTCCTCTACACGTTTCCCAATACGGCGGCCGAGCGACCGCGCCTTGGGCTATCCGTGTCGCGCAAGGTGGGCGGCGCTGTGCAGCGAAATCGCGTCAAGCGCCTGCTGCGCGAGTCCTTCGCCCAGGCCGAGAGCGGCCTGGCGCCGGGCAACGACGTCGTGGTCGTCGCTAGACCGTCGGCGAGCGAGCTGGCAGAGCGCGAGGGCCTGGCCGGGATCGATGCGGCGCTTGCGGAGCTTCTCAGCAAGGCCGGGCTGAATGAAGCACCGCCGCTGGCGGCAGAGCCGGCGAGATGAGCGCGGGCGCAGAAGAGGCACCGCTGCGCTCCTCGGCGCCCCTGTACTCCAGGCTCGCCCGCGGGCTTGTGGCGGCGCCGATCGGCTTCTACCAGCGCTTCGTCTCGCCGGCCATCCCGCGTCGCTGCAAGTACGAGCCCACGTGCTCGCGCTATGCGCTCGATGCGATCCGTGAGTACGGCATACTTAGGGGCCCGGTGCTCGCGGGATGGCGCCTGCTGAGGTGCAATCCCTGGAGCCACGGCGGATACGATCCGGTGGAGGCCCAGCGTGTGTTCAGGATCGGCGACGATCCCAGGCACTGAGCGGGCGGAGGGCTCTGAGCCCGTGGCCGGCCACGAGCCGCGGCGCACCAGTCCCCAAGCCAACCGCCGAATACCACCACCGACGAGAGCCCTCTAGCCGATGCCAATCCTCGCCAACGTGATCCAGGACGCGTTCTCGCCGCTGATCAGCCTGTTCGAGAGCGTGATGGTCTTCATCCATGCCCATCTCGTGGGCGGGAGCTGGGGTCTGGCGATCGTCGGGCTGACGATCTTGATCCGCGCCGTGCTCGTGCCGCTCACGTTCAGGCAGCTGAAGTCGATGCAGGAGATGCAGCGACTCGCTCCGGAGATCAAGGTGCTCAAAGACAAGTACTCGGAGGACAAACAGCGCCAGCAGCAGGAGTTGATGAAATTCTATCAAGAGAACAAGATCAACCCATTGGCATCCTGTCTGCCGCTCGTGATGCAGCTGCCTGTGTTCATCTCGCTCTTCTACATGCTGCGCAGCGACCTCAAGAAGCACATCTGCGGGACGCAGATGGAAGCGCACTACCACCTGCACCACAAGGCTGGCGAAACCCTCTCGAAGTTCATCGAAAACACGAGCTGCGACTCGGTCGCGCACCACTCGGCGAAGTTCCTGTTCCTGCCGGACATCACCGAAAAGGCGACGGGAGCGGCCCTGATCGTGCTGATCGTGCTCTACGTCGGCTCGCAGCTCGCCTCGACGTTCATCGCCACGGCGAGTGCCGATCCCAACCAGCGCAGGCTGATGCTGCTGTTGCCGGTCGTGTTCGTCGTGATCCTCTATCGCTACCCGGCGGGTCTGCTGGTGTACTGGATCACCACGAACCTTTGGACGATCGGCCAGCAGTCGCTGATCCGCCGCCATATGCCTCCTCCCCCCAAACCGGTCGCGAGCGACGAGTCGACGAACGGGAAACCCAAGAGCTCGCTGCGCGCTGCGCTCGCGGGGATCACGGCCGGCGCCGGTGGCGGTGCCCCTGCAGCCGCGGGCGCTTCTGCGACGGGAGCGCGGGGCCCCAGCAGCACACCGCGACCGACCGTCACGCCGCCGCGGCCGCCGCGTAAGAAGAAGAAGCGCTCGGGGAGGCGCCGATGAGCGAATCGCGCGAGCAGGAGGACCTGACGGAGGAGGACCTCGATCCGCCGGAGCTGCTGGTGGAGCTGCTGGAGGAGATCGTCGACGGCCTGGGCCTGGATGCCGAGGTGGCCGTGAGCGAAGCCGATGGTGTGCTGACGGGCCGTCTCGAAGGAGAGGAGATGGGCCTGTTCATCGGTCGCCACGGCCAGACGATCGACGCGGTTCAGCATCTCGCGCAGCGGATCGTGTTTCCCGATGGGCCCTCGGCGGTTCGTGTGGTGATCGACGCCAACGGCTACCGCGAGCGCCGCGCCGAGGCTCTGCGCGGCGAAGCCGACGACGCCGCAGAGGATGCGATCAGCTCCGGTAAACCGGTTGATCTCAACCCCCTGCCTCCATTCGAGCGCAAGATCGTCCATGAGTATCTGCGTGAGCGGGGCGACGTCGAAACTCACAGCGAGGGAAACGAGCCCGAGCGCTATCTGGTCGTCTCGCCGCTGGGGGTCGAGTCCTCCTCAGACCGTTTCACGTGAAATCCCCTTCGAGCTGAGTCTTCCGCGATGGCACCCTCAGGGGGGGAGCGCGCCGATGTGCAGCGAGGCCTCGCGGAGCTGGCTTCGCGATATGAGCTGACCGATCGTCAGACGGGGCAACTCAGGCGGTTGCTGGACGGCGTCGAGGCCGATCCTCGGGCCCCGACGACGGTGCGAGAGGCCAGAGCGGCGCTCGACGTACACGTCGCCGACTCCCTGGTCGCGCTCCAGCTCGATTTCGTGAGAGAGGCCCAGAGCATCGCCGATCTCGGCGCCGGTGCGGGCTTTCCCGGGATCGTTCTCGCGATCGTCCTGCCCGACAGCGTCGTCTCGCTGCTTGAGAGCCAGGCGCGCAAGTGCGTCTTCATGGAGGCGATTGTTGCCGCGACAGGTGTCGAGAATGCGCACGTCGTGAACGCTCGGGCAGAGGACTGGCAAGAGGGCATCGGGGCGCATGAGCTGATCACAGCTCGCGCGGTCGGTCCCCAGGAGGTAGTCCTCGAGTACGCGGCGCCTCTGCTCGCGCCTTCGGGACGATTCGTGGATTGGCGCGGGCGCCGCGATCACGAGGCCGAGGCGGTGGCGATGGCCGCGGCGCAGGAGCTTGGGCTGAGACGCCTCGAGGTGCGTCCGGTCGAGCCGTTCGCCGGCGCGCGCGAGTTGCACCTGCACCTCTTCGAGAAGATCGCCGAGACGCCCGCTCGCTTTCCGCGCCGGACGGGTCTCGCTCGCAAGCGCCCGCTGGGTCTCTGAGGGAGCCGCCGGCCAGAGAGTTCCCCCAAATTGCCGCGGGGGAAGACGCTCCCATCCCCAATCGCCGCTAGCTTGCAGCGTATGGGCACGATCTATGCGGTCGCCAACCAGAAGGGTGGCGTCGGGAAGACGACGACGGCGGTCAATGTCGCCGCATGCATTGCCGAGGCCGGCTACACGACGCTGCTGATCGATGGCGACCCGCAGGCCAACGCGACCGTCGGGGTGGGGATCTCCCGCACCCACGGCCCTGGGCTCTATGAGGTACTCACGGGCGAGGTCGCCGCCGGCGAGGCGGTGAGGACCTGCTCGGTGCAGGAGCTGCGGGTGATCCCCGCCGGCGCCGGACTCGCCGGCGCAAACGTCGAGCTGCCGCGCCTGGAGGGCTTTGAGTACCGGCTGCGGGATTGCGTGGAGCCGCTGCGGGGGAGCTACGAATACATCATCATCGACTGCCCGCCGTCACTCGGGCCGCTCACGGTATGCGCCCTGGCCGCAGCCGATCGTGTGATCGTGCCGGTGCAGACGGAGTATTTCGCGTTGGAGGGCCTTGCGGGACTGCTCGAGACGCTCGCGCTCGTCCAGCGCGAGCTGAACCCCCGCCTGACGGTCGCCGGCATGCTTCTGACGATGCACGACGGCCGCACGCGCCTGGGGCAGGACGTCGAGCGTGAGGTGCGCGCGCACTTCCCCGAGCTGGTCTTCGACACCGTCATCCCGCGCAACGTGCGCGTCGGAGAGGCGCCCAGCTACGGGCTCCCCGTCACCCACCACGATCCCCACAGCGCCGGGGCCGAGGCCTATTTCGAGCTCGCCAAGGAGGTGGCCGCGCGTGGCTAAGCCAAAACCCGGGATGGGAAGGGGCCTTGGGGCGATCCTCTCGGTCTCTGGGCCAGGTGAGGCGGTGGCCCAAGAGCTACGTGAGCTTCCGCTCGATCTGATCTCGCCCAACCCCAAGCAGCCGCGGCGGCAGTTCGAGCAGGAGGGACTGGATGCCCTGGCGGCTTCACTGGACGAGCAGGGCGTACTGCAGCCTGTGCTCGTGCGCCCGACGGCGGGTGGCTCCTACGAGCTCGTCGCCGGCGAGCGCCGCTGGCGCGCGGCCCGCCTCGCGGGTCTGAGCACGATCCCCGCACTTGTGCGTGAGCGGGGAGACGCCGCTTCGCTGGAAGTGGCCCTCGTCGAGAACATGGCCCGCGAGGACCTGAACCCGATCGAGGAGGCGCGCGCCTGTGCCGCCCTCGTCGAGGAGCTCGGCCTGACGCGAGCGGAGGTCGGGCGCCGCGTCGGACGCAGCCGCGTGGCCGTCAGCAATCTCCTGCGCCTGCTGGACCTGCCTGATCTGGTCATCGAGATGCTCGAGCAGGATCAGCTCACCGAGGGCCACGGACGCGGGCTATTGCTTGCCGAGGATCACGAGGCACGCGCAGCCCTGGCTCGCAGCGCTGCCGATCAGGGCTGGTCGGTGCGCACGACCGAAGAGCACGCCCGAGGAAGTAACGAGGCAAAGGGCGGGGCGGCTCCTCGCTCCCGCATGAGCGCTGGGCGTCTACACCCCGACCAGGAGCAGGCAGCACAGGAGATAGCCGATGCGCTCGGCGTCGCGCTCGGCGTCGAGGTGCGTGTAAAGGTCTCGCCTGGAGGTCGCTACCGCGCCGAGCTGTCCTTCGCCGGCCTGGAAGAGGCGCTCGAGCTGGCGCGGCGGGTGGCGTCGCGCGCAACTGCCTGAGGCCCGAGGGCGAGCTCAAGAAGGCGAGCTAGCACCTTCATCATCTGACACGTCGGTCCAAGCTGCATCCTCGGGGCTCCAAAGGCCCCGAGTAGTGCCTTGAAGAAGCGGATCGAGGAACGGCCGAACAATCGCCAGCGCCTCATCGAGCGTCGCCGCATCGGTGAGCAACGACGTCGCTGCCTCACGCGCGTAGCCGGCCTTCCAGAGCGTCCGGTCTGGGACCTCGAACGTTGGCGGGAGGGCCAGACCGCGGCGCTCGAACTCCGAACGCAACGACGCGGTCGCTCGCTCGGCGTCCACCGACGCGCCCCGCGCAATCGCCACCAGGTCGACGAGGTCGCGGAAGCGGGTCGATGCCTGCTGCCTCGCTCCGTATCGCTCGAACGTTGCCGCGACCTTATCGGCGACGTGGTCGACGAGCGGATATACGCGGTATCCCTTCTGTTGCAGCTCTGGCATGTCCACCTGCGCGATAGCCGGGACGTCGTCTGGCTCGCCCGTCATCCGTAGGTCGGACCCGACCAAATCGAAGTGGAACCGTTCCCACTCATGCTGGCCGATGTAGGCCACAACCGGAAACCGCACCGCCTTTGAGTCGTCGCTGACGACGCGCCGCGGTCCAATCTCAAAGCGAAACCAGTCTTTGATATCGCGTCCTGCGGCCTCGCGCAAGTCGGCCTCTGCGGCGTCGGCAGCCTTCGCCCGGTACACGTCGACGTCGAGTGAACCTCGGACGCCGAGGTCGCGTGCAAGCAGCGCGACGGCGCCCTTGAGGACCCAGCCGTCGTCGAGCATGTACAGGCGCTCTAGCAGGCGGTCATATGCAAACTGACGCCGTAGCTGCGGCATGGTCCACTTGCTGTCTCGCGCAAGGTTGCCGAGCTTGGCGGTGAGTGCTGAGCGAAATGCAGCCGGCGTTGCGTACTTGCTCATCGGAGCGGATTGCCCCCTACGGTCGAGGGCGCACGCTCCTTGGCGAAATCCCGGCCGATGTTTGAGCGCGCCTGCGACATCCAAAGGTCTGTCTCTGGATCGCCAACGAGATCGAGCAGATCTCTAAGCAGGGCGATCCCATCGCCACGCCGCAGGCCAAACTTTGCCGCATGGACAGCCAGCGACTCGCCAAACGTACTCGGGTAGTCGTACGCGTTGCGCAGAGAGTCGCTAATGATGTGCCCAACCGCCGCCGGATCTTCGTGGTCGTACAGTAGATCTGAGGCGATCCTCGACGGCCGCGTGACCGGTAGCCCTCGCAGGATGATCCATTCCGTATTGCTCAGCTTGCGCCGGTGCAGGCGCACATCAGGCCGGCGAGATTGGTGGCGCATCGCGCTCGTGAACTCATGTCGTTCTTCCGGCAGGTGCCCGACGCCGTACATGTCCGCAGCGGAGCGGTGCGAGACGACACCTTGCTGTTCCACGCGCTCCCACACCGGCACGTCGGGAGCGAGCTGCAGCCATGCTGCACGTAGCTGCTCGTGGTCCGGCGGCGGGGCTCCGCGCAGTCGGTACACGCCTTGGGCCACTTTCTCGAGATACCCGCTGTCAGCGGTCAGGCGCTCCCAACTCCGCCGAGAGAGCCCGAGCCCGAGCGCCTGCTTGCGGGTGACGAAGCCCCACTGTTCTTCCGCCATCTCGCTCAACGGAGCGATAGCAGCGTAACGAGGCATGTACTGCATTATACACCTATAGCGGTGGTGTTTGTAGTAACCCATGCACAGCCATACTGCACTTGCCACCGTTAACGGTGGCAAGTGCAGTATAGAAGCGGCCGCTATCCGTCGTGGGCCGGGAGCCTGCCGACTTCCGCGACCGCTGACGCAAACCAGGATGTCTGCGTCCTCAGCGAGCGCTCGGGCGCAACGCAAAGCAGGCGCCCCGCACACAGTGCGGATATGATTTCGGCTGTGATGCAGCCGCGTATCCTCGGCCGAAGTGCCATGAAGGTGCCTTTTACAAGTCCTTGCGCGAGGCTCTTTCGGCAGAAGATGCGTGTTTGCAGGCTAAGGGCGATTAGCTCAGTTGGTTAGAGCGCTTCTCTGATAAGGAAGAGGTCCCAGGTTCGAATCCTGGATCGCCCATCCTCTACCGCACCACGAGCAGCTTCCTCACTTCGGTGCCGACGCCGACGCTCGTGAGGGTCACCGCCAGCTTGACCGCGCGAGTCCGACGCAGCTCTCTGAGCATCCGCTGCGTGAGCGCGAGCTCGCCGAGGAGGCAGAGGCCAGCAACACGGCGGTGGCCAGTAGTGATCTTGCCCCAGTCTCGCCCGCTTCTCATCTACTCGCGCGGCGCCGTGTGGCGCAACTCGCACCCCGCCCAAGGGTTTCAGCTAGTGGGATCGCCAAGGCTCGGTAGCCATATCGACCTGCGGCCCGCCAACCCGAACTGAGGGAGTGAACTCTGATGCGCAAAGCGTCCGCCTGTCTCGCAGCATGTATCGCGGCCCTGTTGGCCTTTGCCGCGGCCGCCTCGGCGACGCCGACGGTGACGTTCAAAGCAAAGGCCGTGCCGATTCCCCACTTTCCCCACACGGGCAACATCCTCGGTGCCGGCACTGCCGTCGAAGCCGAATTCGCGATCTCCGGCACCGAATACGAAGGCTCGCCGCCGCCGATCATCGGCGTCAACGTGTACCTGCCGAAGGGCAGCAAGCTGCACCCGGCGGGCTTTCCGACCTGCTCGAACACGATCCTCGAACAGATCGGTCCCTCGGGCTGTCCCAAGGGCTCCGCTGCCGGCCCGATCGGCAAGGTCGTCGGCTTCGTCTCCTTCGGCGGTGAACGCGTGATCGAGAACCTCGCGCTCTCCTCGTTCTACTCGCCCGGCGGCGGCTTTGCGTTCTTCACGGCCGGTCACTCGCCCGTGTCGCTGGAAATCCTGTCCTCCGGCAAATACACCCAGCTGGGCGGCGCAGCGGGCTTCGGCCCGAAGCTGCTCACGAAGGTGCCGCTCGTGCCGAGCGTCCCGGGAGCTCCTTTCGCCTCGGTCAAATCGATCAAGGTCAAGGCCGGCTCGGCGATCAAGAAGAACGGCAAAACGATCTACTACGGCCGCGTGCCGAAGAAGTGCCCCAAGGGCGGCTTCCCTGTCAAGGCCGAAATCGTTTTCGCCGAAAACGGTGATGAAACCAAACCGGTGATCGTCACGAAGCTCTACAAGGCGCCCTGCCCGAAGCACTAGCGGAGAGGGGCTGACCCCGCGCTTGCCCTCAGTGGGCGAGCGCGGGTGTCGCCGTCGGGTCGAGCTCCCGCTCAGGCCCTGACCCGCTCCCCGCGCGGGTCGAACAGCGGCTCGCGCATCACCTCTCCGGCGATCCACTGGCCGAAGATGTCGACCTCCACGGCGGCGCCGACGCCGATCTCGGTGGGCAGGTAGGCGTAGGCGATCGAGCGCTCGACGGTGTAGCCGTAGCCGCCGCTGGTCACGCGCCCCACGACATCGCCCTCGACGCGTACAGGCTCGTTGCCGAGCGCCACCGAGCGCGGGTCCTCGAGCACGAGGCAGCGCAGCCGCCGGACAGGCGCGGGCGGCGCGGTCTCGGACGGCAGGCCGAGCGCCTCGGCGCCGAGGAAGCCGCCCTCGCGCTTGACGCAGAAGCCCAGGCCGCCCTCGAAGGGCGTCTCATCTGCGGTGATGTCGGCGGCCCATACGCGGTAGCCCTTCTCCAGGCGCAGCGAGTCGATCGCGCGGTAGCCGCCCGCCGTCAGGCCGTGCTCCTTTCCGGCGCCCCACAGCGCGCGCCACAGTCCTGCGCCGTACTCGGTCGGGCAGTAGAGCTCCCAGCCGAGCTCGCCGACGAACGTGACGCGCAGCGCGCGCACGGGCACATCGCCGACGGCGATCTCGCGCATGTGCATGTATCCGAAGTCGAGGGAGTCGGGGCTGAGCGGCGCAAGTATCTCCCGAGCGCGCGGGCCCCAGAGCGCGAAGCAGGCCCAGCGCGCCGTCACATCAGCGCAGCGCACGCTGCCGTCCTCGGGGGCGCTGCGCCGTATCCAGCTGAGGTCGTGGTTGCCGAACGCCGTGCCGGTGACGATCGAGAACAGCTCCTCCTCTACGCGCGTGACGGTGAAGTCGCACTCGATACCGCCGCGCGCATTGAGCATCTGCGTGTAGACGATCGCGCCCACCTCGCCCGCCACGCGGTTGTCGCAGAGCCGTTCCAAGAACGGCGCTGCGCCGGGCCCTGAGATCTCGAGCTTGGCGAAGGAGGACTCATCGAACAGTCCTGCGCGCTCGCGCGTGGCGCGATGCTCCGCGCCGATCGCGGGCGAGAAGTGCATGCCGGCCCAGCCGCGCGGGCGCAGCGACTCATCGCCCGCGGCGGCGTTTGACTCATACCAGTTGACGCGCTCCCAGCCGGACTTCTCACCGAACGCGGCGCCGTGCTCGGCGTGCCACGGATAGGCGCTCGAGGTGCGCAGCGGACGCCCGGCCTGACGCTCGTGTCCGGGGTAGCGGATGTCGTAGTAGGTCTCATAGACCTCCTTGGTGCGCTTCAGCGTGTAACGGGGCGAGCGGAAGTGCGGGCCGAAGCGGCGGATGTCCATCTCCCACACATCCATCGTGGGCTCGCCCGCGAGCATCCACTCCGCCATCACCCGTCCGACGCCACCCGCGCCCGCGAGGCCGTGCGCGCAGAAGCCGGCAGCCACGAAGAAGCCGCGCACCTCGCTCTCGCCGAGGCAGAACTCGTTGTCCGGCGTGAACGCCTCAGGCCCGTTGATCAGGCGCGTGACCGTGATCTCCTCCATCACCGGCACGCGCTTGGAGGAGTTCTTGGCGATCTCCTCGAAGCGCGGCCAGTCCTCTTCGAGCAGTCGTCCGTTGAAGTCGGCAGGGACCGCATCGAGCAGATGCTCGTCCAGCGCCCACGGTGCCGACTCGCGCTCATAGCCGCCCATCAGGAGGCCGGCGCCCTCCTCGCGGAAATAGATGAGTAGATCGGGGTCGCGCAGTGTCGGTAGATGCACGGTGCCAGAGCGCTCACGGAATGGCTGTGTAACGAGGTACTCGTGTGCGAACGGGACGATCGGCACGCGCACGCCGGCCAGACGCCCGATCTCCGCCGCGAACATTCCGCCCGCGTTGAGGACGATCTCGGCCTCGATCGGCCCCCACTCGGTCTGCACGCCAGACACGCGCGGATTGCCGTGGCTGCGATCGACGTCGATCGCGGTGACGCGCGTGTGCGTGAACACGCGGCAGCCGCCCGCCCGTGCGCCGTCGATCAGCGCCGTCGTCAGCAGCGAGGGATCGAGGTAGCCGTCGGTGGCGAGGTAGGAGGCGCAGCGCACTCCGTCGCGGCTCATCAGCGGAAACAGCTCCTGCGCCTGCTCGGCGGAGATCAGCTCCAGCGGCAACCCGAACGTCTTCGCCCAGGCGACCTGGCGCAGCACCTCCTGCTCGCGCTCGGGCGTGCAGGCCAGGCGGATGCCGCCGCACTGCACCCAGCCGCAGTCGAGCGTGCGGTAGAGCTCGACGGAGTCCATCATCATGCGCGTCAGCGAGACGCTCGAGCGCAGCTGACCGACGAGCCCCGCCGAGTGAAACGTGGAGCCGCTGGTCAGCTCGGCGCGATCGAGCAGCACCACGTCGCGCTCGCCCAGCACCGCGAGGTGATGCGCGATCGAGGCGCCGCCGACGCCGCCGCCGATGATCACGATGCGCGCCCGCCGGGGAAGCTCGCGAGGCCTGACCATTGTTCCGGCTCAGCCGCGCGCGGCGGCGAGCCACTCCTCGAAGCCGGGATCGGCGACGGCCGCGGCGAGCCGATCGAAATGCCGCCGCGCGTATCCGGCGAAGTCGAAGTCGAGCTCTGAGACGACGCCCTGCAGCACGCCCCACGCGCCCTCGCGCGCGTCGGAGAGGATGCGCATCAACTTCAGCGCGGCGCGCTCGCTGTCCGATGGCGGCGAGCCGCGGTAAGCGCTCAGCAGCCGCTCCTCGTCATGCTCGTCAAAGTCGTTGTTGACCGCCAGGTTGCCGAGATCGAAGCGGGGATCGCCCATACCGGCGTACTCCCAGTCGACGAGCATGATGCGCCCCTGCTCATCGCCACGGATGATGTTGCCGGGAAGCAGGTCGTTGTGACAGGGCCGCGGCTCGTGCAGCGGCAGCGTCGCCTCGATGCGCGCCGCGACGAGCACGGCCTGGGCGTAGCCCGCGGGCAGCGTCGCGCCGCGCTCGCTCGCGATCGCCGCATACTCGCCGAGCAGATCGGGCACCCAGAAGCTCGTTGGCAGTCGAAGCTCAGCGCCGTGAAAGGCATGCAGCGCACGCGCGATCTCCTCGATCGAGGTGGCTGGATCGGCCGGGCGGCAGCTGATGAAGCGCGTGACGAGGCAGCTCTCCAGGGACGCGGCGACGGCCGGCGCGATGCCGAGCTCGGCGGCCGCGTCGTTGGCCAGCCGCTCGGCCGCACGGTCGATGCCGAGCAGCTCGGTGTCCTTGCCGGGGCGGCGTAGGACGTAGTCGGTCCCGCCGAGCGTGACCCGGTAGTTGCGGTTCGTGATGCCGCCGTCAAGCGCCGCCGGCTCGCCGCTCAGCGGACCCAGCGCCCCTTCGAGGTCGTGCAGGATGTCGTTCAGCTCGCCCACCACTTCCAGCCAACCGTTGCGCGATAAGGCGTGCAGCCTATACCTTCAACGTCATGACCCGTGAAGAGCAGACAAAGGGGCTCGACGCGGCTGGGTTGATCGCGGCGGTCGACTCAGCGGCCGCGCGCGGAGCGCTCACGGGCGCTGCACGCCGCACGCCGATGCTGGCGTGCGAGGAGCTCGGCGAGATCTCCGGCGACACGGTCGCGCTGAAGGCCGAGTGCCTGCAGCGCACAGGGTCCTTCAAGCTGCGCGGCGCGCTCAGCAAGGTGGCTGCGCTCGGCGAGCGCGCCGGCGCCGGCCTGGTCACGGCGAGCGCCGGAAATCACGCCCGCGCCGTCGCGCAGGCCGCACGCGTGCGCGGCGTCAGCTGCGAGGTGTTCATGCCGAGCGACGCGGCCGTCTCGAAGGTCGCCGCCGTGGAGCGTCTCGGCGCGCACGTCCATCTTCAGGGTGCCTCCGTCGAGGAGGCCGTGGCGCTCGCGGAAGCCCGCTCATCCGAGGGGCCCGCGTTCGTGCATCCGTTCGACGACCTCGACGTGATCGCCGGGCAGGGAACCGTGGGGCTCGAGCTGCTCGAGGACGTGCCCGATCTGGCCCGTGTCGTGGTTCCAGTCGGCGGCGGTGGCCTCGCGAGCGGGATCGGCATCGCGCTGCGCCGCGCGCGGCCAGGGATCGAGCTGATCGGCGTGCAGGCGCGCGCCTGCGCGCCCTTCGCCGCGGCGTTGCGCGGGCCGGGCGAGTCCGCGGCGAGTGAGCCGCTGCGCGGAGCCACGATCGCCGACGGGATCGCACTGAAGCGGCCCGGACGGCTGACGCTACCGCTGCTGCGCGAGCTGCTCGACGGCCTGGAGACGGTCACCGAGGAGGAGATCGGGGAGGCGATGGTGTTCCTCGCGACGAGCGTGCGGCTCGTCGCCGAGGGCGCAGGGGCCGTGGCCGTGGCGGCGCTGCGCAGTGGCCGCCTCGCGCCCGTCGACGGAACCACCGTGGCGATCGTCTCTGGCGGCAACGTCGACAGCGGGCTGCTCGCCGGGCTGCTGCGCCGCCAGGAAACCGAGGAGGGGCGCAGGGTGCGGATGTTCACGCGGGTCGCCGACCGCCCCGGAGGACTGGCCGAGCTGCTGGGGCTCGTGGCCGCCGTGCGCGCGAACCTCGTCAGCCTCGAGCACGTGCGCGACGCGGTCGCGCTGAGCGTGCGCGAGACGGGAGTTGAGCTGACACTCGAGACGCGCGGACCCGCGCACACCCGCGAGGTCGTCTCAGCGCTCGAGAGCGCCGGCTATGAGGTGCACGTCGAGTAGCGGCGGCGCTAAAGCTCCGCCGCTCGCGCCACGAAGCCGAGCCAGCGCTCGCGGCGCTCCGTGCGCTCGGCTGCGCCCACACGCGGTGCGATCACCCGCGGCTGGGGCAGTTGCGCGGCGGCCTCGCTG
>JACDGG010000191.1 GCA_013815355.1 Solirubrobacterales bacterium
GATCCCGCCCCCGGCCCGCGGCGCGCCCCAGGCGACGGTCGGCAGCAGACCGCCGGGAACCTGCGCGCCTGCGGCCAGGCCGAGTACGAACACTCCGGTGCCGTAGGTGGCCTTCAGCTCGCCGGGGCGCACCGCGCCCGAGCCCGCGAGCGCCGCCTGCTGGTCGACGAGCTGCGCGCTCAGCGCCAGCTCGACCCCCCAGCGATCGTGGCGCAGCACGCCCAGCTCTCCAAAGCTCGGCCCGAGCGCGGGCAGGCACTCCCTCGGAACGCCGAAGCTGTGCAGTAGCGCCGCGTCCCAGTCGCGCCCGCCGACGGCCAAGAGCTGCGTGCGCGATGCCGTCGAGAGATCGCTGGCAAAGCGTCCGCCCAGGCGGTCTGTGAGGAATGCGTCGACGGTGCCGAGGCGCAGCGTCCCGGCGGCGCGGGCAGCCTGCACCGCCGGGACGTTCTCCAGCAGCCAGGCGAGCTTGCCCGCCGAGAAGTAGGGGTCCAGCGGCAGGCCCGAGCGCACGACGGACCCGGCGTCGATCCCGGCGAGCAGCGCTTCCTGGCGCTTGTCCTGCCACACGACGACCTGGCTGAGAGGCCTGCCGTCCTCGGCGTCCCAGGCGAGCACCGACTCGCCCTGGTGGTCGAGCCCGGTGGCGATGACCGGATGTCCGTCGCACTGCGCCAGGATCTCCGCGACGGCGTCGAGCACGGCCTCGAGGATCTCCTCGGGGTCCTGCTCCACCCAGCCGGGCTCGGGGTGTGAGACCGCCACCGCCCGTCGCGCTTCGGCGACTGGCTCCAGGGCGCGCGTGAAGAGCGCGACCTTGACCGCGGTCGTGCCCTCGTCGATCCCGAGCAGCAGCCCCTCGCTCATCGGCTACCGCCATCTGCCTGCTCGGCGTGATGGCGCGCCGCGCGCTGCCACCACGGGCCGGGAGGGCTCCCCGGCGGCGCCACGGGCAGGGCACGCGCGGCACCCAGGGCGACGGCGCCCTGTTCGGCGAGCATCGCACTGACGTGCTCGCGGATCGCGAGCGAGGCGGAGAGTCCCGTCGAGCGGATCGCGGCCACGTGGATCAAGCCTGAAAGAGCGCGCGAATACTCGATCACGTAGTTCGCGTCCCGGCCGGCCGGACGCAGCCCGGCGTAGGCGTCGAGGAGCTCGGCCTCGGCAAGCGCCGGATGCATTGCCCGCGCGCGATCCTCGATCAGCTCTCGCGCGTCGGACTCGACCGACCAGTCGCGCTTGTCCTCGCGCTCGCGCGCGGTCGGCCCGGCGATCATGTGCCCGTCGAGCGAGGGGAACACGAGCACGCCCTTGCCCATCGAGGAGGGCACGGGCAGCAGTATCTCATCGAGCGAATCGCCGGCCGCAGGGCGGAACACGAGGAACTCGCCCTTGCGCGGGTAGATGCGCACGGGCTCTTCACCGGCCATACGCGCGAGCGCGTCGGCATGCAGCCCGGCGCAGTTGACGGCGGCGCGCGCACGCAGCTCCTCCCCGTCCCGCAACCGGATCGCGACGCCCCCGCCTGGCGCGCTCGAAAGCCCGCTGACGCGCGCGTCGAGCCTGACCTTCGCGCCGCCGAGCTTCGCCCCCTCCGCCAGGGCGTGCACGTAGGCGACGGGGTCGGTGATCGCCTCGCCCCGAACGCGCAGCGAGCCGTCGCCTGCGAGCTCGGCATCGACGCCGTTCCGGCGGGCGTTCGCGGCGAGCGCTTCGACGGCAGTTCGCTGCCGCCCGCCGGCCGGCCTCAGACGCGCGCCGCAGAATCTGACGTGCACCCCGAGCTCTCCGAGCAGCTTCCTGCGCAGCGCCGCCGAGCGCAGTATCAGGCGTGTCTCCAGCTCGCCGGGCGTGGAGTCAAAGCCCGTGTGGAGGATGCCCGAGTTGGCGCCACTGGCAGCGAGCCCGAGCCCCGGCCCTGCCTCGAGCAGCAGCGCGCCGACCCCGCGCCGCGCAAGCGCGTGCGCGACCGCGCAGCCGACCACGCCACCGCCGATGACCGCGACCGATACCTCACTGCTGTGCACACCAGGGAGCCTAGAGCCAGGCGATCGAGCGGGCCGCTTGCGCCGCCGCGCAGGTGCTCGCGATCTGACAGAGTGCGGCCCATGGCGCGCTATGAGCTGGGCGGCAAGGTCGCGCTCGTCACAGGCGGGGGCCGCGGTATCGGCCTCGCCACCGCTCGCGCGCTGATCGCGCGCGGCGCCTCGGTGGCGATCGTCGATCTCGACGGAGAGGCGGCGGCCCGGGCGGCTGCGCAGCTGCACGACAGCCGCGCGCTCGGGCTCGCCGGCGACGTCACCGATCGCGGTGCGATGCAGCGTGCCGTGGCGGAGACGGTGCAGCGTTTCGGGCGCCTCGATGTGGTGGTCGCCAATGCTGGCATCGCCGCCCGCGTGGCGACGTTCCGCGCGACGCCGCCCGAGACCTTCGAGCGAGTGCTCGACGTGAACCTGATGGGCGTGTGCCGCACCGTGGACGCCGCGCTGCCCGAGATCGTCAGTCGCGGCGGGCATGTGGTGGTGATCTCCTCCGTGTACGCGTTCACGAACGGCATCGGCACGATCGCGTATGCGATGAGCAAGGCGGCCGTCGAGCAGTTCGGGCGCGCTCTGCGCGTGGAGCTCGTCCAGCACGGTGCGAGCGCGAGCGTGGCCTACTTCGGCTTCATCGACACGGAGATGGTTCACCGCGCGATCGACGCGGACCCGCTCGCCAGCGAGATGCTCGGCGCCTTTCCCAAGCCGCTGCGCAAGCGCATCCAGCCGCAGGTGGCGGGCGAGGCGATCGTCAGAGGTATCGAGCGCCGGGCGCCGCGCATCATCCGCCCCCGGCGCTGGGCGGCGATGTCGTTGCTGCGCGGCCTCGTGAACCCGCTCGGCGACGCGCAGATGGAGCGCGACGCAAGCACGCAGGCGAGCCTGCGCGAGCTCGACGCGCGCGCAGGCGAGGATCAGCCGACCACCGCTTGAGGAGCGAGCGCTCGTCCTCGCGGGCGCTCAGGGCGCGACGAAGCGCTTGACGAACTCAAGCGTGGTCTCGGCCACCTCGCGCCAGCCGCTGTCGATCGTCAGGGCGTGCCCGCGCCCGGGCATCTCGGTGATCTCGGTGACGCCCTCGTTGCGCGCCTGCTTCTTGTAGGCGGCGTTGGCGATCGCCCACGGAACCGTGTGGTCCTCCTCGCCGGAGATGATCAGCAGCGGGCCGCGGTCGGGGTTCTTGCTGTTGACCTTGACCTCAGTCCACGGGTTGAGATTCGCGCTCGCGGCCTGGAAGAGCGGCGCGCCGGCGGCCGGGACCGCGAAGGTGTCATACAGCTCCTGCGCCTCCTGTTCGCTGAGCGCGTTGGCGAAGCCGTAGCGGAACTGCTCGTAGGTGAGCGGCACGGCGCGGCTGCGGCGGCGGGGTTGCCGAGCACCGGCTGGGCGGACTTCAGTGCCGAGATCGGCAGCGGCAGCACGCCGCGGAACGGCGCCGGATCGATCGCGACCGTGACGGCGGCGAGCCCGCGTCCAGCGAGGATCTGCGCGAGCAGCCCGCCGAAGGAGTGCCCGACCACGGCCGGCGTTCGCGCGAGCTTCTCGATCGCCTCGGCGAAGTGATCGGCGACTCCTCCGACGGTCTTGTGCGCGAAGAGGTCGGGGTTGGCGTTGGCCTCCTCGACGCTTTTGGGATCGTCCGGCCAGCCCGGCGCGAGCGCGACGTAGCCGGCCTCCTCGAACAGGTCCATCCAGCGCTCCCAGCTGCTCGGCAGCAGCCACAGGCCATGGATGAAGACGACGGGACGCAGGCTCGTCGCGTTGGCCTTCTCGATCTGCTCGCTCTCGTAGTCGCTGATCGTCATCGGCTCGGCGCTTCAGGGCTCACGGGGCACTGGCATGGCATGGCATGGCATGGCATGGCATGGGCGCAATCATCGCAGCCCGTGCGCTGCGGGTCTGGCGTGAGGCTAGCGACGGAGGCGCCCCCTCCACGCCTTGGAGGGTTGATCTAGCATCGCGTGATGCAGATCAGGCCATTCGCGATCGAGCGCTTCTACGCGCGCTGGGAGTTTCGCGCCGAGTGGATGCTCTCATCGAGCGACTGCGAGACGCGTCCCCTCGGCGAGCTGCTCGCGCTCGAGCCAAACGCGCTGCAGCGGCTGTCGGCGATGCGCCTCGGCTACACCGAAGTCGCGGGCTCGCCGGAGCTGCTGGCGGCGGTGTCTGCGCTCTACGAGCAGGTGGCACCCGCGGATGTGCTCACGCTCGCGGCAGCCGAGGAGGGCATCTTCACCGCCTACCACGCGCTGCTCGGCAGTGGAGATCACGCAATCGTCGAGGCCCCCTGTTACGGCTCGGCGATCGAGCTGGCGCGCAGCACGGGAGCCGCGGTCGATCTGTGGCAGCGACGCTACGAGGACGGCTGGGCGCACGACCTGCAGGCTCTCGAAGCGCAGCTGCGCCCGGAGACGAAGTTGATCTACATCAACAGCCCGCACAACCCGACCGGCACGCAGATGGAGCGCACGGTGCTCGAGCGCGTCGTGGAGCTGGCGCGCGAGCGCTCGATCGTTCTGTTCGGCGATGAGGTCTACCGCGGCCTCGAGCACGATCCTGCCGCGACGCTGCCCGCCGTGTGCGATCTGTACGAGCGCGGCATCTCGCTCGGGACGGTCTCCAAGGCGCACGGCCTACCAGGGCTGCGAATCGGCTGGCTGGCCTGCCGCGATCCCTCGCTGCTCGCGCGCATCACCGACATCAAGCTCTACACCACGATCTGCTCGAGCGCGCCCAGCGAACTGCTCGTCGCGCTGGCGTTGCGCCACGCCGAGCACTTTGTGCAGAGCAGCCGCGCGCTCGTGCTCGCGAACCTGCCGTTGATCGAGGACTTCATTGCGCGCCGTCCCGAGCTGATGGAATGGGTGCCTCCCAGCGCCGGCCCGATCGGCTTTCCGCGCCTGCTCGGCGTCGAGGACGTTGCGGTGTGGTGCGAGCAGACGGCCGAGCGCGCGAGCGTGCTTGTGCTGCCGGGAACGGTCTATGACGAGCCCGGCCACGTGCGCCTCGGCTTCGGCCGCGCGCAGACCGCGCAGGCGCTCGAGCGCCTGGACTCCCACCTCGCCTGAGGCACCCCTTCTAGACGGAAGTTTTTGTGGCTGGGCCGCTGAATCTCGCGGGGTGGCGGGGATTTGACCGTGTTTGGGGTGGCGGGTTCTGTCTACGCGGCGAGCTTGATGTCGAGTAGTTCTAGTGCTCTGGCCTG
>JACDGG010000192.1 GCA_013815355.1 Solirubrobacterales bacterium
CCGTGCTGGTGCTGCTGGCACTCGCCGAACAGACCCACCGCGGCACCGGCACCGCCGCGGATCTGCCCAAGCGCGCCGGCCTCGAGCAGGTGCAGCTGAGCCAGACCGCGGCGCACGGCTACAACCCGTTCGGGACCGGTCCGGAAAGCCGCGACCAGATCGACAATGTCGTCGACAACGACCCGAACACGACATGGAGCACCGAGCAGTACTACGAAGGGACGCTGAAGAAGGCCGGCGGCGTCGGCCTCGGCATCTATCTCGACGCCGCTCCGGGCGTCGTCGGCAAGGCGATCGCCATCCAGACGCCGACGCCGGGCTTCGCGGTGCAGGTGTACGTCGCAGACCGGCTCGAGCTCTCCGACCCCTACGGCGCCTCCAAGCCGCTCATGCAACGCGGCTGGCAGGGACCCGTCGGCGCGAGCGCGCGCGTGCACAGCGGCGAACGCATCCCGCTTCGCCTGCACGGGGCGCGCCACCGCTATTACCTGATGTGGATGATCGCACTGCCGCCCTCCCGGCAGTCGGCGACGATCGCCGAGCTGACGCTGTTCCGCTAGGCGCTCCCGCGGGGATCAGTGCAGGCGCGCCCGGTGGGACCCGTGGCGTGCGAGCGCAAGGCGGCAGAGGCGCTCGAGCAGCTCCGGGTAGGGCACGCCGGAGGCCGCCATCAGCTTGGCGTAGACGCTCGTGGGCGTGAAGCCCGGCATCGTGTTGAGCTCGTTGACGAGCACGCGCTCGCCGTCGACGAAGAAGTCGACGCGCGCCAGGCCCTCGCAGCCGCTGACCTGAAAGCTCTGCACGGCGAGCTCCTTGACGCGCTGCAGTGCGGCGGGCGAGATGCCCGCGGGCACGCGCAGCTCCATCGCGCCCAGGGTGTACTTGGCGGCGTAGTCATACCACTCGCCCTCGATCAGGATCTCGCCCGGAGCGGAGGCCCATGCGCCCGTCTCATCGGCGCCGACGGGCGACTCGAGCACGGCGCACTCGACCTCGACGCCGCTGCCGAGCGCCTCGACGATTGCGAGCCCGTCGTGAGTGAAGGCGCTCCGCAGGGCGCCCTCGAGCGCCGCGGCCTCGCTGACCTTGACGATCCCCACCGAGGAGCCGAGATGCGCGGGCTTGACGAACACCGGCAGCCCGAGTGCTGCGAGCTCGGCGAGCACCCCAGCGCGATCAGCTTCAAAGCGCGCGGCGCGCACCCCGCGGTAGTTCACCTGCGGGATCGCCACGGTCGACATCAGCTCCTTGAAGAGGACCTTGTCGAGACACACCGCCGAAGCGGCTACGCCGGCGCCGACGTAGGCGACGTCGAGCATCTCGAGCAGGCCCTGGACGGTGCCGTCCTCGCCGTAGGGACCGTGCAGCACGGGAAACACCACATCGGCTCCCAGCAGGCCACCGCCCGGAGTGACGCTCAGCTCCTGGCCGTCGCGGCGCCAGCGCCCGTCGCGGCCGATCTCGATCGAGACGACGCGATGGCCCCCGGCGAGCAGCCCCTCGCGGATGGCGGCGCCCGAGGCCAGCGAGACCTCGCGCTCGGAGGAGCGTCCCCCGGCGAGGACGAGCACCTCCAGCGGCGCCTGCGTCTGCGCGCTCACGCTCACCCGCCGCCCGCCGGCGGCGTGGGCGTGGGCGTGGGCGGCGTGGTGGTCGTGGTGGTCGTCGTGGTGGTTGGCGTCGTCGGAGTGCCGAGCACGCCCACGGTCAGCGTCACCGTGGCGCCCTTGGTCGCGTTCGTTCCAGCGGCGGGCTTCTGCGCCAGCACGATCCCCACCTGCGCCTGTTCGCTGACGGTTTCAGGCGTCGTCTTGGGCGTGAACCCGGCCTTGCCCAGCGCCGCGGCTGCGGTCGTCTCGTTCTGGCCCACGACGTTCGGGATCGCCGTTTCCTTGGGGGCCACGGCGACGACGAGGTCGACCTTCTCGCCGGCGTGCACGGAGCTCCCGGTGCTCGGCGACTGCGCGAGCACGGTACCGGGCTGCTGCGTGCTCGAAACCCTCTCGGTGACGGTGCCGGTCGCGAGTTCGGCGTTTGTCAGCGTCGCTTCGGCGGCGCTCTGGGACTGGCCGAGGACGTCGGGGACGTGCACGGGCGCGGGACCGCTCGAGACGATCAACGTGACCGTGCTGCCCACCTGCACCTCGGTGCCCGCCGAAGGTTCGGTGCTGATCACGCGTCCCGCGAGCACGCTCGTGCTCGGCTGGCGCTTCGTCGTGGCCTTGAAGCCGGCTGCGCGCAGCTTCGCGCTCGCCTGCCCGCCGGTCAGTCCCGCGACGCTGATCAGGGCTGCGCTCTCGGGCCCGCGCGAGACGACGATGCTCACCCGCGAGCCCTTTTCGACGCGCGCACCGGCGCGCGGAGATTGGCTGATGAGGAGGCCTGTCGGCACCGTCGTGCTTGGGGCCAGCGAGGGCACCGGGTCAAGGCCTGCGCGGCGCAGGCTCGCACCGGCCGCCTGTTCGCTGCGCCCGGTGACGTCGGGAACTCTGACCATCTCGGCGGGCTGGAGAAGCAGGATCAAGAGCACCGCGACGGCCGCGAGCGCGAGCACGCCGAGCCCCCACCACAGCGCGCGGCGGCGGCGCTCGGGGTCCGGCGGCGCGTACTCCTCCACGACCGCCGGGGCCAGCAGCAGCGCGCCGGCCGCGGGATGGTGCTCGGAGGTGTGGTGCCCGTCGTAGGCGCTCGTGACGGGCGCGCCGGCGTGGACGGGAAGCGCCTCGCGCTCGCGCTGCAGCGCCGCGATCAGCTCGTCGGCGTCGGCGTAGCGCGCTGCCGGGTCCTTGGCCAGCGCGCGCAACACGACCGCGTCGAGCGAGGCGGGTATGCCGTGTTGCAGCTCGCTCGGCGCACGCGGCGTGGCGGAGACCTGCTTGAAGGCGATCGCGACGGCCGTCTCGCCCTCGAAGGGCACTACGCCCGTCAAGAGCTCATAGAGGATCACGCCGACCGAGTACAGATCGGAGGCGCTGCTGACGTTGTAGCCCTGTGCCTGCTCCGGAGAGAGGTACTGCGCGGTGCCCATGATCGAGCCGGTCATCGTCATGTCCGAGGCGCCGGCCCGGGCGATGCCGAAATCGGTGACGCGAGCGCGTCCCTCCTCGTCGAGGATCACGTTGTGGGGCTTCAGGTCGCGGTGGATCACGCCGCGGCGGTGCGCGAAGCGGGCGGCGCGCAGGATCTGCACGACGATGTCGATCGCCGCCGCGGGCGCCAGCGGACCGTCCTCGCGCACGATCGCCTTCAGCGAGCGCCCGGCAACGTACTCCATCGCGATGTAGTAGGTGCCGTTCCACTCGCCGCGGTCGAAGATGCCGACGATGTTCGGGTGCGAGAGCGCCGCGGCGCTGGAGGCCTCGCGGCGGAAACGCTCGACGAACTCCTGGTCTTCGGCGAAGTGGTGGTGGAGCACCTTGACGGCCATCTCGCGGCCGAGCAGCTGGTCCTGGGCGAGGTAGACGTCGGCCATGCCCCCCGAGCCGAGGCGCGAGATCACGCGGTAGCGCCCGTCGATGATCGTCTCCGGCTCAATCATGGAGGAGCCTTTCGATCACTTCTCTGGCGACCGGCGCGGCGAACGCGGCGCCCTGGCCGGGAACCCCCTGCAGAGTCACGGCGACCGCCACGCGCGGAGCGGCGGCGGGCGCGAAGGCGATGAACCAGACGTTGTTGATCGTGTTGCCGATCTGAGTCTCGGCGGTGCCCGTCTTGCCGGCCACCTGCACGCCGGGGATCTGGGCCGAGGTGCCGGTTCCTTCGTTGACCACCGCTTCCATCATCGCGGTCACGGCGGAGGCGGTGGAGGGCTTCATCACGCGCGCCTGTTCGCGCGGTGCGATCCGCTGCACGGTGCGCCCGTCGGAGTCGACGATGCGGTTGGTCATATGCGGGACCATCAGGCGCCCGCCGTTGGCCACGGCAGCGGCGACCTCAGCCATCTGCAGCGCGGTGACTTTCAGCTTGTCCTGGCCGATCCCCATGCGTCCCACGTCGACGCGCGAGCTGGTCGGCGAGAGAAGCCGTGCACCGAGATACTCGCCGCTGCTGGACATCTGCGTGGAGGGGTAGTCGAGCTCGGGCTTGCGGTCGAAGCCGAAGCGCTGCATGTAGCGCGCGAGCGTCGCCTTGCCGAGGCGCTCGGCGACCTGCGCCCAGACGGTGTTGACGGATTTGGCGAGCGCCTGGGTGAGCGTGATGTCGCCAAAGCTCTCGTTGGCGTCGTTCTGCAGCGGCACTCCGGAGATCGGGATGTCGTTTCGTCCGCTGACCGTCGATTCGCGTGTGAAGGCGCCGCTGTCGATCGCGGCGGTGGCCGTGAGGACCTTGAAGGTTGACCCGGGGGCGTAGCCGAACTGGGTCACACGGTTGACCAAGCGCGCGGAGGGGTCGTTGATGATGTTCGCGGCGGTAGCGGCCGAGCGCAGCGAGTTGGGGTCATAGCCCGGGCTCGAGGCCATCACGGTGACCGCGCCACTGCGCGGTTCGAGCGCGACGATGGCGCCCTTTTGTCCTGCGAGTGCCGCGTTTGCGACCCGCTGGGCGCGCGGGTCAAGCGTCGTTATGACCTTCTCGCCGCGCGGTTTCTTGCCCTGCAGCTGGTCGAGGAGGCTCTGCAGATTGCTGATGTTCTGCCCGTTCAGCTGCGTGTTGCGAAAGCTCTCGAGGCCCGTTCTGCCGAGAGTCGTGAAGTAGTCGTAGCCGACGGCATGCGCGAACTCCCCACCGGTCGGGTAGGTCCGTTCGTAGGAGCCGCTTGAGCGTCGAACGCTGCGCGCGAGCACCGAGCCGTCGGCGGCGAGGATCGGGCCGCGGTCGATCCGTTCCTGCTCGAGCAGCGGCCGCGCGTTGAACGCGTTCGCGCGCAGCGAGGAGGCTTCGAACACCGTCCAGCGTGAGGTGAAGGCGACGAGCAGGAGGAAGAGCACGACGACGAAGCCGTAGAGGCGCAGGATCGGACGGTTCACGGCGCGCGCCTCATTCGAGCTGCCCCAGTTCGAGGCTTCGGATCAGCGACGCCGCGTCGCCTTCGGAGCGCAGCGAATGATCGAGCAGCGTGCGGCGGCGCTGCGGCGTGAGCGTGGATGCGCTGACGCCGGAGACGTAGTCGCTGCTGTAGAGCGAGATGCCGCCGGGCAGGCGCAGGGGCAGGCCGCGAAACAGCGTGACCAGGCCGCGTTCGTCGGTGCCGACGAAATACACCCGCTGCAGCGCGAGAAAGGCCGCCGCGGCGAGGACGCCGA